>JAYTOL010000045.1:0-2552 GCA_043747815.1 Deltaproteobacteria bacterium
GCGTGCGCTCGTCCCAGCGCACGACGGGCACGTCGATGCGCTCGCCGCCGTTGACCAGCACGGCGAGCTGCTGGCCGAGGTCGATCGTCCACAGCTCGAGCCCGAACTCGAGCGCCCCGCCCGGCGCCGCCAGCGCCGCGCGCCAGTGCTCGCTCGACATCGGGTACTGGACGAGCGCGGCGAGGGCGAGGGGTGCGAGCATGGCTGGCGGAGCTCCTGTCTCTGCGTGAGACTAGCCCAAGTTCCGCAGTTGGCGAAAAGCGCGGGCTGTTTTTGAGCGCCGATCGGGGCAGGCGCGCGCGTCCGCTGGGCTGGTCTAGTGGAAAGTGGATGTAGTGACAACTCGTCCCGTTGAAGGGGTGCGTCAGGAGCGGGACAACATGGGCTCGGAGCTCGAAGCGTGTACCTGCGTCACACCCGCGTGCGGAAGAACGGCAAGTGGCACACCTACTGGTTGCTCGTGCGCTCGGTTCGCCAGGGGCGGCGGGTGCGTCAGGAAGTGGTCGCTCGGCTCGGTCGACTGGACGCACGTGGGCGCGACAAGGCGCACAAGCTGGCCGAGTGGATCACGGGCAAGCGCTGCCAGCGGTCGCTGTTCGAGCCGGTCGATGAGACGGAAGGCGCGACGGAAGAGATCGAGCTGAAGAAGCTCTCGGTCGAACGCTCGCGCCGCTTCGGCGATGTCTTTCTGGCCCTGGCCCTGTGGCGCTCGCTCGGGCTGGATGAGGTGTTCGACGCTCTCCTGCCGGAGGGCCGCGAGGACGTGCGCTGGTCGGATCTGGCGGCGATCCACGTGCTCCTGCGGCTGTGCTCGCCCTCGAGCGATCTGGCCTTGGCCGAGGATGTCTATCGCAAGACTGCGCTCGAAGACTTGCTGGGCGTGCCGGCCGAGAAGATCAACGACGACCGCGTGTACCGCGCACTGGACCGCATGTTGCCGCACAAGGCGACGCTCGAGAAACACCTGAAGGCGCGCCTGGGCGAGCTCTTCGAGCTCGAGTACGACCTCCTGCTCTACGACGTGACGTCGACCTACTTCGAGGGCTTGGCCGAGAAGAATCCACAGGCGAAGCGCGGCTACAGCCGCGATCACCGCGCCGACTGCAAGCAGGTGTGCATCGCGCTGGTGGTGACGCGCGAGGGCATCCCGCTCTCCTACGAGGTCTTCGACGGCAACCGCGTGGACGTGACCACGGTCGAGACGATCGTGACGACGATGGAGGCGCGCTTCGGCTCGGCCGAGCGCGTGTGGGTGATGGACCGGGGCATGGTGAGCGTGAAGAACATCGCCTGGCTGAAGGCGGGCGGGCGGCGCTACCTCATCGGCGCCAGCAAGTCCGACCTCGCTCGCCTGGAAGCGCGCATCGTCGAGGAGCAGGACTGGAAGAGGATCCGCGAGGACGTGGAGGTGAAGCTGGTCCCGAGCGAGGATGGAAGCGAGACCTTCGTCCTGTGCCGCTCGGAGGCGCGCAAGGAGAAGGACCGTGCGATCGTCGCGCGCTTCGCGACCCGCCTGGAGCAAGGGCTGGAGAAGCTACGCGGGCGGTTGGAACGCGCTGCCAAACGGGTCGATCGAGGGCAGGTCGAACGACAGATCGGTCGCCTGCTTGCACGCAACTCGCGTGCAGCCGGGAAGTACACGATCACGGTAGAGGAGAACGAAGAGCGGCGCAGCGGGCTGCGCCTCGTGGTCGCCGAGAACGCGGCGTGGACAGTCTCGACCACGGCCCAGGAGGGCTGCTACCTCCTGCGCACCAATGTGAGCGAGTGGAGCGAGCAAGAGCTGTGGCAGACCTACATCCAGCTCACCGATGCAGAGGCGGCCTTCCGCGTGCAGAAGAGCGAGCTCAGGATTCGCCCGGTCTGGCATCAGCGCCAGGACCGGGTACAGGCGCACATCTTCGTGTGCTTCCTCGCCTACGTGCTGTGGAAGACGCTGGAGCAGTGGACGCAGAGGGCCGGGCTCGGCTGCTGTCCAAGAACTGTGCTTGACGAACTCGCCCAGGTGCAGAGCGTCGACGTCGTCTTGCCGACCACGGACGGCCGCAAGCTCCGCGTGCGCTGCGTGGTCAAGCCCGAGCACGCTCCGGCCGTGCTGATCGAACGGCTCGGACTCGAACTGCCGCGACGACTGACCGTCCACGCACCCCTCGAGAGCGCACTCGTGTAGTGACAACTTCCGCCCGCCGATCGCCGTAAGTCCTTGCCAACCCTCGTCTCCTCTCGGCGAACTGCGGAAGTTGGGCTAAGGCCTTTTGCGGCCTCGGTTTGGGGCCGGTGCCCGGGACCGCCCCGGGCCCCCTGGCACGAATCCGGGGGAATCCACTTGGGCGAATCGGGGATCGTTCCGATACCGCATGCAACGGCAGCCGGGATCCTCTCGGACCCCGCCCCGCAGATCCCTTCCCCACCTTCCCCCAAGCACTCACGTGCGGATCGCAACCCCATGCGATCTTGTCTGCGGGGGACAGAAGTCGAGGATCCCGGCGCCGCTTTTCCTCGCGCTCCCGCGCGAGGAGCGAGGAGATACGAACGGACGCGCATGACGCGCG
>JAYTOL010000046.1:0-13477 GCA_043747815.1 Deltaproteobacteria bacterium
GCTGGGTGGGATCGGTGGAAAATTGGGACGGATTTGGCTCGCAGCTCTCGAGCGCCGTGCGCGCCCACTCGCCATTTGGTCATTCGCTGCGCACGCCCACGTGCTCGCCGCGCAAGGCGTCGCGTGAAGGAGAGAGCGCCACTGGGGCCCCCGGGTGCTGCGGCGGGCGCGGAAACGTCGACCCCCGCGCGGGGCGTGCTTTGCTCCCGCTGCGGCACCGACTGTGGACGAGGCAGTCGCTTCTGCGCGGCGTGCGGGCTGCGCCTTTCGCCCGCGGAGCAGGACGTCGTCGACGTGGCAGCGCCGAACACAGGTCAGAGCACCGCGCCGAACACAGCGGAACGCCGGCAGCTCACCGTCGTGTTCTGCGATCTCGTCGGGTCTACCGCGCTGTCGGCGCGCCTCGACCCCGAGGAAATGCGACACGTGATGCACCTCTACCAAGAGACCTGCGGAAGGGTGGTGCTCTCGTTCGGCGGATCCATCGCGCAGACGCTGGGTGACGGGCTCCTGATTTACTTCGGTTACCCCGAAGCCCACGAAGACGACGCGGAGCGTGCGGTGCGCGCCAGCCTCGCCATCGTGAGGGCGGTGACGGACGACGACGGCCCCCTCTGCCGCGCGGCGCACGCGTGTCGCGTGCGCATCGGCATTCACACCGGCCTGGTCGTGGCGGGCAACGTGGGCCAATGGGACACTCGCGCCAACATGGCCGTATTCGGCGAAACGCCGAATATCGCGGCCAGGCTGCAGCACCTGGCCGGCGAAAACCAGGTCGTCATCAGTCCCCAGACACTACAGCTGGTCGAGGGCAGCTTCGTGATCGAGGCGCTAGGGCCGCAAGAGCTACGCGGCGTCCCCGAGCCGCTGCAGGTCTCAGCGGTGCTGCGAGAAATGTCCGAGGACGAGCGCCTGCGCGCGCGCCACGGGATCCGGGCGATGCCCATCGTCGGTAGGGAGGCCGAGCTGTCGTTTCTGCAAACCGCCTGGGCGGAGGCTCGCGGCGGTCAAGGCCAGTGCGTGATCCTGGCTGCGCCGGCGGGGATGGGCAAGTCTCGCCTGAGCGCCGCGCTGTGCGCCCAGACCGCGGAAGAACGTCCACTTCTACTGCAGTATAGAGGCCTCCCCTACTTCAGCAATACGCTGCTCTATCCCGTCGCCAGTCAGCTCCAGCGAGCTGCCCGGATTCGACCCCAAGACTCCACGGCCCAAAAGCAGCGCAAGCTGCTCGAGTTGATTGGCGCCTCGGCACCGGATCCCGCGACCAACACGGCCCTGCTCTCGCAGCTCCTGCAGATCCCGGTCGCGAATCCCGCTGAGCTCGCCGACAAGAGCCCAGAGCGGGTGCTGGAAGACACGCTCTCGCTGTTGCTCGAATGGCTCACCGCCTGGAGCCGCAGCCGTCCCGTGCTGCTCATCATCGAGGACGCGCATTGGCTCGATCCGACGACCCGCCAATTGGTACGCCAGGTGCTAGGTCGATTGACGGCCCTCCGCTTGCTCATGCTCGTCACCACGCGCTCGACCGACAACGCCTGGCTGCGCGCAGGTCCCGTCCGCACGCTCACGCTGGGGCGCCTGGCGAACGACGATTGCCGGCGCATCATCAGCGCGGCGTCGGCGGGGCGAGAGCTCGCCCGGCGCGTGGTCAGCGAGATTCTGTCGCGCGCCGACGGCGTGCCTTTGTTTGTCGAAGAGCTCACCAAGGGGGCGCTCGAGTCAGGGGCGGACCACGCACACCTCACGGTGCCGGCATCGCTCCAGGACTCGCTGACGGCTCGCCTCGATCGCATGGGCCCCCTGAAGCGAATCAGCCAGCTCGCCGCATGTATCGGCAAGACCTTCTCGTTCGATCTGTTGATGCAGGTCACCCAGCTCGACGCGAGCCGGCTCAGTGCGGGGCTCGAGCGTCTCGAGCGCGCCGAGCTGTTGTCTCGTGACGGCCCGGCGGCGAATTTCGAGTTCAGGCACGCTCTACTCCAGCAAGCGGCGTACGACTCGCTGCTCAAGAGCGAGCGACGCCAGGTACACGCCGAGATCGCCAGGGCCTTGCGCGCTCTTCACCCCGACACCTGCAGAGCGGAGCCGGAGGTCGTCGCTCATCACCTGGCCGCGGCGGGCGAGCAGGAGAGCGCGGCGCAATACTATCTGGAAGCCGGGCTACAGGCGCAGCGCCGCTCTGCCCACGGAGAAGCCGTGGCGCACCTGGAAGCAGGCCTGCAAGCCTTCCTGCAAGCACGGTTGCAAGCACGGTTGCAAGCAGGGCTGCACGGCGGCGCTGCACCCGAGCGTGAAATCGACCTTCAAGCCGCGCTGGCCCGCTCTCACATGGCACGCGAGGGTTGGGGGTCGACGCGCTTGAACGCGGCCTACGCCCGTGCCCGCCTCTTGTGCCGCGGCGCGGGCAATGCGCGGAAGGAATGTGAAATGCTATGGGGCCTGTGGGTGAGCCACGCCAATCAGGGGGACTACTCGGCAGCGCTGGGCCTGGCGGATGAGTACGTCGAGCTGGCCGAGTCTGAGCGAGATCGCAGCGCCCTGCTGATGGCGGATAGCACCGCCCTGATCACGCATTTTCTGCTGGGGGATTTCCAGCGAGCCCAGTTTCACGCGGAGCGCGTGCAAGCGGGCTATCAGGTGGACCAGGACCAGAGACTCGTTCACGTGTTCAACCACGACCCGTTGGCTCTCGCTCTCAACTATCAGGCCATGTGGCAGTGGGTGCAGGGGAGCTCCTCCGCGAGCCAATCCACCTGCCTGCGGGCCGTGGAGCAGGCGCGTTGCGCTCACCACGCCTTCCAGTCGTGTTTCACGCTCTTCAGCGCCTCGAGCACGTCGCTCTGGCTGCGCGACGACGCGCGGGCTTTGGCGCTCGCCGACGAAGCCCTGCATCTCGCGAGGGAGCACCGGTTTCGGCTGTTTGAGGCGTATGGGCCGTTGAACGCGGCACCGGCGCTCGTCGCGCGTCGGCCCAGCTTCGAGACGCTGCGCTGGTTGCAAGCCTGCATGACGGCGGTGCGTGTGTCCCGCGCGCGGATGTATGTGCCGGTGTATCTATTGCGCCTGGCCGAGGCGCACGAGGTTATGAACGAAGTGTCGGAGGCGAGCTCGCTCGTGGCAGAAGCGCTCGAGATGGCGCGAGAGACGGGCGAGTGCTGGGCGGAGCCGGAGTTACAACGTGCCCGGGCGCGCCTGATCTCGAAGCGCGGTGGCGGGGTAGGCGGTGTTGGCGGCGCAGGCGGTATTGACGTCGCGGAGCTCGCGCTGCGACAGGGCCTGGAATGCGCGCTCCAGCTGAACGCGCGCGGCTCGGAACAGCGCGTCAGCTGCGATCTGGCGGAGCTCCTCCTCGCCCAAGGTCGCGACGGCGAGGCCGCGAGCCTACTCGGCCCGCTGTGCGACGCTGCGGAGGAGGCTGGTGACGCCGCGGACCTGCGCCGCGCTAGAGCACTGCTGCGTCGCCTGTCGTGACGCCCCGCCTGGACTTCGGTCCAGCGCGCTCAACCCCAACGCTTGGGGCGCGCCGAGTGTTTCATCTGTTGCAGCGCCCACGACTCCGCCTCAGCGACGGTGGCGAAGATAGCGTGGCCAAAGGGCAGCGGGGTCAGCCACAACAAGGCGGTCAGCGCGCCTCGCTGGACCGCCGAGCACATGGCGAAGCCCGCGCCCCGGCACAGCTTGCGGATCGCGAGCCGGTGCTCGACAATCCATTCGGCCTGGATGCGGCGGTGAACGGCCCCCAGCGCGTTCATGCGCAGCAGGTCGTACACCAGCACGTGCTCGGCGCCAGTGTCGAGCAGGCGCGCGGCGTCGGCCAGGTAAGCGCGAACCGCTGCCTCCGTGATAGTTCCCTCGACCGTCACGCGCCTGATGGGCGGCCTGCTGGCGTCCAGAGTTACCGAGCCCCATTCATGGGTTCCGCGCATTGCACCTGAACCGGCCTGCAACTGTGAGTCACTCTCGAGGGGCGGGGGGAACGGTCGCGCCTGCTGTTCAGTCTAACTCTACCCTCCCGCCCCGACCACCTCGGATCGCGTGTAGCGCTAGAGGACGACACCGGACAGGGAGTGCCTACACAGGGGCGACGCATGTGGTTCTGGGGTCCGTTACCGACCGTCCCGCGGCTTCGACCTGACTGGAACGTGCCGAGCCTTCGGTCCACACTAATGATTCTCGATGCCTGACAACACCTGTGTTTTCAACGTGGGCCGACTCATGGAAATAAGGGTGGGTCGCGGCTATCGCTCGGTCGAAGACGTCGAAGCCATGATCCAGATGATGGTGAAGACCGCCACAAAGTTTGGGCCGTCCGCGGCTTACGTCATAGCTGCCGATTGGCGGGCAGTCTCGGTGATGACTCAGCCCACGGCGACGCGCGCACGCGGCATGTTGGCGAGGTCGAACGCGCGGGTGATTCGCAGCTCGATCCTCACCCTGCCGGTGCATTCGACAGCCAACTTGCAGGTACGCCGCCTGCTCCGAGAGGCGGACAATGAAAACCGCAAACACTTCGTCGACGCCGGTGAGCAGCACCGCTGGCTCTCCGAAGTCCTGACGCCAGCGGAGAGTGAGCGCCTGTCGAGCTTTTTGGGTCTGAGCGTCGAGCCCAGCCACTCCTAGAGCTCGTTCCGGGCCTAGCACTGTCCCCTAGCACTGTCCCCTGGCACTGTCCCCCTGGCGCGACCCGAGCGCTGCCTCGCGCGCGGCAGACATCGCGCCAAGCGTTCGATCTCACGCGCCGTCTCGTCCGGCGTACGCGCCGCGAAACCAAGGCGCACGCAGGGCTCGGAGCACGCCTCGAGGGAAAAGTGGCGCGCCGTCCAGATCACCTGGCCTTGCTCGGCGGCGCGCACCGCCCAACCGTCCACGTCGACTCCGTGAGCACGTGCCCAGACCGCCATACCACCGGGCGGCGGAGCCGCGACCAGGACTCCGGGCAAGTAGCGCTCGAGGGCGGCGACCAGCGCGTCGCGCCGGACCTGGTAAATTCTGCGCATGCGCCGCACATGGCGCTGCAGCTCTCCGTCCTCCATCAGCTCCGCCACGGCGCACTCGGTCAGCAGATCTCCCTGGCGATCGATGCGCAGCCTTTGCTCGACGCAACGCTCGAGCAGCGCCGCCGGCGCCACCACGTAGCCCAGCCGCAAACCCGGAGCGAAGATCTTGGACAGCGTTCCGATATACACGACGACACCGGCCTCATCTGCGCTGGCGAGCGGCAGCACCGGGCGGCCCTGATAGTGGAACTCGTGGTCGTAGTCGTCCTCGATGATGGCGAAGCGCCGACGCCGCGCGAGCTCGAGCAGCGCCAGCCGGCGCCCAGCGCTGAGCGTAGCGGTGGTCGGATACTGATGCTGTGGCGTGACATATACGGCCCGCAGCGGGCGCCGCGCGGCGAGCTCTGCTAGCGCGTCGACGCGCAGGCCTTCCGCGTCGACAGGCACGGGCGACAGCTCGGCCCCGCCCGCGGCGAGCGCGTGCCAGGCGGGGCGGTAGCCGAGCGCCTCGACCGCTACCACGTCCCGTGGACCGCACAATACGCGGCTCACGAGCTCGAGCGCCATCTGACTGCCGCGCGTGATCAACACGTCGTCCTCGCTCACGCGCAGCCCGCGCGTGGCGCTCAGCATTTCACCGAGCGCGCGCCGCAAGCGCACGTGGCCGCGTGTATCGCCATAGCCCAGCACGGCGACGTCGCGCCCGCGCAGCACATGCCGATAGGCCCGCGCGAGCGCCACCCGCGGCGCCAGGCGCAGGTCCGGCGTGCCATCACTGAGCAGCTCACCGAAAGCTGCTTGCCGATCGTCGACCGACGTGCGCAGCGTAAGCGGAAAGCCAGGCACGCTGCCCGCTCGGCGCGCGCGCGGGGCGGGGTTCACCGGGATTTCGGGCAGCGTTTCGCAGACTCGAGTCTGGCGCGCGCGGTCCGCCTGGATCCAGCCCTCTGCCTGCAGCTCGGCATACGCCGTGAGCACCGTGTTGCGATGCACACCGAGCCTCGCCGCGAGCGTCCGCGAGCCCGGCAAGCGCTGCCCCGGCACCAGCCGACCACGGCGGATGTCCGTCACCACCGCTTGCACGATCTGCACGTAGAGCAGCTCCGACGTGCTGCCCGCTGCGCTCAACGTGACCTCCCAACCGCGCGCGCCAGGCGCCGCCGCAGCCCTCGCTCCCCGCGGCGCGACTGGTCTGTCCGAAATATTCATTCTGGTACTTTATAACGTACCGGTCGGGAGCGAGGCTAGCGGCATGTCCAACCTGACCGTGACGGATCGCACCCGAATCCGCCGCCTCGCCGAGCGAGGCTCTTTCGATCGCGAGCTGGTGTACTCCATCCTGGATGAAGGGCTGGTGTGCCACGTCAGCTTCGTGCACGAGTCGCAGCCCGTGGTCTTGCCGATGGCGTACGTGCGCATCGAAGACCGCGTGTACCTGCACGGGTCAACCAAAAATCGCATGCTCGACGTGCTCGCGGCGGGCACACCCGCTTGCGTCGCGGTCACGCTGCTCGATGGGCTGGTGCTCGCCCGCTCCCAGTTTCACCACTCGATGAACTACCGCAGCGTGGTGATCTTCGGGACCGCCGAGACCGTCAGCGAACCGGAGCACAAGCAGCGCGTGCTCGGCGCCCTGTGCGATCACCTCGCGCCGGGTCGCAGCCGTGAATCGCGCCCCGGAACCCGTCAGGAGCTCAACGGCACGCGCGTGCTCGGCTTGCCCATCGTCGAAGCCTCGGCCAAGCAGCGCAGGGGCCCGCCGCTCGACGCCGCCGACGACCTCGGGCTGCCACACTGGGCCGGCGTCGTCCCCGTGGAGCTGAGAGTCGGTGCGCCACTGCCCGACCCTAGCCTGCCCACCGACAGCAGCCCTTCCCGCGCCGTGACGCGCTTGCAGAGCGTCGGCAGCTGGAGCGTCCGCTCCAAGAGCCCAGAGTAGCTAGTCTTAGTCTAGATTGAGGCGAAAAGCGCACAGCGCAGGATACAGCGGAAGGGCTGCTCAGCCCGCCGTATCCGTTCTCGGAAAGGACGCCAATCCAAACCGAAAAAACGCATGCCTGATGCGCAAGCATTGCTCGATCAGCCGATCAGCTGCCTCTCACGCCAGCCACCATTGACCACGTTCACGCCAAGCAAGTGGCCGTGATGAGCGACCTTTGGACCGGATGCCCGAAGCGGTGGCGCTGCACGTGGCGCGGCTTCCCTTCCTTGCGCGCCGACGTGCATTGCAGCGTTCTGGAGTGCACCCTACTGACGATGGCTCGCCGAGTCTTGGCCGGGTGCGCCTGAAACTCACCCATGGATGCTCGAGCCTCGGCGCTCCCGCGAGCCCAACGGACGGGTGCGTCCGTTGTTTGGGGTGCAAACGACTCCCTCGCGCGCGGCACACCCCTCACGGTGAGTGCGTCCGTTGTTTGGGGTGCAAACGAGCCTCGCGCAGCAGCGCAGACCTTCTGGGGTTTCTGGCACGCTCGTCGGCCCGATGGGCGCCCGCCCGCGGCTGCGGTGTTCTCCCCCGCGCTCGAGCAGAATCTGGCATTTTTCGCCGCGATGGAGCCTAGCTCAGCGCGAACACGAAGGCCACGCTGACCACCGTGTCGGCGCGCGCGCTCGGAAAAGTCCAAGCGGACACTCTCTTCTCGATGCAGTGCCGGAGCTCCGGGTAGCCGGAAGGCTCCGTTTCGGTGACTACGGATTGCACGACGCCGGAGGGCGCGACGGTGATCATGACGGGCACGCGGATGGAGGTCGGCTCGCCCGGCGCTCGGGTACCGAAGGCGTGCTCCCAGCAGGTCTCGATCACGGCGCTGCGGTTTCTCTTGATCGTGCGTTTGACGGCGGCTTCATCCAGGCCGTCACCCGGGGCAGGGCGCGCTTCGACGCGCGGCGGGGCAAGGCGCGCTTCGACGCGCGGCGGGGCAGGGCGCGCTTCGACGCGAGAAGCAAGGCGCGCCTCGACGCGCTTGTGTTCGCCGTTGCGGATCGTCAGAGCCTCGACCGTGCGCTTGCCGTCGTGAATGAACGTGACCTCGTGGCGGCCAGGCTCCACGCTGATACCTTGGAGAGGCGCGCTGCCGAGCGGCGCACCATCCAGCAATACTTCGGCGGGCTCACTGGCGGTGATCGTGAGCCGCGCTGCGCTCGAGCGGGGGCCACGCGGCGCCCCGGGCCGCCCTGAGCGGCTTGGCGCAGGCGGGTTCACTGCCGGATCAGACGCTCGCGCGGCGCGCTGGGGGACGGCGCTGGGCTCGGCCTTCGGGTCCACAGCCGCCTTCGGGTCCACAGCCGCGTTGAGATCGGGGGTCGGCCCTGGCTCGGCGACGGCGCTGGCGGCGGGTGGCTCTTCGTTGCCCCGCCGGGGGTCGACCTCTGGCAGCTCGCCGCCGGGTGCCGGCGCAGCCGGTCGGGTGGGCTCGCTCGGTGAACCCGCGCCGAGCGCGCCCCGTTCACTGTCGAGCGCCGCACGCGAGGTGGACGCGTCGATGGTGAAGAAGACAAGCGCAAGCAGGGCGGATAACGCCAGCGCTGCCCACAGTACCGTCGTCCTGTGGCGCTGCCCGAGACGCTGCGGGGGTGCGACGAGGCGCACGGTATCGGTTCGGACCATGGACAGCTCCGAGGTCGATCCCGCCGTGAGCGCAGGAGGCGGGACCTGCAGCCCCATGGCTGTCCGCGCCGGCGGCCTTTCGGGACGCGTTTCGAGCCGCGCAGCTGGCGCGGGCGCGCTTTCGCGCCTTGCAGACGGCGCGCGCTCGCCGGCGGGGAGCATGCTCGTGCCCGGGCCGAGCAGGGCCGGGCGCGGGCCAGACGCTGCCTCGAACAGGGCTCGGAGCTCGGCGGAGGCTTCGCGCACGCCCTGAAAACGCAGCTCTACGTCGCGCGCGCAGGCGCGGGCAAACCAAGCGTCGAAGCCCGCCGGCACTGGGCCTTGCTCGGAGGGTACGGGCAGCGAACCCGTGCAGATCGCGAGCAGCAGCCCCACGAAGCTGTCGGAGTCGAAGGGTTGCCGACCGAGCAGGCACTCATAGGCGATCACTCCGAGAGACCAGATGTCGGCGCGATGATCGAGGTCCTTGCTGCCTTGCAGCTGCTCCGGGCTGGCGTAGGCTGGGCTGCCGAGGAACTCGCCGGTGCGTGTGTTGCTGGCGAGCGCTGCGCCCAGTTGTGCCGTCGCCTTGGCGATGCCGAAGTCGAGCAGCTTGACGATCAGCTCCTCCTCGTCACGCACCAGAAAGATGTTGGCCGGCTTCAGATCGCGGTGAATCACACCCGCGTCGTGCGTTCGTCGAAGCGCGCGGGCGACGTGGCGGAGCACGAGCTCGGTTTGCTCCCAGCTCGCGAGGCGCCCGTCGCGCGCCAGGCGAGACGCCAGGGACTCACCCTCGAGCAGCTCCATGACGATGAATGGCGTGCCCTCATGCACGCCATAGTCGAGAATCTGCACCACGTGGGGGCTGCGCAGCGAGGCCGCGGTGCGCGCTTCGCGCAGAAAACGCTGGGCGGCTTCGGGAGTTGCCGCTAGGGCACCATCCATGAGTTTCACGGCGACCAGCGAGCTCAGGTGGATCGCCTCGGCCACCCACACGGACGCCATGCCGCCGGCGTCGAGCTGCCCGATCAGGCGATACTTTTGCCCGAGCACCGGGGGTTCGGGTTTGAGCAGGCTCGACATCCCAGGCCGCAAGGCTAACACAGTTCGCAGAACCCGGTAGCCCGCCGGGTCGAGCAGCCGAGACCGAGCGACCGCAAATGGCGCGGTAGATCCGGTAGTGCGCGGCGTAAACGCGCGCGCGGCAGCGCGAATTGCCAGGGCGGGCATGCTGCGCTTGGACTCAGGCGCTGGCGTTGTTCAAAGCGACACAGGATACGGGATACGTCGCGGCTCGCCGACTTGGCTGACGAACCGCGGCGGTGGCCCCCCTCCCGTGTCCGCGCGGAGCGCGCTGCGCGCGAGCACGGACGCTTGGGAGGGGCGCGCGCGCAGGCGCGTTGCGCGCCGAGCACGCGGGGGTGGGCATCTATACTTCGGGAGTCATGACTCGACGGGTTTCCGCCGCTGCGCGCATGCAGCACAGCAGTGAGCTGCGCTTGCCGGGTGCAAGCTCAGGGTGCACGGCTCGGGCCGCAGTGGCCCGGGGCGAGCGGCGCGCTCGGCAGGACGCTCGCGGTCGGCACGTCGTGCGTCTGCACGCCGTACGGTGGCAGGTCGATCGTGAAGACGGAGCGGCCCGGCTCGTCCATGGGGACGACGTGCAAGTCGAACCACATGCGGTCGTCGAAGAAGCCCGCGGTGACTTCGACGCGGAAGTCGTCTGAGAAGCCCATCGCGGCGCCACCGATGGCTCCTGCAAACTCGCGCACGGGGCGGACCAAGCCGAGGCCCGTGCCCTGACCGCAAAAGGCGGTGAGCGCAGAGAACGTTTCGTCGAGCACGCCGTCGAGCGAGGTGAGGCGCACGGTGTAGGGCATGGCGCGCTCCGGCGCGCAGCCCGCTTCGGCTGGCGTCTCGTAAGTGGTGGTACCGGGCGAGCCATCGTAGAGCATGCTGATGCGCACCGTCGTCGCGGTGCCGTGCAGGGCGCGGAAGCCGGCGCCCGCGTCGTCACAGCCGGTGGCGCCCGCGAGGACGGGCTCAGCGCAGCGGCTCTCCCAGCGGATGGGCACGCTGAAGTCACCCGTGTCGCTCGCGAGCAATTCGGACAGCGAGAGCTGCGGGCCGTCGCCGGGCTCGATGCGCCTCGGCGTGCAGCTCACGGTATCGCCTGTGAAATCACCGGTCGTGCCGCCCGCGACACCCGAGCCGGGGGGGGCCTCGCCTGACACATCGCCTGACACACCGCCTGACACATCGCCTGACACACCGCCGAGCTCGGCGTTGGACCTGAGTGAGGTGCCTTCCGGGGTGCCGCTGCCGCCGCACGCGAGCGCCGCGCCGCCAATGAAGCAAAAGCCAACCAAGCGCTGGCCAACCAAGCGCTGGCCCCTGAAGGAAAGAATCTGAAGCTGCCTGTGAGTCGTCATGTGCGTCTCCTCTGGTTTAGCTCTGTCATGCACGACGGCGGCGATCAATACGTGCTTCGCACATTGCCTGGTGTCCGGAGCACTCCAATGTGCTGATTACGGTGATCTGCGCGCAAAATTCTGCATGTTTATGCTGTTTCAGCGGTCGGGAGCGGCGCGGCGAGCACGTTGTCGACGCCGGCGTCGAGGTCGAGCAGCTGCATGCAGTAGAGCCCTACGCAGTCGTTGGTGCGGCTACCCTGCACGACGGCTTCCATGGCTCGCACGTACTCGAGCTGGATTTCGCGCAGGCGCACCAGCTCGGCCCGACCGACCGCGAACACGCTGTAGCCGAATAGCCCAGGGCCGCCGCTCGCGAGACGCTGCAGCGCCTCGCGCGTCCACTGCAGCTTGAGGCCGCGGGCGCGCGCCGCATCACGCCCGGTGTTCACGCTGATGACTTCGTCGACTTCGTAACGGCCGCGCACTCGCCGCACCTGGCCGCTCTGCTCGAGCGCTTCGAGCGCGCGCGCCGCCGTGCTCGGGTCGATGCCGAGCTTGCGCGCGACGTAGCCCTCTTCCTTCCAGCCTGCGCTGCGATACTCGTCGAGCTCGAGCGCGCGCAACACGGCGTGCGACCACGGCTCGTCGTAAGCGACGTCACGCACGCGGTTCAGCCGTGCCCAGGCCGCTTGCACGAGCGGCAGCCGCGCCGGATCGGTCAACGTCGCGACGAAGTCGAGCAGGCGCTGGCTCGACACGTCGAGCACGTGTAGAAACTCCGAAAGGCGCGGCTCGGCTTGCCCCTTCAGCCAGCGCGAGAGCGTGAAGCGATTGTAGCCGGTGCCGCGCGCCAGGTCGCCGAGCGCCACCTTGCCCCTCTGATCGCGCAGCAGCGCAGCGACCGCCTGGTTGCTCGTCGGGCCGTGCTCCGCGAGCCACACCGGCGGACGCCCGTAAAAACGAGTCAGCGCCTGCCCGACGTCGATGCGCTGCTTGGCGCACAGCGCCAGGAACGTCGCCGCCGACGGCGCGCACTCGCCCGCTTCCCAGCGATGCACCATGTTGCTGCGGTAGCCGATGCGACGGCTCAGATCGACCTGCGAGCGCCGCCCGCGCACCGCGCGCAAGATCTGGCGAGAGAGCTCGACGTAATGGTCCTGCGAGAGCATGCGGAGGATCTACCATTCTGCGCCGGCTCGACCAGCCCACCGCCTGCTGCCCGGGGCGATTGACCTCTCGTGTCATCGCTCCCTCCCATGCACCACGAGGCAGGGAGAGCGAGGGGGCCCCAGCTCCCAGTGAATCAGCTCGGCGCTGCCCGCTGCGCGGATGCGACCCCCGTGCACACCGCACAGGTGGCACCACGTGCACACCGACGTGGTGTTCGCGGGCGTGTCACTCCCACCCGCCGAGCGGAATTGCAGGTGATGGGGCGTGACGTCCTTGCGGCTGCACACGGGGCTCGTGCACCGGTAGCGATCTCGGATGTAAATCTGGCCATACGCCACGTCGGCACCGAGCAGTTGGCGCCACGCTTGCCACAGCGACAGGCACAGGAAGCTCAGAAAGCTCAGCCCCCGCGGTAGCCAGCGCCGCGCCTGTGCCTCGAGCCCACGCCACCAGACGTACGTGGCCCGCGTCACGCGCAGCCGGAGCGCCGTCCGCCCCGCACGCAACCCCATGCGGGATGGTGCCGCGTTGTCCCCTGCCGCTGACAACTGGAGCCCACTCTCGAGCCACTGGCTCAGACTGCCGAGCATCACGAGCCACGCCTGACGCTCGTCCGACGCCGGCTCCGATAAGTGGACGCCACACACGTCGCGCTCCACTCGGCTGTCGTTGGCAGGCCGCGGTTGACAGGCGCTGCCGCTCACCACCGCCTGCTCCAATTCGTGGAAAGCAGCCATCTCCACCTCCGCCGGTGGCGGGCAGTCGGCCCCGCCGGAGGCGGGTAGTCGCAGAGCGCCCGACACCCGAACTGCTACGAGCGCTGCGGCCACCTCTTCCCGCAGGTGCTTGATGGTGCGTTGCTGCGCCCGCGTAACCCAGGCGGCCTCTGTGATCGGCGTCGCCACGCGCACGACCTGCAAGGCCGCCTCGACGCCGATCTGCCCGGCCCCAAGTGCATGGGCCACCCAGGGCAGGCGCTCGAGCCGCAGCGCCAGCGCCCGCCGCGCTGCCATCGACGAACGCGACATGCCGAGCCGCTCGCGAGCGTATTGCGCCTCGCTCGCGTAACCCGACCGGCGCCAGCCATCTGCGCGATGAAACGACAAGATGAACCGCGACAGCTCGAGCTCGTGATTGGCCAAGGCCCGCGACAGCCCGCGCACGATGGCATCGAGCTCACGGCAGCCGGCGCCCTCGAGCACGAGCATCCGCATCTGCCGCACCGTCCGGCTTTTGGCCAGCTCGATCCAACCCGCTTCATCCTGCGGCTGCGCCACGCGCGCCAATAGCTCCCCCATGCTCCACGC
>JAYTOL010000047.1:0-17209 GCA_043747815.1 Deltaproteobacteria bacterium
AACACGCCCGGTTTCGCCCCAGCACCCCAAGCGCCTGCTCTCGCCCCAACACGCCCGGTTTCGCCCCAGCACCCCAAGCGCCTGCTCTCGCCCCAACACGCCCGGTTTCGCCCCAGCACCCCAAGCGCCCGTCGCCCCAACACGCCTGGTTTCGCCGCAGAGCACGCGCCGCTGGCCCAGACAACCCGAGCCAGCGGCGCCGCCCCGAACCGCCCCGTTTAGCCCCGAGGCTCCACCAGGCGCACCAACGTCCCAATCACCCGATTGAACAACGCCAACGTCTCCGGCCTGAGCGACTGCATCCAGCCAAAAGCCTCCGCCGTCTCGAGGCAAGCCAAAGCCTCCCGAGCCGAAGCCGCCGCCGACTGATAGCGAGCCTGCCGATTCCTCCCACGGCTATACGCCCCCTCCGCCAGATTCAAAGGGACGCTAATCAAAGCCCGCTCCAACTGATCCCCCAGCGCCCCGCTCCTCGCACGAAGCAAAGGAACATACCGCGCCACCTCCCGCACGAGCTCGAGAGCCACTGGATAAATTTCGAGAGCCACCGACTACCTCCTGGTGAAGCCCCCGAACATCGAGGGCTCCCTCACCCCCAGCAGCGCGCGCAGGTCGTCTCCAGGCTGCCTGCCTTCCGAGGCAGGCACCGGCGAAGCCGGCGTGGCCTGGACACGACCGAGCACGCTGCAAAACTAAGGAGACCCGAGGACACCCCCCTAACCTCCCCCTCCCCCTCCCTCTGCCTCTGCCCCTCCCATTACCCCTGCCCCTGCCCCTGCCTCCTCTTCCTCCTCTCCGGCGCCGCCGGCAACTCCAACCCAAAAAACAACTGCACCCACGCCTCCAACTCCTCCAGCTCCACCGCCCGCCCCGAAGCAATCAAAAACGACTTGATATTCCCACTAAACCCCGCCCCACTAAACACCACCAACCCCGGGATCGGCCAAGCCGAAATATCCTGAATGATCGCCGGAATCTTCTCCTCAGCGCTCCCCGCCGTCCCCTGATACTTGCACTCGATGCCGAGCCGCCGCCGCGACTCCACGTGAGTCAGCACCACGTCGATATAGCGCTCCGCTCCCCAGATGCGCCGCCCGCATTTGAACTGCTCGCGCGTCCCCAGCCCCAGCCGTTGCCCGAGCGCCGCCACCTCCTTGCATAAAACGTCGCCGCTCGTGACCGCCGTCGCGCCGCCTGCCATTTAACGAATCACGAGCTCGGTGATGGCGCCCCGCCGAGCCCCCTTACTGTTCACGAGCCGCGTCGCCGACACCTCGGTGGTCTCAAAGCTCGGGCGGTACAGATCTCGCACGAACTCGGCGGACGAGTTGCTGAGCAGCACGTGCACCCCGCGTTGCTTGAGCTCCAGCGCCAGGTCTCGCAACCGCACCTGATCGGCAGGGCCGAAGCCGCCCGAAGTGTAAGACGTGAATGACGACGTCACCGACAGCGGGACATAAGGCGGATCGAAATAGACGAGGTCGTTCGCCTGGGCATCGCGCACCACCGCCTCGAAATCGGCCACCAGGAGCTCGGCCCCCGACAGCGCGCGCGAGCACGCCCGGAGCGTCGCGTCGTCACAGATGTTGGGGTTCTTGTGCCGACCAAACGGCACGTTGAAGCGGTTCTGGCGATTCACGCGGTACAGGCCGTTGAATCCGATCTTGTTCAGGTAGATGAACCAGGCGGCGACTTCGGCGTCCGAGCGAAGGTCGATATCCACGTCCCGCAGCTCATAGAAGAACCTAGAGTCATGCGGATACTCGCGCAGCCTGGAGATGACTTCGTCCACGTGATCGCGAACGCCGTGATAGGTGCGGATCAAGCGCGCGTTGACGTCGGCCAACACCGCTGGCCTCGGCCCGAGCTCGAAAAACAGCGCACCGCCACCAACGAACGGCTCATAGTACGTGCCGTATTGCTTGGGCACATACCGCAACAGCTCGGGCAGGAGTTGCCGCTTACCCCCAGCCCACTTGATAAAAGGCCGCCGTGGCTCGTCGCCAGCGCGGAGGGCAAATCCGGGATGCACGGGAGCATTTGCCCCGGTTTCTTTGGGCGTGTCAACGCCGCGGCGGGAGCGGCACGATTGACGCCGCTGCGCCGCCCGTTCGGGGGCTGCAGGCTAAAGCGAGGCGATCCAGCGCTCGAGCAGCGCGATGTATCGCTCGTCGGCGCGGTTGCGACCGATAGGAGGCATACGATCGACCACATCCACGCTCGCGTCGCGTTGGAACATGACCGAGCTATCGACGTCACGTGGCCGGATCAGCGCCTCACCCTCGACCTCGGCGCCGCCGAAGGGCGCGACATCGAGCACGCCCTGGTCCTCGAGGGGGGTCTCATAGCGAGCGTCCCAAGTGGCTCTCAAACCGTCGACCACGCCGTGGCACATCGAACAATTGCTGTCCCAATACGAGCGGACCCGGTCTTCGACCGAGCGCGACTCGTCGTCGAGTGAAGCCAGGCTCCCGTAATCGCCGCCCGGGTCTTCGCCGAGCGACGTATCGAGCAGGCCGAGCTCACTCCACGTCAGCAGTTGATTGGATCTCCTTCCGGTCGCTGCATAGCGAAAGGCCCCGTTGAGTTGATCCGTGCGTACGCCGAGCACGTAGCCCGCGTCTGCGTTGTGGCAGACGAGGCAGTCGTTCGGTCCGGGGTAAAAATATTTTTGATGACGCGTGCTGCCGTCCGATTGGATGACGTCCAGCTCCTCGACCTGGCTCTGGAGCACTGCATCGGCGTCGGCCTCGTCGCCGTTCCAGCGGTAGCTGACGCCGTAGTAGCCGCCCCCCTCTGCCGCGACCAACACGCGCGTCTCCAGGCGGCGCACTTCTTCGGGGCGGCGCTCGTCCATCGCCATTTCGAAGTGTTTGACGAACACCGTGCCCTCGGGGAACACCCAGGGGCCTTGATCGGCAAAAGCGATCTCGGTGCCCTCGGGTAAGGACATGAAGCGCCGCTTCGTCGCTCCGTCACTCCACAGTGCGGACTGCACGCCATACGGCAAGAGGCCCCGAGCGGGTGACAAGGCGGGCGTATTTTGGAACGCGCCGGTGGCGCTGAGCAGGCTCGGCAGGTTCGTGGACGGCGTGGTTCGCTCCAGCCGATACAACGTCGAGCCTTCGCCCAGGGACAGGATGTAAACATTGCCGTCGGAGTCGAAACCCAGGCTCGTGATGGTGCTGATGCGACCGAGGAAGCCTTCGATCAGAGGCACGCGATCGACCACCTCCACGTTTCTCTCCGTCTTTTCGTAGGACAGCGCCCACACGTTGCCGAAGTAGAAGTCGCCAAAGATGTACTTGCCCCAGAGCTCGGGGAAGCGTTGCCCGCGATACACTCCGCCCCCGATCACCGCCCGCGCCTCGGCGCGCGGGAGCTCGAGGACGGGATCGGTCCAGACGCCGATCCTCTCGATGGGCTCCACACCCGGGCCCGGCCGAAAGGCTTCGAAGACGTTCCACTCGTAGTTCGCACCGGGGCTGAGCACGTCGAGCTCGTCCCTCTGCCCTTGGCCGACGTCCCCGATCCACGCGACGTCGTCCACTGGATCGTAGCTCATGCGATGCGGGCTACGCAGGCCAAGCGCGTAAAACTCTTCGAGCACACCGGGCTTGCCCACGAAGGGGTTGTCGCTCGGGATGAAGTAATTGGCGGTGCTGCCCGTGGCGGGCTGACGCGGCGCGGGGTGGCTGGTAGAGCCCCCCAGCATGTCCACGTCGAGCCGCAAGACGCCCGAGAACAAGTCGCCGTCGATGCGCTGACAATTCTGGAACCGACAGCGAGCTCCGCCCTCGTCACCGACGGTCACGTAGAGAAAGCCGTCCCGCGGGTGAAAGAACATGGACCCGCCAGAGTGGAGCGGGTTCTGATCGAGCTGATCGATCAGGACGACCATCGTGCTTTTGTCCACGGTCAACGTGGGCAGGTCGACGGTGAGCTTCACGAGCCGCCAGTGCGTGAGCATATCCGAGACGACCGGGGTGCGCACCGGGCTCTCGCTGTGCTGATACTGCACGAAGATGGAGCCGCGGTTGGGCGACCCGTCCCGCCCGAAGTCAGGATGGAACGCCAGACCCAAGAGCCCGCAGTCGCTCAGGCCCTGCGTGACATCCGACAGGTCGAGGACCAGGTGCTTTTCTGGGGAGGGCGCTTGCGCATCAAAGGAGAAGATGCGGCCTTCACGCTCGAGCACGAACAGCTGCCCGGTGCCCGGGGCCTCGACTAAGAGCACAGGGCTGTCAAACGTCAGCTCTGGCGCGACCGGGACCGCTTGCCAGCCGTTCGACGTGACGCTGCCGTTCGCAGGCATGCGGAGAAACGGAGCCGCGCGAGGCAACGCGTCGAGCCCCGGGGCAACGTCGGGCGCGGGCTCGTCCACGTCGGGCTCTTGCCCGATGGCCCCTGGCTCGCCGCGGCTCGGCCTCGGCTCGGACACGACCGGCTCGGGAAGGCTGGGCAGCACCTCAGAGCGATCCTCGATGTCGAGGGTGGTCGTGTCGACTCGGTTGCACGCCACCGCGAAAGCAAACAGCGCGGCGCCCGCCCAAAGCGCGCCACGCCTGCCGGGGCGGAACCAGCCGCGCCAACATTCAAACTCACGCTCGACGTACTTCACGTGGCACACACCTCTGCCGCAGTGTGCCCCAGCTCGCGCCGCGCACAAGCCTTTCGCTAATGACGACGCCCGGCGGCGGCGGCGCGAATTCCTGGAATCGAGGCGCTCGATACGTTTTGGTGTACAAGGCGACCACTGATGTCGGCCATCCGGGTTGTCGAGCTGAGCAAAAGCTATAGAGTCGCGGTAAAAGAGCCGGGCTTCCACGGCGCTCTACGCCACCTCTTCCAGCGCCAGCACCGCGAGATTCGCGCCGTGCGAGGCGTCAGCTTCGAGGTCGCTCCGGGCGAGGTGGTCGGCTTTCTGGGTGCGAACGGCGCGGGCAAGACCACGACGCTGAAGATGCTCACCGGGCTGATCCGCCCCACCAGCGGCCACGCCTTCGTCGCCGGGCAGGTGCCTTTCGAGCGGAAACGGGAGTTTTTACAGAACATCACTCTCGTGATGGGTCAAAAGCAGCAGCTGATCTGGGATCTGCCGGCGATCGACTCGCTGCTGGTCAACGCCGCCGTGTACGACATCCCCGCACCCGAAGCCAAGGCACGCATCGCGGCTCTGGCGGAGATGCTCGGCGTCGACAACCAGCTCAGTCAGCCCGTCCGCAAGCTATCGCTCGGCGAGCGCATGAAGTGTGAGCTCTTGGCCGCGCTGCTGCATCAGCCACAAATCCTGATGCTGGACGAACCCACCCTGGGCTTGGACGTCAACGCGCAGGACGCGATGCGCACCTTTTTGAAGGACTACAATCGGCGGTTTGGCGCCACGGTGCTGCTGACGAGCCACTACATGGCGGACATCTTGGCCCTGTGCCCGCGCGTCCTGTTGATCCACGAGGGCACGCTGATTTACGACGGCAGCTTGACGGGCTTGGTGGAGCGCTTCGCTCCCTACCGGCAGATCCGGCTAGATTTTTCCGAGCCCGTGGCGCGGGAGGTGCTCGAGCGTTTCGGAGAAGTCGAGAGCCTGGACGGGCTGCGCGCCGTTCTGATCGTCGAGCGGTCGCGCCTGACCGAGGCCGTGGCTCGCGTGCTCGCTGAGCTCAAGCCACGGGATCTCGCCGTCAGTGACCCACCGGTGGAGCAGGTGGTGGGCCGCTTGTTCCTCGAGGGCACACAGTTCCTCGAAGGCACACAGTTCCTCGAGGGAACTGGCGAGCCCCCGTGATCGCGCGCGGCGTACGCACGGCTCGCGCGTTGTTCCGGCTGTACCTGGCGAACATGCTGGAGTATCGGGCGGAGATTTACCTGTGGGTTCTGGCGAGCGTGTTGCCGCTGATCCTGCTCGGTGTCTGGGCGAAGGCGGCGGAGAGCGGCGCGTTCTCCCTGTCGAAGGTGGACTTCATCCGTTACTTCATGGCCGTGTTCGTGGTGCGGCAGTTCAGCTTCATCTGGGTCATCTGGGAGTTCGAAGAGCTCGTCGTCACAGGTAACCTGTCGCAGCAGCTGCTCATGCCGCTCAACCCCGTCTGGCGTTTTGTCGCGAGCCACATCACCGAGCGCGTGGTGCGGCTGCCGCTCGTGCTGGGTGTGGTGGGGGTGGGTTTCGCGCTCTACCCGGACGCGTTCTGGCTGCCGCGGGCGACGCAGCTCTTGGCTGCCGCGGGGCTGCTCGGGCTGGCGTTCAGCGTCCGCTTCTTGCTCCAATACATGATGAGTATGTTGGCGTTCTGGAGCGAGCGCGCGGCCGCCATCGAAGAGCTGTGGTTCGTAGTGTATCTGTTCCTCTCTGGGCTGATCGCGCCGCTCGACGTCTATCCAGAGCCGGTGCGGCGCTTCACGGAGCTCACCCCCTTTCCTTACTTGATTTATTACCCGGTCAACTTGCTGCTCGGGCGCGGCGTGCCGCTCGGGCGCGCGCTGCTCGTGCTCGGCGCCTGGGGCAGCGTCGCCTGGGTCGCGCAGCGTTACCTGTGGAAGCGCGGGCTCGAGCGTTACACCGCGATGGGCAATTGAAATGCGGCGTTACTGGCGTGTGCTCTTCTCGTTCTGGCGGACGTCCTTGCTCTCTGAGCTCGAGTACCGCCTGAACTTCAGCCTGGCGGTGCTCTCCAGCCTGGGCCACCTGGTGGGCAACTGCTTCGGCCTCAGCCTGTTCTATCGGGGCAATAGCTCGCTCGGGGGCTGGCCCTATTACGAAGCTCTGCTCGTGATGGGCTTGTTCACGACCTTGCAAGGCGTCAACCGGGTCCTGCTCTCGCCCAACCTGGCTCGCATCGTGGAGCACATGCGCACGGGCACGCTCGATTTCGTGCTGCTCAAGCCGATCGATACGCAGTTCTGGCTCAGCACTCGGCGCATCTCGCCGTGGGGCTTGCCCGACGTCCTGTTCGGGCTCGGCATGATCGGCTACGCAGCTCACGAGCTGTCACTGCCGGCGGCGCAGCTGCTCTGGATGCTGGGCCCGCTGGCGCTGAGCGCGCTGATTCAGTACTCGATGTGGTTTGCGCTCGCCAGCATCTCGATCTGGTACGTCAAGATCCACAACGTCACCGAAGTCCTGAATGGGCTGCTCGCCGCCGGGCGCTACCCCATCGACGCCCTCCCCGGCGGGGTCTACCGCTTCGTCTTTACCTTCATCGTGCCCGTCGCCCTGCTCACGACCGTGCCGGCGCACGTCGCGCTCGGACACGGCTCGAGCTCCTGGCTGTGGCTGTCAGCCGCCTTCGCGCTCGCGGCGTTTACCTTCAGCCGAGCCTTTTGGCGGCACGCGTTGCGCTATTACACGAGCGCCTCCAGCTGAAGGCTGCGTCGCTCGCAGCGGGTGAGCCAGCACGTCGTCTCGCAGAGCCGCTGGCCGGGGCTTCGACCGATTGTGGGCTCCAGGATAAACCTGCTGGCTGTACCCTGCGACTCTGCGCTAACGCTACGCCGATGGCGGATGCTTCAGGTTCTAGGCAACAGGTGCTGCGGATCGCCACCTGGTTGGGCATAGCCCTGCTCTTCTGTGTCTTCTGGCTCGCCAGGCAGCTCGGTGCGTTGATGAACGCGCTCTCCATCTTCTTGTTCCTGGGCGCGCTCATCGGCGCCACACGGCGAGCGAGCGACGTCGCTCGGCGCAAGCTGTCGTTCGCAGCGTATCGGCAGCCGAGGGCTCACCTGCCGCAACTCGGCGCGGGGCTCGTCAGGTTCGTGGCGCCGCTCGTGTTCGGTTGGGCCGTGCACGTCGCCTTCGTTCCCGCTCAGTTCAACGAGCGCGAAGCGCTGCAGTTTCGCATCGTGATCTGGGTGGCCGCCAGCGTGCTCTCGTTGTGCGCGCTCGTGCCTCGCGAGCGGCGCTGGCTGCCGAGCGACGCGCTGTTTGCGGCGCTGCTCCTGCTCGTGGGTTATGACCTGGCGCGTGGGCTCGCCGAGCCCAGCTCTGCTGGCGGGCTCGAGCTCGAGAGCCCGTTTGAGCGCGCTGCCTACGTGTTTCATGGCGGCGGGAGCCCGCTCTTCAATCACCACGCGCCGATCCCCCAGCAGGCGTGGGCGCTCGACCTTTTGCCGTTGACGGAGGAGGGTCGGTTCGAGAACGGCGACAAGCGCCAGCTGACGTCCTACGCTTGTTTTGGAGCAACACTGGTGGCGCCAGTTTCCGGCAAAGTCGCGCGCGTCATCAAGGACCGACCCGACATGCCGGTCGGGCAGACCGACCTCGAGGTCCTGACCGGTAACAGCATCAGCATCGAGACGGCCGATCAACGCTATGTGTTGCTCGCCCACCTGCAGTCCGGCAGCGTCCAGGTGGAGGAAGGGCAAGCCGTGCTCGCCGGTGAGCCCATCGCTCGCTGCGGCAACTCCGGCAACACCAGCATGCCGCACTTGCACCTGCAGGTGCAGAACCTTCCGGGATTTTCGAATGAGGATCCGGAGCTCCGCACCTTCCCCATCCACTTCGTGCAGGCCGAGCGCGTCCGCGATGGAGCGCTCTCCAAAGCACCGTTTACGGTGCGCCGCAACGACGTGATCCTGTCACTGCGTGCCGCCACGGCAAAGTCAGCCGGGGGCACGGGTCTCTAGCAGCCGTCAGGGCCGCAGGCGGCGCCCTCGGCGTACTCTACGGGTTGGTCCTCGAGCTCGCTCCAGGCCTGGCGCAACGCCTTGCCGATGAGCTCCGCCGGTTGGGCCCCAGACAGCCCATAACGCCCGCCGATGACGAAGAAGGGGACGCCGTGGATGCCCAGCCGCTGCGCCTCGGCCTCGTCGGCGCGCACCTCTTTCGCGAACGCGTCGCTGGCCAAAATCGCGCTCACCCGATCGGCGTCGAGGCCTGCGTCCACCGCCAGGCTCAGCACCACCTCGGGCCTGCCTATGGCCGCCCCCTCCGACAGGTAACCGCGCAGGAATCGCTCCTTGACCGCGTCCTCGGAGGCCACGCCACGCGCGTAGTGCAACACGCGATGTGCATCAAAGGTGTTGCCCGGGCGAATGCGCTCGAAATCCAGAGTGAGCCCATCCGCTTTGGCCACCGCGACCAGGTGCGCGATGCGACCCTCCGCGTCCTTCACCGACGAGCCGTACTTCTTGGCCAGGCGCTCCGCGTAGGGGCCGTGCTCGTCCAGCTCGCGAGGCGCCGAAGGATTGAGCTCGAACGCATGCCAGACGATGTCGACCGAGCCCCGCTCCGAAAACCGCCCCAGCGCCTGCTCCAGGTGACGCTTGCCGACGTAACACCAAGGGCAAGCAATATCCGACCAAACATCAACAGAAAGACGCCTCATCCCCCCAACCTAAGCCCCCGCCGCCCTCCCCGCATCCCCCCCTTTTGCTCCTCACCGCGCACCCCGCGCGAACCCGAAAAGGGAGGGGCCCGATGCGTAGTCGCGCCAACTACGCCGAAAGCTCAACCCCATCCCACCCAAACACCCGAAAAGCTCGAGCCAGATGCGTAGTCCCGCGAGAACCGGCCCGGAACCGTAGTTGCTACGGTGAGGACCGGAAGCGCAGCGGGACATAGCAGATGGCCGAGATCTTCGGGGGTCGTTACGACCATCCAAGTCGCATCATTCCCCGATGGTGTCGGCGAAACTCTTGTAGCCTGCAGCCCAAGCGTCGCGATCCCCTTTCGACCCGTCGACGATTTCGATACCAAACCCCGGCGGCACCGTTGCCATCGCGCTCGGCCCATAACCTCGGCGCCAACACACGCGCCCTTCGAGGCGGACCAGCCGCTCGGTGCGGGGCGGCCGGAGCTCCAGCCAGACCCGGTCCTCGACGGGAGGCGCGAGGCTGCGGACATACAGGCCACCCGCGCTCACGTTGTAGGACAGCCCAAAATCGTCCTCGTCACGACCCGCACAGCGAAAGGCCACCATGGTCCCATACAACACGCGCCGGCTCGCGCGCTGATCGTTGCCCTTGCCACGGCCGAGCTCGTTCGCGAGAAACACCACGTTCTCGGGCGGAGCAAAGCTGTCAGTGACGGTCGCGTTCGGCAGATCACGCAGCCAGGCGTGGCACTGCCGCATGTGGCGCGGCGCCGTGCTCAAGATCCAGAGCGTGTTCAGGTTGCGCGGGGCAGCTCGAGTGATCAGCTCCTGCACGCCGTCGAGCTCCGTGTCGATCACCACCAGGCGCGGGTTGGATTCGCGGGCGAAGCGCTCCGTCTCTTCGAGGTCCACGGCGAAGCGGATGGGATAACCGGCGTTGCCGAGCACGCGCGCGAGCACGATGCGGCGGCTGCGATCGGACGCCGAAATCAGCGCGGTCTTGTCGGCGCTCAGGGCCGGGCGCTCCCAGGGTGAGACCGGCAAACGGCGCAAGCGCGACGTCAACGCGGTTTGCGCCCGCATGCCCACGACGTCGTCACCGCCGCAGCTGAAGGCCTCCGCAAAGGCCAGCTCGTTGACCTCCGCCGCTAGCGCCATGATCGGCACGAGCGCATGCCGGACTTGAGCCCGTACTTCCAGGCAGCTCCGCTCCAGGCTGCCGTTGGCGCCGTCGAGCAGCAGTGAGTGCGGTTCGTTCTTTTCGGTCCATGTCAGAGCCTCCGCGATGGTCTCGACTTGGTTGAAGTCGAGACCCGCCGCGCGACTCGCTGCCTCGAGGCCAGCGATGGTTGCCCCGCCAAAACGGCCCACTGCCAATGTCGAGCGCATACTGACCATGGGCCGAGGAACGGCGCCGGCCGCCGAGGGCATAACCCACGCCTCGCGGTCAGGGGGGCAATTGTCCCGAGCTGGCCGGCGACGAAACACCGAGTAAGCCATCGAGATCCGCAGAAAGCAGCGACTCGACCCCATGCAAGAACGGCTGCGCCGAAAGCCATATGCGCAAAGTGAGCTGGCTTTCCGACACCTCCACACGCACTGGCTCCACCGGTCGATCCAGCGTGAGCACGCGACCTAGCGGGCTCGACGCCAGCGCTTGCCAGGAGCGCAGCAGCGGCTCGCGATCCAGCGCGGCGTCCCACACCCCGCGGACCGCCAAGGACACGCCGAGCCGTTCACCGGAGAGCTCCGCCATCAGCGATAGCGCCTCTGCCCCCGCGAGCAGCGCTGCGCCGCTCGTGAGCCATTGTCCCTCGAAGGGGCCGAGCGCATAAAATGCAAAAGCGCTTGGTTTCGAGAGCTCCGGCTGCAAACCCGAGAGCGCGGCCCCCTCGAGCGCGGGCGCCACGGACTGCAGGCGCCCGCGCGCGCGCAGCTCCACCACGCGCGCTGGCGTCGGATCCCCGACGGCCACCGCGACGAGCTCGTCGTCGATGCGCACCAAGGTCTCTGGCGTCGACCCCACCAGCCCCGTGATGCGCCACACCTCCGGGTGCGGGCGATGCACCGTTTCGGAACCGGCGAGGCGCTCGGTGAACACGGCGTCGGGAGGCGCGACCCAGCCGCTGGCGTCGGCCATGTACAGGGTCCCCAGATCGAAGCCCGCCACGAGCGCGTGCTCTGTGCGAAGCAGATCGATGCCAGTCGCTGCAGCGAAGGCGTGGAAGCGTGGCGGCGTCAGCCAGCGCTCGCGCAGCGCGGCGAACACCGGGTGCTCAGCGAGGTCGCGCGGGCTGCCCACCACGAGCCAACGCAGCCCCGCCGCGGGCACGTAATCGGTCAGCGCACCGCGATGCAGCGCGGGCCACGCGGGTGGAGCCGCTGACCTCGACTTGGGCGCAACTGCTCCAGCACAGGCTACGGCAGCGAATACCTCGAGCAACATCGCGAGCCAGCCCACGCCAGCACGCGGCCGACGACTCGGCGCGAAAACTTGCCGCAAAATGCCCCAGCTCGGCGGTCGCCACCGCACGACTCTGCTCAGATCCGGCTCAGGGACGAGCGCGTGAATCCGTCATCGAGTCATCCTCATCGGCTGACTCCGGCTCATCGTCATCATCGGGAACCAATGGCGAATGCCGGCTCGTGTTGACCAGCTCTTTGAGCTCCTTACCCACCTTGAAGAAGGGTAAACGCTTCGACGGCACGGGCACCGGCTGGCCCGTGCGCGGGTTCCGACCGTCATAAGGCTTGTAGGGCCGCACGGTGAAGCTTCCGAAGCCTCTGATTTCGATACCTTGCCCGTCCTGCAACGCACCGGTCATGGTGTCGAACACGCAATTGACGACCATCTCCGCGCGGGCCTTGGTCAGGTCCGCGCGGGCTGCGATGGCGTCGATAAGCTCGCTCTTCGTCATCTTCCCTCCAAGCGCCCTAGTGTCAGAGGTTTCACCGTAACCCACGAACTGTCAACGCTTTTTAGCGGCGCCGGGGGCAAGCGGAGCTCCTGGGGGGCCCGCTCGGGGCTTTAGCGGCGGCTTGCCTGAGACGCAGTGGGTTGGGCATACTCTTGCATTGGCTCCGACAAGCTCGGGGGCGACTAGAATGAGCGGCAAAGACGCGTGAGCTCCTCGTCCACCACTGACGGCGAAACCGGTCCGACGTCGCCGGCACAAAAACCGGCACAGGCCAGTGGGCCTGCGGGCGGTGACGCTCATGACAAGGCGGGGGAGCGCACGGAACGCCCCCCGGAGCGCCCCGTCACCGAGCGCTCCGAGGACGAAAATGCGGTTGTTGCGGGGCGTCGCCGCGATTCGTTCATTCCGTTACCTGACGGATTTCGCCAGCGGCGCGCGCCGAGCCTCGGGCTCGACTTTGCGGGCAGCGTGAAGGCGGTCCTGAGCTCACAGCCCCCCACCCCGCCGCGGCCGGAGCCCTCGGCGCGTCCATTGCCAGCGGCGCAGGGAGCGGCAGCGCAGCCGCCCGCACCACCTCGACCCCGGGAGCCCGCGCCCCCGCGCCCCGTGCGAGAGCCCCGGGAGTCAGCGCTGCCGCGCCTGGTGCTGGCTCCGCTCGACGCTCCCGAGCTCATTTACGAACGCTTGCAGGAGCCTTCCGAGCAGTCCCCCATCTTGTATCGGGAACGCGCTTACCTGGTCGATGGCTTGCAGACCGATGAAGATTTGGAGGACCAGCTCGAGACGGAGCTGTCCATGATCCGCCGGGACTGGAGCCACCGCAACGACTCGCAGTTCGTGCACCTGGCCTTGTTTGATCACAGCTTCCAGGACGAGCCCGACTCTCCGCCGATCGCGACGTTGTCTTGGAAAGATTGGCAGGGCAAGCCTGAGCTCTGGGTGCGCGGCGTGCGGCGTTTCAGCGCGCCGCCGAGAGTGGGGCTCGAGCCCAGAGCCGCGTCGGGGCTGCTCGAGCTCGATGATGCCGAGGTGGAGAGCGCCGAAAATAACGACTCGGAGCCCATCCCTTTGGTGGCGCGCGCGCGCCAGGCACAGCGGCCGTTGCGGACCGAGCCCCCGATCTCCGACACGGCATCGCTCGAGCCGGAGAGCCCGCTCCTCATCGACTCACCCGACCCGCGTCCGCCCGATAGCGGCCCCGGCTGGCAGTCGCCTGAAAAATCGGGCGAATATCTGATCCCTCTGGATGAGGCCGCTGCGCCGCCCCCGAGCTCAGAGCGCGTGCTGGCCGGCGAGGAGATGATCGGCGCGTTGTTCGAGCGGATGCACGAGCTGTCGTATTTGCCGGACATCGCGACCGGCGCCGCCTACGTGCTCGAGACCGTGGAGGAGTTCATCCCCTGCAACGCAGCGTTGATCCACGTCTTCGACATCGACACCCGGGAGTTCGTGGTGGTGCGGGCCCTCGGACCCCACAGCCGTGACGTGCTCATGCGCCGTACCTCCGGCGGCGGCTCGCACCTGGAGGACGCGCTCCGCCGGCAAACCACCGTGCAACTGTCGGCGCCCAGCCAACCGCTGTGGCGAGCCCTCGGCGTCGAGCCCGAGCACGTGCTGTGTGGCCCGGTACACCAAAATGGCCGCTACTTGGGCGCCATCGAGCTCGCACGCGAGGCGGAGCGCGGCAGCTTCAACGACGGCCAGGTCAGCGCGCTGGAATACATCTGCGAGCAGTTCGCGGACTTCGTCGCCGACCGCCCGCTCGAGCTGACGGCCCAGTCCATCCTGCCTCCGCCGATCCTGTCCTGAGCGCGCTCGCTGCCTCGGGCTCCTCAGTGCTCGGCTTCATCGTCGTGCGCCGCGGGCTCGGGTTGCAGGAGCTCGGGTGTGGTCGCGAAGGTCGTGGCGGGCGCCTGGGCCGCTGCCGCGGGGTCGTGCGCGCTGCCCGGCAAGAATGGACGGGCGGCGTTGATGGTGACCTCGAGCTCGCCGGGCGGCGCTGCTCGGGCGGCCAGGTCAGGAGCGCGAGGCTCTGGAATGTGCAGCTCGTCGAGCAGATGGTCGTAGCGCTGCCGCAGCTCCGACAGCAGCTTCTGCTCCGAGACCGCCAGCTTTGACAGGGCGTCGAGCTCCAGCGATTCGGGATCGATGAAGCGGCCGTTCTTCTTGGCGCTGAAGTGCAGGTGCGGCCCCGTCGAGCGCCCCGTCGAGCCCACGTAACCAACGAGCTGCTTCTGTTCCACCCGGTTGCCCACCTTCAGGCCCTTGGCGAACCGAGACAGGTGGGAGTAACCCGTCTGAAAGCCGCCCGCGTGCTGCAGCGTGACCATGTTGCCGTTGGGCCCCGCCTTGCCGACGAACGACACCTTGCCCACGGCGGACGCGACCACCGGTGTGCCCACCGCAGCGCCGAAATCCGTGCCGTTGTGCGGCTTGATGATCTTGAGGATGGGGTGCCTGCGCTTGGGGTTGAAGCGCGAGCTGATGCCAGCGCCGGGCACCGGGCGCGCCCAACGGCTCTTGCCGAAGACGCGGCCCCGTGAGTCGACGTAGCCCCGCTTCTTTTCGCTCTCGTGATAGTAGATGCGAATCCGATCGCCTGCCACGGGGCGATACTCCAACGCCTCGACGCCCGCGTAGCGGGAGAACGCGCCGAGCACCGTCACCTCCTGCGCGACCATCGCCAGCACGTCACCGTCTCTCAGGTCCTGAAGGCTCGAATACCCGGAGAGCGCACGCCCCACGACGTCAGAGAGGCCCGGATCGAAGCCGGCTTCGAGCGCGGACGCCTCGAACCCTCCGTGCACCACCACCACGCCCTGCACGCGGTCGCGCCGCACCGACAGGTCGAGCTTGCGCCCGACGAGCAGGCCGTCTTTGCTTTCACGCGCCTGATACACCTCCTCGTCGGTCACCCGATATTCGAAGGCCGTGAGCCGCTTGGATTCGGCGTCGAGCAGCGCCGTGAAGGCGTCTTTGGGGCGGCAGCGGTCGAGGTTCTTCACGCCCTCGAACGCCGCCATCACCCGGTAGGCGTCCTTGAGGCTCACCCCAGCCGCTCTCGTCGCCGCCAGAAACGAGTCCCCGCCGACGCTGCCGTGGACTTGCTCGAGGCGCGCGTCACCCGCGGCGTCGGCGATACGCCAGGGCGCTTCGACGCGGCGCCGAGGCGCGCGGCGGATACTCCCGGTCGGCTCTGCCGCTGCCTCACTGGTTGGCGCTGGCTGAGAGACGAGTGGCGGGCGCGCCGCCGCCTGCCGCGTCGGCGGCGCAACTCGAATCAACACGGTGAAGGTCACCGCCAGCACCGTCACGCCAAACAACGTGCCGAGCAGCAGCGCCGCGGGCGGAGTCAGCGGAGCCGCACCCCTCAGCGCGGGTGAAGTCCGCGCTCGCTCCGGAGCACCGATCAAATCCAGGTCGTCGGCGAGCTCGGGCAAGGATTCGAAGCGCCAGGCCTCAGGCGCTGCGGCTCGCTCGGCCTTGGCCAGGCTGGCGTCAGCGCTCTCTCCGCTGTCGACCCCGGCGCGCTCCGACGCGGGAGTTTCCGCACCGTTAGCGGTCGGCTCGCTCGAGGACCGCTCGCTCGACGACCGCTCGCTCGAGGACCGCTCGCTCGAGGACTGGGCGCTCGAGGCCAGGCGCGCTCTCGCGAGCAGCCGATCGCGCACGGGGTGGCTCGCGCGATGCTCCGCGGGCGCTGCCTCACCCGCGGGGCCTCGGTTGACGTGCAACACGAGCTGCGGATCCCCCCGGCCGTCTTCACGGACCGCGGGATCGACGATACGAGCCACGAGCCGAGCCTGCGGTCCGGGTGCGCGCGCGTGCTCCCCGGGAGGGGGCGGCTCTGTGCTTTCGTCCAGCCTTTTCATGTCGGGCGCCCCACCAGCACGGCCCAATACGCAGGAAAATGGCGCTGGCCGCGGACCGGGCCGGGAGAATTGAGGAATTGCCCGGTTACCAGTGGGCGGGCCGTGGAGCAAGGCTCGAGCCACCCAGCTCCGGCCAATCGTCCACCGGCACCAGAACTTGACAGGCCCCTCGTTGCGGCGTCAGGCTCAATTTTTCGTCCGGTTGAGCGTTCTGCACATGAAGACCCAAAGCCATGGACGACCATATCAAACAGTTGCTGCTACTAGGTCGCGAACACTTCGCGAAGCGGGAGTACGACAAGGCGGAGCCGATGCTGCGTCAGGTCGCGAAACATACCGACCGCTATGCCGACGTGTTCGACATGCTGGGCGTCATGGCCCACAACGAGGGTAGCTTCACCCTGGCTCGCGATTGGTTCGAACGCGCGCTGGTTTTGAACCCCAACTATACCGAAGCTCAGCTCAACCTGATGGTCACGCTGAATGACCTCGGGGACTACGCCGAGTCTCGCAAGTTGCACGGCCAATTGAAGAAGCGCGGGGGCCAGCGCGAGGCCGCCGATGCATTTGTCAAAGGGCGCATCGCCAACATGCACGCGGAGATCAGCCAGGCGTACACTGACGTGGGGATGCAGGTGGAGGCCGTCCACGAGCTCGAGAAAGCGGTCTCGCTGTGTCCCAACTTTCCCGATCTGCGCACGCGCCTCGGGGTTCAATACCGCGACGCCGGCGATCGGGTGCGAGCGCTCGAGCAATTCGAGAAGGCCAAGGCGGACAACCCCGAGTATCTCCAGGCCCGCTTGATGCTCGGGGTGCTGCACCTGAGCTCGGGCGACAACGAGGCCGCCGAGAAGGAGTTCGCCGCGGTGCTCGATCGAGATCCGGGCAACACGGGCGCTCGTATGTACCGGCGCATCGCCCGCGGTCAGGGTCGCGAGGGCGCGGGCCTGTCGACGCGACCGCCACCGCCCTCCGAAGGCGCCGGCCCCATCAGCCAGTGAGGCGAGCAGTCCGCCTAGAGCACCGAACAGGTTGAGATCATAGTAAATCTCATTGCTTAGGCAGCTTGATGGATCACTCGTTGAATGCCCTCGAGGTTCTGAATCGTCGC
>JAYTOL010000048.1:0-23156 GCA_043747815.1 Deltaproteobacteria bacterium
GCGACGATTCAGAACCTCGAGGGCATTCAACGAGTGATCCATCAAGCTGCCTAAGCAATGAGATTTACTATGATCTCAACCTGTTCGGTGCTCTAGGAAGTCCGACCGCCCAAATTAGCGAAGGCCCGGGAGCGCCAACCCCGAGCCTTCTGGATCTCCGATGCCGTCGGAGGACTACTCTTTCATCACGGCCTGAGCTCCATGTCCAGACCTGCACTGGATACTCGGAACCGACGAAGCAGAAGTCGCGACCGAGCTCGGTGATAAAGCGACCGAGGTTACGCAGGAGCGCGCCATGCAAGTGGGCTTCCGAGTGGCCATCCTGCAGGGACAGGAACTCGAGGCTGTAGGCTGTAGGCGTTCTTCAGCTCTTCGAGCGCCGACGGATGCGCTTGTGCCACCGCTGGTGACATCTTCTTCGCGCCCGGAGCACTGCGCAGGATCGCGGCCGATTGGATCTGGCGCTCGAGTTCGCGCTTGGCCCAGCGCTCCTTGATGGCCGCAAACAGGTAGAACTCGCGCTCCTCAGGGTGCCGCGTCTGGCTCAGGATGATGAGGTGATGGGGCCAGCGCAATTGTGTCACCAGCGGTGACACTTTCTTTTGGCTCCGAAGTCGCTCTCGGGCTTGCCGCGGCTACTGCCAGCCTCGCACCCTCCTCGTCCACCACCATCTCCGCCAACAGATCACAGAGCAGCGCCTCCGGCAAACACGGCTCAAACTTGCTGACCCGCGAACGCGCCGCGCTCTGAGCATGTTTCCGCGCATCCTCGCGGTTCGGTCGCGCCTCGCTAGCAAGGCGTCGGATGAAATCACGCAAGGCGACTTCGCTCTGCCCCGCAGCGTCCTTGCAACTGATGCTGCTGTTGCGCACGGTGCATTCGCCGCCAAGGTCCTCTTCGATCAGCTTCGCGAGTAGGTTGTTGGCGCGGCCGCCCGCGAAGGTCCACCACTTGAGATCCTGGCCGTCGCGGGTGATGGGGCTCGGCGACTCGGCGAGGAAGGTGTGCTGGGCGCGCAGGGTAGTCATGGCTAGCTGGGCGCGTTCGGTCCATTCCGGCTCGCGCGTGTCGCTGACGAGGAGAGCGCGCATCGCCTGGCAGAGGTCGTAGTGGAGGAACTGCGGGCTGCCTTGCCAGCGGGGGGCCTTGCCGATCGGGGCAGGCAGCACGACGCAAACACCCTTCGTCCAATCGATGTGCTGCACGGCCCAGGCGCGTCCACCAAGCGTGAACGCCCGCAAGCCCTGCTTGCTCGCGTCGAGCGCTTCGAGGAACTCGGCGCCAACGTTGCCGATCTCAGTCTGATGGTGCAGCACTACCACTACGCGCGGCACGCTGAAGACGGCGTAGAGCTCGCGGAAGTTCATCCGCCCGTAGAGCTTCTCCCCCTTCTCACCTAGCCAGTATTTGCCCTCGTGGTTGACGAGAATGCCCTCCTTGAGCATGTGCTCGACTAGAGCTATCCGGTCCTCCTCTCTGATATCTCGGAAGGCCGACGCTCCCGAGACCCATGCCCACCACTCGGCAGCGGGGATGCCGCCCGTCTGCACCGCCAGCGCCATGATTTGGTGCGCCAAGATGTGGGCCGCCCGGTAGCGTGGACGCACGGGCTCTACGTAGCCCTGGGAGCGCAGTTTGATGAGGGCGGCCGCCTGCAACAAGCGTTCGTCTTTGGTGGCCAGGAAGAGGCAATTGGCGCGTGCGCCGGCACGTCGCCCGGTGCGGCCCATGCGTTGTAGGAAGCTCGCTACGGCCGGTGGGCTGTCGATCTGTACTACTCGGTCGAGGTCGCCGACGTCGATGCCGAGCTCCAGGGCACTCGTCGCGACGATGACGCAGTCGCGCCCCTGTTCGAAGGCTTCCTCGGAGTCTCGCCGCTGAGCCGCCGAGAGTGACCCATGGGCCACGAAAGCGTTGATGCCGTGGCCTACCAAATAGTTGCCGACCTGCTCCACGTCCCGTCGTGAATCAGCGAAGACCAGGCGCTTTTCGCCCTTGAAGAGCTGCGCCAGCACGTGGCCGGCGTTGTCGAGGCTCGCCACGAAGTCGAGCCGCACATCGGGTTCGGTCTTCGGGATCGGCGGCTTGACGACGAGGCGCGGGCGTTGGGAGTTGCCACACACCCAGGTGAGGATCTCCTCGGGGTTGCCGACGGTGGCGGAGAGGCCGACACGTTGGAGGTCGCGGGCACAATAGCGCATCAGGCGCTCGAGCACCGCGCTCAGGTGCGCGCCGCGGTCATCGTTGGCGAAGGCGTGGACCTCGTCGATGATGACGGCCTGGAGCCCCGCGAACAGCGCACGAGCGGGCACTCGTGCACTCATCATCATCGCCTCCAACGATTCGGGCGTGGTGAGTAAGATATCTGCCGGGTCGGCGATGAAGCGCTTGCGCTGGCCCTGGGTGGTGTCGCCGTGCCACTTGAAGGCGCGCCGCCCGAGCATCTCCGCATAGCGGCTGACGCGCTGCTCTTGGTTGTTCAGCAGCGCTCGAATGGGTGACAGGTAGAGCACGCTGACGGGGCGCCAGTCCTCGGCATCCATCGCCGAGAGCAGCGGGAAGAACGAGGCCTCTGTCTTGCCGCCCGCCGTGGGGGCGAGCACGACGCAGTTGTTGCCGTCGAGGATGGCGTGGGTGCTCAGCTCTTGCACCGGGCGCAGGCCGGGCCACCCGAGCGTGTTGGCGATCTGGTACTGCAAGGCGGGCCGGAGGCGGTCGAAGGCCTCCACGTTACAGCGCTCCTTCGCCCGTCTTCGTTCCGGCCGAATCGAGGTCGAGCTGGATGTCATCGACGCTGGTGACCAGGCCGGCGGCTTCCTTCTCGCTGGCGCTCAGCGCCGTCGCGTCCAGGCTGAACTTGAAGTGAGCGCCGGGGTCGTAGTCGGGGTGGGCGTCAATGGTGTCGAGCTCGTCCACGAGGGTCTTGAGAAAGATGCGGGGCGCGATGCCCACCTTCTGACCAAATGCACCGGCGACCTCTTGTGCCAGGCGGGCGATGAAGTCGTCATTCGCTCTGGCGGCGAGGCGCTCGGCGTGCTCGCTCGGATAGATGTCGCGGATGCGGCAGCCGACGGCTTGCAGCTTCTCCATCGAGAAGGGCAAGAGGCGGATTTGCACGGCATGGGGGTTGTCGAACCGCGGGTCGTCGCGGAACTTGGTGTGCAGCCGCTGCGCGAGGGCGGGCGCGCGCTGCACGCCTTGCTGTCCGTCGAAGAACTGCGGCGTGCCGGTCATGAGCACATACAGGCCCGGATAGCGGTTCTCCTCGAGCTCGTCGAGCAGCTGGCGGATGGCGTTCAGGCTCTTCTCGCGGATGTTGCTCTGGACGCGCTGGATGGTCTCGACCTCGTCCAGCACCAGGAGCAAACCCTTTCGTCCCGTCTGCTGCAGTACGGCGAGCAGTCCGCGCAGAAAGCCCATGGCGCCGAAGTGATCCAGATCACCCTTCAGCCCCGCTTTTGCTTTGATCGCGGCCGCTACATGGGGTTGCCCCATGAGCCAGGACAGCAACCCGTCCGCCACCATATGGTCGCCTCGGGCCCGGGCTGCGTGCAGAGCGCGCAACGCGGCGGCGAACTGCGGTTGAGTGGCGCTCACGTCGCGCAGCTTGCTTTCGAGCAACTCGCCCACAGCCCGCGTGATTGACTCGGGGTTCGCCTCATCCACGCCAGGCTGCGCCAGCGCCTCCTCCTCCAATCCGTAGAACCAACCTTCGATGAGCGGGAGGAAGGCGTTCTCGGCAGCGTCCTGAGTGCGCAGGTTCTCGATGGCGCGACGGTAGACCGTCTCCATCTTGTGCAGCGGAGTATCACTGGCGTTGATCTGTACAACGGCCGAGGCAAATCCGGCCTTGAGGGCACGATGCTCGAGCCAGCGGGAGAAGAACGTCTTGCCGGTGCCGTACTCGCCACGCACCGCCTTGAACTCACCCTGACCGCGCGCGGCTTTCTTCAACCCGTCGTCGATGGCCTGCTCGAACGGCTCGAGGCCCACGGCAAACAGCTCCAGGCCGTGGCGAGGCACCGTGCCCCGGCGCAGGGCATCGACAATCTGCTTGCGCCGCACGATCGTCATGTCGCCGGCCGGCGTGCGAGGCTTCTCGCTCATGGTTGCACCTCGAAGAGCTCACACAAGAGCTCGCGATTGAATCGGACAGTCGCACTGGTGACGCTGCTGCTCGGTTCGACGCGCACCACGACGAAGCCGTCGAGATTCACGACCTTGCCCAGAAGCGAGACCAAGCCGGCCACGCGCCGCACGGGCAGGTCCACGGCGCTCGCCAAACCCTGAGCGCCCACCTCACCGCCGCTGTCCCAGAGGTACTGCAGAGCTCGCAGGATGCGCTCGCGGTGGGGGACGGCCGGTAGATTGAGCTTGAAGGCGTCGTTGTCGAGCAGGCGTTCGCTCATGCGCAAGGCGGCCTCGCTGACCGTCGACGCGCCGGCAGCGACGATCGGCACGGCCACGACCTCGGGGGCCGGTTCCGGGCGCACGGGCGGCGGAATCTTCACGTCCGTAAGCTGAAGCTGTGGCGTGACAGCGGGCAGCTTTGGCCGCGACGGCTTCTTCGACGGGCGCCTCGCGGGCGCCTTGGGCAGGTTGTACAGCCACCACTCGGGGATGTGCGCCCCCCGCACCTGCAGGCTCGAATCATCGTCGAGCAGGGACTCGGACGCCACGTCGACACCGATGAGGACGCAGGGGGCCATTACTTCAGCCAGGGTCGCGCCCCCGTGTTCCCCGGCGTGGCATTGCGTCGTGTAGCGGTGCTGATCGTCGGCGAGCAGCGCGATGGCCGTGGCGCCGGGGGGCGCCCAGACCTGGCTCGCCGGGACGCGCACCTCGAACTCCGGGTTGACCGCCGGGTTCGCCGCGTCGAGAGGACGCCAGCGCGCGCCGCCCGATTGCGAAGAGGTCACGTACTCGGTCAGGCAATCCCCGGGGACGTGGCCGTGATCGCTCGCCAGGAGCACCGACCGCCCCGCCTCGCGCGCCGCCTCCAGCAGGTCCATCAAGCTCCGGATGTCCTCCAGGCGCCAGATGTCGCTCACCTGCGCGTCGCCCTTGAGCGACGCGTCGATGGCGTTGATCACGATGCCCACCACCCGCTGCGTGCGGTCGGCGACGCGGCTCAGGGCCAGAGTGGAGGCCGAGCCGTCGGCGTTGTGACCCGTGCCGCGCAAGAGCAAACACGGCGTGCGGTCGAAGCGTCGAGCGCTCTCGTGGGCAGCCCAGCGATCCGTATCCGCACTGGTGGGGGGCGCGGCCTTGCCGGTCGGCACGCGCTTGCCCGCGAAGAAGGCAGCTCGGCTCACGTCGGTCATCGTCGGTAGCGCCGCCATGACGGGCGCAAAGAGGCCCGGGTAGGCTCCCGAGCCCAGCGCGCCGCGCCGATTGCCTCCTGCCGCGCCGGGCTTCCAGCGCACGGGCCCCCAGCCGCTCGGCGCGAGCCCCTCGAGCAGCTGCACTGCCTGGCTCCAGGCCATGCCATCCATCAAGAGCACCAGCAGCCGGCGTTCCTCGCGCTCCGCCAGAAACGGCTCTGCCAGGCTCTGCACCGCATCTTCAATCGGCAGCACCCCAGCGACAGGGCGCCCCGCATCCAGCCACGCTGCGAGCCCTCGCGCGAAGCGCAGATCCAGGCTCCGCCGAACCGCATCGACCCGGTCGACGACGGCTTTCACGCCTCGCCCGAAGGCGTCGTTCGAGCTGCCCCGGGCCGCCCGTCGTGCCCAATCCAGGTGGCCTCCCTCTTCGGTATACCAGCGCCCGAGCGCCTCGACATCCGAGAAGGACGCGCGCCCCCCGGCGTACACATCGTGACTCGGCGCGCACAACCAGGCGCTCAGGCGCAAGGCCATTTCCGCGCGCTGCAGGCGCGCCTTCTGACCGGGATCCTCAAAGAGCCGATGGTGCGCGAGCTTTTCGAAGGTGGCACGAGCGGCGCCGAATTCGATCGCGTTCGGTTCCGCCGCGAGTGTCACGAAGTGCTCGCCAAGTCTGCCCATCAGCGCTTCCGCGGCGCTCGGCAGCCAGGTGCTCTTGGCCACGTGGGGCTCGAGCTCCGGGAGCGCCTCGAGCAGCCGCTCCGCCCCCTGCAAGAGGCTCCGTACCCGCCCCGCGCCGTCCTCCTGGCGCTGCAAAAGCCGGAGAGCGGGCGTCGTCAGGGCGCCCAGCTCGGACACGAGCCCGTCGAGTTGCTCGTCTGCCGTCACCTTGAGAGCAGGCGCCACGACCATCCGCAGCCAGACGCGCACCGCCCGGTCGTCGACGCCCCGCAACACCTCGAACAAGAGCCCGTACTCCAGCAAGCTCCGGCCCTCGCCGCGTTCCCACGCCTGCCAGACCACAGGCCCGAGCTTGCCCAGCATGCGGCTCAGCTCCACGAGCAGCTCGTTGCGCACGGCCTCGGCGCCTCGCTCGCGAAGCTCTTGGCGCAGCTGGGCACCGCGTCCATCGCGCGCCGCCCAGGCCAAGAGCGCGTCGAGCGCTAGCCCCGCGCCCGTCTCCACGCCCAGGCCCGACTTGATGAACATCTCCCACAGCTGGCGCCGCCCGAGCACCCCGACGACGGGTGCGAAGGAGTGCTTCGCGCCGTCCGCGTAGTGCGCGAGCAGGTAGGGCGGCAATGCGCTCTGATCGAGCTCTGGATGCGCCGAATGGGCGCCGAACAGCCGTGCCACGCGGTCCCGCAGACGGATCACGCGCGGCCGCCCGCTCGACTTGAACTCGCCAGCGATGTCGCTCGGCAGCTTGCCCGTCCACGGCACCACGAACGCCAGCGGCTGGCGGATGGGTTCGGTCAGCGGCGGCAACAGCGCGCGCAGCTGGAGCTCACTCTGCACCTCGTGCACGGCGTAGGTGGTGCCCCCTGCCACGACCTCGAGCGCTCCACAGCCGCGACCGAACAGCGTCACGAGCTGGGCGTGCTCCTGTTGCGCGAACTCGGCCAGAGCCGCCTCGAGATCCGCCCGACCCAAGACGGGGACTGCGCTGATACCGGAGTCGCTCACGCGTCCTCGCGAGTCCGTGCGCCCACGGCACGCGCGGCCGGAGGTGCCGAACTGTCGCGGGTCACGTCGTCGGCATTAGCGTTGTCATTGGCGCGACCGGTACGAGCCACGTCGGGTTTGGCGGCGACGTCCAAATTCAACGTGAACTGTGCCCTGCTCCCTGCTGTCGCCAGCCGTTCCTTGGCTTCTCGGTAGAACTCGTCGAGCGCCTGGCTGGCCGCCGCGCGGCCCGTCACCCGACGATTTCCGCTGTAGAGGGATGCGAACACGGGCTCGGGACCGGAAGGTGGCCGTGCGAGGTCCATCGCCTCTTTCGCGAGTGCCTCGACGGTCTCACGCAGCGGCTCGATGATTTCATCTTGCCGCAGCACCCCGCGCAGCCGCTCGATGAGCGCCGCGCCCCCGACGAGTCGATCGAGTCCGGCGAAGTGCCCAAACGTCAGATCGCTACCGAGCGTGTGCAAGCAGTCGACGGCTTGGCTCAGGCTCTTGCCCAGCGCCCGAGGGCTCGTGACCACCTCGAACTCGGCCAGCAGCCGCACCTGCTCGAGACCCGTCTTGCCCACCAGCGCCGAGCAGAGCCGCTGCGCGCAGCGCGCCGTGCGGTAGCGGTCGGTCTCCTCGGGCAATCCGAGGGTCGTCTGTCGCTGCCTCAAGCGCTCGGGCAGCTCCACGACAGCCACCGCGACCTTGGACAGGTTCGCGTCGATGCTGGTCCCGAAGCGCTGGAGGCTGTCGGCATTCAGCGCGCGGCTGCCCAGGGACAGTCCGAACGCTGCCCCCGCCAAATCGAGGGCCTTCTCCCATTGCGTGGGGGTCGGAAGCTCCGGTTTGTCGAGCTCCACCCCGGGTGGCAGCGGCCGACCTTCAGCGGGCGTATGAGGCTTGCCATCCAAGCTCAGGGTGCGGCCATCCCAGCGCGCGTACGCACGGACGAGCAGATCCTGTGCCTGCACGGTCAGACCCATCAGCTCGTTGGGGTCGAGCCAACGCCGCACCTGAGCGACGCTCGGCTTGTTCTCGTTCGCCTTCAGGCGCTCTTGCTCGAGCTGCCGTAGCGTCAGATCCTCGGCGAGCAGGACGGCGCTTTCGCTGCTACGCACGACGCCCAGTTGCCCCAGGGTGTCCATCAGCAGCGTGATCTTGTCCTTGGGCAGCGCCAGGCGCTTTTCTCCGCTGTCGATCACGCGCCCCAGCAGGCCGAGTGCCTCGGCCACGGTGTTCTTCGTCAGCTTGCGACCAAAGTGAGGATGATGCGGGTAGCGCTTCTCCAGCAGCGCCACCACGTAGCTCTGAACGGCGCTTTCCAGGTTGCCTGCGAGCTTGGGGCTGAGCGGCTCTTCACTCGCCATCAGATAGAGGTTGTTCTCGAGTCGGCGATCCGGGTCGATGTCGTCCTCTTCGAGCTTGCGCAGTCCGTATGCCTGTTCCAGAACCTTGGTCAGGTAGGTGACCTTCTGCGCTTGCAGGCTGCGCAGGTCTGTATGCGCCCGCTGCTGCTCAGCAGGACTCAGGTGCTGCACCGCCTGTTGCGTCGTGGTGGCGTTGCTCAGGATGTGATCCAAGATCACGAGCTGGCCGAGCTGATGGTTCGCTTTCTGACTGAAGAAGCTCGGCAGCCAGCAGACCGTCCACGTCGGGCCCTGCCGGCTCACGATCTCGTCGAGCGTCGCGAGGTCGTCCTGGGGCCCGAAGTTCAGCTCGTCAAACGGGTAGTCGATCACCAAGCGCCAGGCGTGATCCTCCGGGCAGCGCAGCTGGGCCGAACCCGCGGAGGCGAGCTTGCGCACGTTCCCGAACAGCACTTGCCCCTGGCGGGTGGTCTCATACCAGTCCACGCTCGAGTCCACCGCCGCGCCGTCGCCCTGGGCCGGCAGTCCCGTGTGGGAGAAGAGCAGATCGCGGATGCGCCGCTGGCGCGCGCCGGGCGTGTTGAGCGACTGGTACTGCTCCAGGATCGGATCGAGATCGACCCCGTCCAGGTGCAGCGACACGGTCGGGTCCGTTTGCGCACCCAGGTGCAGTGCCCCTATCTCCTGGGCCCAGCCCTGCAAGCGGCTCACCACCTGCGCGCCCACGTTGCCCGGAATCGACGATTGGATGGCACCATGGTTGAGCTCCACCAGGCGGCTCACGGTCAACCCCTTGAACGATGGCACCTCGGGCACCAGTGCCGCCAACAGCAACGTCTTGAGGAAGCGGTTGTTGTTGCGGCAGAGCTTCTCGGGGCAGCCGGCGCAGCCCAGCTTTTGCGCGTGACCCGGGCGCAAGCGCTGGCACTTCTCGGGGCTCGCCGTGCCGTGCTGGGCCTGTAGCATCGGCAGGAGCTTGTGCTGATAGAGCTGACGCGCCGCTTCAAGGCGCGGCCGCATCACGCCATCGGCGGAGTTGTCACCACCGGCGATCAGGTCGAAGAGATCCCCGACGGGCACAACCTCGCCGAGCTTCAGATCCGGCACGTGCTCGACCAACATTTCTGTCAGAAGGCGAATGGCCGTGCGGTTGCGCTGCAGGGCGTTCGACAGGCCGACGAGCGCCTCCACCAAGACCGGGCTGAAGGGATAGAGCTTACGGAACGCATCGGCGTTCTCCTGCCCCAGGAGCGTGTTCCAGCTCTTGGCCTTGACGCTCGTCTGCAAGCGAGCAAAGGCAGCGTCCATCTGCGCGGCAGCCCCAGGTTTTGGAGCGAGCAAACGCTTGGCGACGATGGTGGGCAGGTCGGTGTCTTCCAGGTTCACCGTGTTGAAGCGCTCGTGCTTCCACTTCAGGCTCTGCTGCAACGCCGCAGCCTCATTGCCGGCGAACTGCTCGCCCACCATCTCCGCGAGGTCTCGCTGCCGCGCCACCAGGCTCACAATCGGGATCGGACGGGCGTGCTGGAACTCCACCAGCTTGACAACCTTCTGCGCCTCGTTGTGCAACCACTCGGAGCGACCCGCCCCCTGCGACAACCAGAGCACGAGCTCATCCAGAAACAGCACGACCCCGGCGTAGCCCAACCCCTGCGCATGCCGCGCCAGGACGGACAATCCGCGATCGATATCGACAAAGCCGCTGCTCTGCTGCGCGAACGCCGAGAAGAACCGGCTCTTGACCAATGCGGAGTAGAGCTCGGCGCGTTCCTTTGGGTCGCCGCTCTGGCAAACCTGCTCGAAGCGGGCGCGGTTCCAGCCCCCGCCGAGGTCACCCCAATCGGCGTCCGCCGCCTCGCCGCCCCCCAGGGCATCAAAGAAACTCTTCTCTCCCATCTGCTCGAGCACGGCGCGGGCGCTGTCGAACAGCGGCGCGTCGTCGAACAAGGCCGGCAGTGGCGCCTCGGGGTGCTGCTCCTGCACGAAGCGGGTGTACGAGGTGAACACGGCGGACTCGAGGTTCGCCTGCCCGATCATGTGAAAGCGCAGCTGCAGTAGACGCTTGCCGTCGAGGGCGCGATGCGCATCCTTCAACGCATGCAGCTCGGGCCGGCGCCACACGGCTTCCACCCCGTCCAGCATCAGGCTGAACATGGCCATGAAATGGCTCTTACCGCTGCCGAAACTGCCGTGGATGTACATGCCCAGGCTGGTGTTTTCACGCATGGCCGCGGCGGCCAGGCCTAGTACGTTGCCCAAGGCTCGCTCGATTGCCGGTGTGATCACATACTGGCGAACTGTCTCCTCGGGGGCGGCGACCCCGTTGGCCAGGTTGTGGACGAAGTCCGCTTTTTTGACCCTCTCGGGCAGCTCGAAGAGCTCACTGATGTGGACGGCGTTCATGGTTCAACCCTTCCTTCTCTTCGATGCGGTTGACGTCGCGGGGCGCCGCTTCGGCGAGGCGGCTCCGGCTGCCACAGCCCGTGGCCTCGACGGGCTGCTCGATTCGAGCGCCTCAGCCGTGTCGTTCTCAGGAGTACTGGTGTCGCGCGGCCGTGCCTTGCGCAACCGCGCCGCCTTGCTGGACTGGATGCGGCTCGCATCATCGACGGCGTCCGGCGGACTGCTGGAGCGTGTGCCGCTCTCGGGGTCGCTGTCATCCAGCTCCGTGGCGACGCGCTGTCCGGCGTTACGAGAGCCCGACTTCGCGCCCCCCGCTTGCGCCCACGCGAGCACCTCGCGTTCGGCTTCCTGGGCGGTCTTCCCCGCGTTGCGCAGCTCGCCCGCGATGAACGCCTCGAACTCCTCGGCGGGTCGCTCGCCCCCCACCGCCTCGTCCGGCGCGTTGTGGTACTGCTTGAGCCAGGGCAACAGCTCCAGCAAGCCCACCAGCATCGGCAGCAAACGCTCGGGCTTCCAGCCTTCCTCCTTGCGGGTGTCATATAGCGCGGCCAGCGATCGAGCGCGCTCCAGGTGATTCCAGCCCGCCCAACCGTAGACGGGGCTTTGGTCTTCGTCACTTTCGCAGCCCGGGTAGCTGATGAAGCGTTCTTTGGGGACGTCGAGCTTGCCGCGCTGGCTCCAGTACGTGGCCTGCTTGAAATCCTCCGGCTTGTATTTGGGGGGCACGGCGATCGGTCCCACCTTTTGCCCCGCATCTTCGCGGCGTTGCAGCTCCCAGGTTTCTAGCCATTGCGCGTGCTTTTCGAGACCGGAGGGGGTGTAGCGAAGGACGGAGAGATAGGGGACCGATTGGCCTTGCAAGATCACTTCAGCACCTCCAAATGCTCTCGCTGAGAGCACACTCGAGGCCGAAAGTGTGGATTCTACTTCAGCCGCCAGCCGAGCCTGGTCCCGCTCGCGTTCAATGGTTGCCCAATCCCACAGCCCCCAGCGACGCTTGTGCTCGGGCTGCTCGAGAAGCGAAAGCCACTTATTCTTCTCGATCACTGCTTCAATGGGACCCGAGGATGCATTTCGCGTGTAGCGATTGCGAGAGAACCAAGCCGAGTGATGGCCGGCTTCCATTCTCTTCGCCAGCAGTTGCTCGAAGGGCCTACACCCCGGAGCGATCGAGCCAACCGAGTCGAGCCATTTCATCGCCTTGGCTAGTTCGCCCTCGGACACCACGTCGAAGAGTCGGTAAACGGACCAGTCGATCCGCTCCTGCAATGCGCACATCTGCATGAGCAGGGCCCGGTCTGACTGTAAGCAATCAGCAGCATTCGCATGGATCTCGCCATCGGCGAGCGCGTGCCGATCGGCAGCAAGGCTCGCCAATTTCCGGCCGAGTTCGGCGAGTGACTTTGTGGGTGGCACGGGCACGGATTCGACGAGTTTCCCGCTGTATTCCAAGAACTGCTCCCACACCTCCGCCTTGTGGCCTTCGTTGACACCCTGCGCACCTTTGGAGTGACCGCATTGCCTTAAGTAGAACGCCGCCGTGGAGCTGTTGAGGTAGGCGAGCAGCGCGTAGTGGTCGTCCTCCGTGGCGCTCTGGGGCAACTTGATGATGGGCGCCGAACGGTTGAATACGTTGCCCCCGCGGTCGAGCACGAAGTGGTTGTGCGTCGCGACGAAGGCGAAGGTGATGCGAAACGGCGCCTGGTATCGTTCGCGTTGCCACCGGTACCACGTCCACCAATCGTCCCCGGACTCTTTGCGCGTCTTGTTTCCAAAACTTTTGACGCCCTCGCAGGAGGCGCGGAAGCGCCAGAGAAATCGGCCCCAGGCGGCTGCAAGCGCCAATGGCAACGGGGCGTGGGTCTGCAAATCATACGGGGCAATGGCGACTTCTTCCGGAATCGCGACCCAATCCCTGACAGACTCCCCAATGACCATAGGGCGGAGCATGCGCGAATCGATTCCTGAGCGGGCAGCAGCAGCGGCCGGAAGAATGAATGCTTCATCCAACCCCGTAAAAGAAGCGAATCCTATATCCTCAACGAGATCGCTGAGACGGCACTCGGCCCGCTCTTCGAGAAGCTCTTTGAGCTCGGCAGCCCCACCGCCACCCAAACTCCACGGGTGCTTCGCCAAGCCAGCACGCTCGACGTCGACCACCGAAACGAAGTCATTCTCAAACCCAATATCGCCAAAGTGCGCCGCAATGCTGGCCCACACATGCCCCAGCTCCGGGTCATCGGGAGTCGTTGGCTCTCCACGCTTTGCCAAGACCGCACGAACCTCCGTACAAGCCGGCAAGCGGTTCTGACCAAAGAGCAGCACCGTTGGCGTGCCATGACCAGGGATGTAAGCGCCCGAGGTATTCACCACGAGCTGAAGGTCGAGCTTGGACAGCACGTCGGTGATTAGCTTCTTGCCGAATTCTCGCTTCATGAACGAGTTGGCCGTAATCATCCCTGTATACGCACCTGGCCGACACAGCTGAAAGAAGCGCTCCGCGAAGGGCGCGGACAGCGCGTACTTGCCGGCGGCGCTCGCGTACTGCTCACGATACTTCTCCCGCAGAACGCTGTCCTTCACGGTGATGTATGGCGGGTTCCCCACCACGACCGCAAAGCCTCGGCCCAGGATCGCCTTGGCCTTCTCGTCCTCCTCTAGAGCGAACGCCTCATCGAACCAATCGCGCGTCTTCTGCCCCGGGCGATAACCAAAGTCCGTTTGCCCCGGGTGTTCACCAGCGACCTGGTGAAAGAGCGAGTCTGCCACCACGACATTCAGCGGCACCTCCGGCGCGCCCGATAACTTGGTCAGCCCCGCCTTGTCCAAGAAGGCCAGCATCAAGCGAAACTTCGCAATGCTCACCGCGTACGGGTTGATGTCCGTACCGAACACAGCGCCGAGCGCCTTCTGCGCCGCGTCACGCGGGTTCTGATTGGGGCGTTCCCTCAAATGACGATCGAACAAGCGCTCGAAAGCGCCCAAGAGGAAATGACCGCTGCCGCAGGTCGGGTCGATGAGCGTCGTGGCGTCGAGGCCGTAGGTCTCGAGCGCTGGATCCAAGGTGCGATCTAGGATGAACGCTTCGATGAAGTCCGGCGTCTGCAACAGCGCATACTTCTTGCGCACGCTCTCGCTCAAGTCTTGATACAGGTCGCCGAGGAAGCGTGTGTCGGCTTGCCCGAATCGAAAGCTGGGCGCCTCGGCGCTGCCCTGGCGAAAGACTTGCAACAGCGCCTTCGCTCCCTCCGCGCTGGGCGTGATGCGGAAGGCCAGGTTGCGCTTTGGATCGAACAGCTCACGGGTGACCTCGAAGCGACTCAACTCCCGAAAGACGGTGAGCAGGTAGTCGCGCTCGGTCAGAAAGGGCGCGAGCTTGAGAAACTCGCCCTGGCTGCCTTCCGCGCCGGGGCCGGCGATGCGGTTCTGGTCGACCAGGCCGCGGTCTTCGAGCACGCGCACGAACACCAAGTTGAGCACCCAGGCCGCGGCCACCTGGGTCACCACCCCGCGCCGCCAGGGATCGTAAGCGTCCGCGGTTCGCTCCGCGGCCACGTCGTGCGCGTGCCCGGCTTGCAGGGCTTCGGTCAGGCCATTCGAGCCGTCGGCGCGCGTGAGCAAATCTTGCTCGAGCGTCTTCATTAGGCGCGTTAGGTGCTGGAGCAAGAGCTTGCTGTCCACCGGGGCCCGCGGGTCCGGCTGGGACTGGAGGGCCTGCCTGCTGCTCTTCGGACTTTTCTTCTGGGCCATCGTATCTCGAATCCTTCGCTCAGGCGCCGCCCACGCGCTGGAGGGGCGCCCGTTGCCGGCCCCCGTCTGGTTCGGCGTGCAGCCAGGCCGAGCTCAGCCGGCTGCAGTGTGACGGCAGCACGCCGGGCACCGTCAGCGCGTGATTGACGGCGAAGCCCGTGGTGGAGTCGCCGGCGATCAGGAAGAGCACCGCGGCGGCGGTGTCCGCATACGTGACGGCTTCGAGCAGCGGGCACAGCCCGTAGCGCGCCACCAGGCCCAGCTGTACAAACAGACGCGGAGCGGCGCTCGCCGTCTGCAGCGTCGGCAACCAGCGCCCGGCCAGCTGAGTCGCAGCGTCCTCGGCAACGCGCCGGAGCTTGTGCCAATCGTTGCCTTGCGGGCCTCCCGCATCGGCACGGTAGAGCGCTTCCAGCTTGATGGACTTGCGCAGGGCGATCGATTGCATTTCCTCGAACAGCGCGTGATCGAGGCTCACGGTTTCCAGCCCAAAGCTCGCAAACTCGCGGGTGAGCTTCTGCGTCGCCTGGCGGGCGTGGCGGCTGGGCACGGCAAACAGCCGCACGTCGCCCTGCTCGATCGCGCTCTGCACCAGGGCGTGAAAGTCGCGCGCGGCCAGCTCGAGCTCGCTCGGCGGCTCTTGATGCAGGGTGAAGCGGGTGGCGGTGCCGTGCGTGCTGCCGGTGCCCGCGGCCTTGGGTTGGAAGTGCTGCCCATCCCAGACCAGGCCCACCTGGGCGAGCAGCGCGGGCCAGCGTGCCGATTCCTGCATCGGCGCCGCCTGCGGATAGCGTCCCCAGACCCGGCGCTCGACGTCCTGCTGGGTCAGCTCGCCCGTGAGGATGGCCGCGCTGTGGCGCAGCGCACGCTCGGTGGCCATGCCCTGTGGGTAGATCTCCAGATGCGCCGACGCCGCGGCTCTACGGCTCGCGCTCGCGGCCAGGCCCACTAGGCGCTCGGGGGGCAGCTGTCCGAGGTCCGAGCCGGGGTCGAGCTCTTGCACCAGCACGCGCTGGGCTTCGGCGGGCGAGGCCAAGACGTCCCGCGCAGCCAGCGCATCGGCGGCCCTGCCCAGGCGCCGGACCTCATTGAGGCGGGCTTCATCCCGGGCCACCCACAGCGAGTCCTGGTCGCTGCGGTCGATGCGCTCGAGCAGGAGCCGAGGCTCCAATGTTGCCGACTCCGCCGTCGCTTCCGCCAGGGCCCGCCACAGAGCCGCCGCCTGCGCCACCAGGAGCTCCTCGGCGGTGGTCGCCGCGTGCGGCAGCACGACCAAGAGCTGCTGCGCCGCTTCGCTCAGCGGCAACACGCCCGCGCTCGGCTCGAGCAGCGCCGCGCACTGCTCCAGGAGCTGCGGCAGCGCCTGCAGCGTGGCCCAGGTGGCGCGCTGCTTGGCCACGGCCACGTAGATGTTCACGGGGGTGATGGCGTAGAGCTTGGCGAGCTCGGCGCCGGTCACGTCCAGCCGCCCCGCCCCCGGCCCCTCGAGGCCATACAGCGCCCGCACGTACCCGCGTGCCTTGGCGCGTCCGCCAAACAAGAGCGCGATCCAGCTCTCGAGCGAGGTCGGCAGCTTCGCTTCCGCGGCCCGCTCGGCTTCTCCCGCGAGCACGTCGCGCAGGGCCTGGGGTGGCACCCCCGCGGCAAAGCAAAGGGCTTGCACGCGCGGCGCGGGCGCCGCCGCTACCTGGGCGAGCGTCTTGAGCGCCCCGTCGCCGAGCACCTGCGCCAGACGCTCGGAGATGCCTTCGCAGCGCGCCACACGCGGGTTCGGGCCCGCGTAAGCATCGAAGAACGGCATCGCCGCCACCTCGCCGACAGCTCGCGCAAGCTGCCACTGCTTGCGAAAGGTCAAGATCTCCCTCGCCACCGAACGACCCACGCCGCGCACGGCGCTCACGTGGTTGTCGGGCAGGGACAGCAGGTCCCGCGCCTGAATCAAACCGGCCCGCTCCAGGCCATTGCGGGCCCGCGCCGACAGCGGCAGCTGCGCGATGGGCTGCTCTGGAGCGATGCTGGCGTAGTCGATGGGCGGTGTACCGCGGACGCGCTCGCTGGCTTCGTGATCGCTCGCATCGGGCGCACCCGCTGCAGAGTCCGTCGCGTCCAGATCGTTTTCGGCCGTGACTGTGCCGAATGCTGCCGCTTCAACCAGCGCCTCGGTGGTCGTCAACGGGCTCGCCGCCGCGTTGCGTGCGCCCGACGGCGTGGCACTCGGACGCGCAGCGGCGGGAGGGCTCACCCGCACGGGGCGCTCGGCGAAGCAGACGCTCCAGGCACGCTTCATCGCCTCGGCGCTGGCAAATCGATCTGCGGCATTGCGTGCCAGCGCGCGCGTAAAGAACTCGACCAGCTCCTCGCGGCCCACCTCGAAGCGCTCGGGCGAGAGCACCAGCGTGGAGCTCGGGTCGAGGGCGGGGCCGCGGAAGTGCGGACGTTCCCCCGTCAGCATCTCGTGCAACGTGACGGCCGCGCTCCAGCGGTCGCCCGCTGCATCCCAGCGCTGGCGCTCGACCAGAAACGGATCCCGATATACGGCCGTGCCGACGCCGATCTCCTCGGGCGGCACCCCCACGAGGCTGAAGTCGAACAGCACCAGGTGGTTGGACTTGCGCCCGTTGCTAGCCCCAACACCCAGGTTGGCGGGCTTGATGTCGCGGTGGGGGACAGACGTCTCCTCCAGGTGGGCCAGGCTGTCGAGCAAGTCTTCGCCGTAGCGGCACGCGAAATCGAGAGAGACCGGGCCCTCCGCGGCGAGCTGCGCCTGCAGGGTGCGACTCCCGGCGATCGAGAGCAGCAGCGCCGTGCGCCCGGCGATCGAGAGCTCCTCCACGAGATGGACGACGCGCCGATCATCGAGCTTGCGCAGCGCTTCGGCTTCCGCTTGGAGCCGCTCGTCGTGGCGCTCCTCGAGGCTGACCTTCAGGGCGAAGGAGCGCCCACCGTGGCGCTCATCGGCCACCTTCAACACGTGCGAGGTCGCGCCGCGCCCCAAGACCCCTTGCACCTCGAATCGACCCGCACCCAGAGTATCCCGGGCCTTGGCCTCGAGCGGCGAAACCTCCTCCACCGCTGGAGCATCCGGAGCCGTGGCTGCCTCGAGCAGCAGCTCGATCCACGCGCCCGCGTTGTCTGATCGCAGCGCGGCGGAGTAACGAGTGGCGTCTTCGACGAGCTGGGCGACCGCCGGTGGGATGCCATTGCTCACCCGCAGCGGGTCGAGGGCTTTGTGCTCGCGCAAGAGCACTTGCAGGTCCATCCAGGTCGGCGCCGGGTCGCTTCCGGTCAGCACGAAGTAGGTCAGCGCCCCCAGGCTGAACATATCCGTCACCGGCGACGTCGCCGCGGGGTCTTCGAACAGCTCCGGTGCCTGGTACAGCTTGCTGGAGTCCACCTGCAAGACCGACCGGTGCAGGGTGCCACTCGATGCTTCGCGGCGGCCGAGCTGAAACTTGAACAAGCGCACGTCGGGGCTGCCCGAGTCGTTCAAGCGCACGAGTACGGCTTGCGGATGCAGGTTGCCGTGCACTACGCCGCGGCTGTGGCAATGCTGCAGCGCGGAACCCACCTCGCGCACGATCTCCAGTCGCATGGCGAGCGACAGCTCGGGCCGTCGGCGCAGCGCGCTGTCCAGCGGCTCGCCCCCCTCGAACGGATCGTAGAGCACGGTGGGGCCGAGCGGCCCCTCCGGCACGTAGTCCCTGAAATGCAGAATGCCGCGGTGCTCGCGCACGTCCTGCAGCAGGACTACCTCGCGCTCGGCGGCACGGCGCAGGCCGCGCCGCTGCTCCACGTCCGCCTGCTTCGGCTCGAGATACACGCGCGCGCGGCCGAGCACGCTCGCGGCCGATGCGTGTCGCGCCGCCCACTCCTGATAATTTTCGCCGTCATCGAGCAGTGCCGTCAGCTCGTACGAGCCCACGAGCAGCGCCCCCTTGCTGGGCTTGATGCCGATCTCCACAATGGCCTGCGCCACGTCCCGCATCATGGGCGTGTTCACTGGGTAGCGAACCTCGTCCGGCTTGCTCCCGGGAAACTCATGGTGAGTGAGCGCGCGCGCCAGCGTCTTGCGGGTCACCACCCCCGTGTCACAGTGCGGGTCGAGCTTCAGCCCGATCTCCGCCGCGCTCAAAAACACGAGCGGCTGCACCCACGGCACGCGATGCAACTTGCGGCGCAAGAGCGAGCTCAGCACCTTCGCCTTGTGGTTGGTCAAGCGATAGGGGTTGTCCATCAATGCCGGGCGCTCACGGCCCGGCGACTCCACCTGCCAGTCCTGGTGATCCCCTTTGTACACGCCAGGCCGGCTCTTGATCTCGACCAGGTACAGACCGGAGTGCGCGAGCACCAGCAGATCGATCTCGTACAGGCGCCCCCCGTCGCCGGGCAGCTCGAATAGCCCCCACACGCGATACGGGTCGACGTTGGGCAGCACGCCCAGAGCGAAATCGATCGCCTCCTTCTCGTGCGCGTACTGAGTTTGGCCCAGGACGATGCGGGTACTGCCGAGCGCCATGGTCGCCCTTCAGCTCCCCGAGCCCTCAGCCGCCGCCGCATCCGACGGATCGGCGTCTGGACTCACGACGACGAGCCGCGGCCTTTTCCGCTGCGTCGCCTCCTTAGCAGTAAAGACTTGCGCGGGTTGGCTGGAGTTGACCAGCGCCCCCGCCAGAAACGCCAGCTGCCGGTGCGCGGGCGGCGTGGCGATGCACTGCACCTGACGACTCCACGTCAGCGAGGACTCTTCCGCGAAGTGCGCCGCATACGCAGCCACGGCGCTGGGGCCCACCAGGAGCAATTGAGTCGTGGGGCGGAGTTCTTCGAGTACCAATTTCTTGAGGGTGAGGTCCCACGCCGTTGCACAATCGCGGAGCGCCGCTTTTACTGTCCGAGGCGCCTCGGCCTGGTTGATCTCGCGCCACAGCTTCTCGGCTGCGCGTGTGGACAGCGAGTCCCACTCGGGTCCAAACGGCTCGTCCTCGGCGACGGCGCGCAGCGCGTACACGGAGCGTGCACCGAAGGCATCGCGCCACTGCCCATCCGCATTGCGAAGCAACAGATCAATGCGATCGGTCGCCGTCAGGGCACCCTGGAAGCCGCGCCAGGCAGCGTCCGCTTCCTTGCCGAAGCGCCTTCCGGTAGGCGCTCGGTCCTCGGCGTAGCGCAGTGCGGTTAGGGCAGCGACGTAGTAACTACGTTGTCCTTCCATGGTTCAGAGTGAAACGGCCTCTGCCCGTGGACGATGAGGGTGCTTTGGCGCAATCGGCGCTGGGTTCATGCTTCGATCGCCAGATGAGACCTGAGTCGAAGGTCACATGCGCACCCGACAAGCAGTGCTCATGAGTAGGAGCGCTCACATCATCCCTAGAGTGCGATGGGAAAGTGTGCCACTTCGGAACGCCAGCAGCACAGGCACAGCAGAGCTCCCCGACGAGCGGCGACAATTCAGTCGCCAAGGCAAATGCTCTCGCACGAGTCTACGAGCCTCCATCCGCAAGCGCTTCAGTTGTCTGGCTGAGAGCCGCTACTGCTCTGAGAAGCTCGAACACCGGCTGGTGTTCCTCAGCGCGGAGTATTCCAACCGATGAGCGACCAACAATCGACGTTCTCCGTTTATGTCATTGAGCTCGGAAGCTCCGCCTGCAACGACCCGACATTCGATCACCCGCGGCGCGATCTGGGCAAGACTTGCCTTTACGTGGGCAGCACAGCGAAGACGATTGCTGAGCGGTATGAAGAGCACACGAGCGGCGGGCGGACGCAGTCTCGCGCGGTAAGAAAGCATGGCGCCAAACAGCTCCGCCCTGATCTTGCTCAAGGCAAGTACGCCTACTCTCGAGACAAGGCCGAGGAGATTGAAGCTCGGCTCGCCGACACTCTGCGGTCCCAGGGCTACCGCGTCTCGCAGCATTGACTCGGCAAGCCACTCGCGCGGCCACTCCAACCACCTACCGGCCGCGCGCGTCGTCATCTCCCACGTCCGGTACCCACTGACGATCGCTACGTCTGGCAGCAACGCGATCTGACCTTCGCGGCTCCATAGCCGTCCCGTGGTGTCCACGAGCAACGTCGGCTCGTGATCGCGGGGGAGCGCCCAAAGAAGTAGCAGGGGCTGCCATATAGGCGAGGGCCCGTCCACTCATCGAATGCTTGGCGCACCTGGGTGAACCGATCCACGAAAACACGCGGCCCTCCCCCCATTCCCGGATGAGTCGCTCTGCTCCATGGCGCACGTCGTTGTACCGGGGAACGACCTGTGTTCGACAGTGCGGGACGTCGAGAGACGGAAACCCTTACGCTCACCTGCTGCACGCGGAGACGCGGCACTCAACTTCCTGTCCGCCGCCATCGCCGATGCCGTCGCCGCTCGTTTCGACAGCCGCAAGTCCGGAGATCGCGACCGAGCCGAGACGAACACGGTCGCGTCCCAGCCCTGCTGCTTCAACCTGTTCGTACCCCACGCTCAAAACCTGCCGCCCTAACGTTCGGATGCCCCAGCCCCGCGGCTGCGTGCCGCCCAACCTAGGACCCTGGCGACCGGCATGCAGCAGGCGGCCACGAGCAGCAGAAGGGCCCGATGGAGAATGGAATAGGCTGACTTGCGATGGCATCTGGAACAGACATAGATTCGCGCAGGCGACATGCCCTCGGAACGATTTGGTCGCCGCGAACGAGCTCGCCTCGAAGCCCTGCGCAGACTCGCGCCACCTGCACGGCCGCTGTCCTGGGACGAAGTCGCGCGCATTGATCACGACGCAGCACAAACCGAAAACGGGAACCACCTTCCGATGATTCCCCTTTAAGTGCCGCCCCTGCTTCGGGGTATCTGTTGCACGGAGGCGATACCCAGCGTGGCAACCGCGATTTCCGTGCCGATTTGAGGTCCGAGTCGCTTAGAAAAAGGTGCGGCGGCATGCCACGGAGGGGGCATCTCGAGCGCCTACCAGAGTACGCGCGCCAGCGAAATCGCGTTCAAGGAACTCGACTTTTTCTACTGAACCTTTGACTACTAGCTGCTACGCTGACGAACGCTAGTTGGGCGAAGGAGGACGACAACATGCAAACCCACGAGAACAGGTGGATATCTGTCAGCAGCACAGATGGCCTATTCCCCACCGAACGAACTGTTCGGTTTCAGACGGTCGAAGGGGAGGTGGCGGTGTTTGTCTCGTCAAACCAGGTCGACAATGGTCGGCTTCGTGTGCTGTTGCTTGACGAGGACGAGACCTTCGCGCTGGTTCAGGTTCCATCACATGGGGGGATGACTACTGCCAAAGTTAGAAAGGCAGAGTTATCAAAACACCTAAATGATTCTCTCGAACGTTGAGATTCATAAGGCAATCGACGCTGGCGACATCGTAATCAAACCAGAGCCGCTGCCGCGCCTGCCGTCGCTTCAGAGTCCTAACTCACCGTACGACACGACCGCAGTAAATCTGCGTCTGTCTCCGACCCTGAGCCTGTGCGATAAGAGCACGCCGCTCACGTTTGATTTGCGGAAGAAGGGTCTCGCCGACCTACTTGGCAAGGTCTACAACCCGCTCACGATAAGCGCGGGCGGGTACTCGCTAGGACCGGGCCTATTCGTGCTCGGCAATACGGTTGAGCGAATTGAACTGCCGATCCGTTCTGGGCGTCCAGCGTACGCGGCTCGCGTGGAAGGAAAAAGTTCATTCGCGCGTTGTGGGCTTTTGGTTCACTTCACGGCGCCAACGATCCATGCAGGATTCGTCGGCACGATCACACTCGAGATCATGAACTTCGGACTTCATGACATCTCGCTATTCCCAGACCTCCCCATCTGCCAGCTGATCTTCGAGCGCGTGGAAGGCGAGCCGGCTAGAAACGATAGCCAGTTCCACGGGCAGACCACGCCCGCTGGTACGACAAAATAGGTAGCCAATCAAATCGACATCGTCGGTGGCGTTTAGGTCGCGGGTTCAGAGGCCTCGCCGTCGCCACAGATTTTTCGCTTCGATATCGAGTACACGTATTGGTCCGCGAGCGGTGCGGATCGCGCCCGACAGACTAGGGGGTGTCCCTAGATCGGGGTACCGAATTGCTGGATCAAATCGATCATTTGCACAGGTGGATTGCGTCGCGGCGTCGCGCATGATCAAAATCGTTGTGCATCGGCATGCGCTGACGGAGGATCAACGGCGACGATTACAGGCGGTCCTGCCGAAGCAGAAGGCTGGACTGCCCGCGACTCTAGGTGACCGGCTCTTCATCGAAGCCGTGCGCGTGAGGGTGTCGCCGAGTCGCTCAATTGCGCATGTGGAGCTTTGCGCGAAGGTCGGCGCGAGCGAGAGGCGCCGGGGCGAGAGCGGCGAGCACGGCGCGGTCGAGAGCGCCGTCCGGGGGTGGGTCGTCGCTCGCCGCTGGTGGCGTGTCGGTGGCATCGAGGAGCTTGAGATGCACGTGCTGGTCGGCGCGCAGGGCTTCGACGGCAGCGAAGAGCTGGTCTGGGGCGAGCTGCGAAGAAGAGAACTTGCCGACCGTGGAAGGGCGATTGGGCGTCTGCTCGCCTCGCACGCATCTAACACTACTGCGAGAGGTTCATCGAGTGAGTGACGCTCGCGCGACGCCCGGACGTGTAGGCCCATGTCGTTTGTTTCCCACTTTGTCGTTCCATTC
>JAYTOL010000049.1:0-14073 GCA_043747815.1 Deltaproteobacteria bacterium
GGGGAAATTCCGCCCGTCGGGCAGGCGGCCCCGCTTTCACCCGGGCCACGATAGCCCGGGCCGGTGCCAGCCGTCATGCACGTGTGCCGAAGGCACACAGCGCAGGTTGCTCGAGGCAGTCATTCGCCGCTATGCGACCGAGCTCAATTCGATCAGCAACAGGCCAAAACACCAGGACCTGGTAGAAAATATCGATGCCATTCGTCTGGCAAGCCAGCGCGATCTCTGGACGGACTCACTGCCGTTCCCTGCACCCACCGAGAGCATTTGGTGGGAGGTTTGGTTGTACCATGATGTGCAGGTAGATCCGGGGCACACGCAGGAGCAGTTTCGCGTGGCCGCAGAACAGGCAGGTCTAAGCGTCAATCCGCGGCGTGTCACATTTCCCGAGCGCATAGTGGTGCTAACCTTTGGGAGTCATCTAGACTGGGAGAAGTCTCCGCGGCTCTTCTTGCACGTGGCGGAGCTGCGAAAGGCCAAAGAGCTACCCACCGAATACGTTGACCTCGCGCCTCGGTTCCAAGGGCAAGTCATCGCAGAGCTAGCTGGGCGCGTGCGGCCACCACCGGATACGGCACCGGCCGTTTGCCTCTTGGACACCGGCGTAGCGCGGGCGCACCCGCTGATAGCGATTGCGCTCAGCCCGGCGGACACGCAAACCGTCGATCCGAGCTGGGGCACGGCTGATGACCACGAAGGCAGGCATGGGACCACCATGGCGGGGATCGCCCTCTATGGCCCCGAGCTGGCCGAAGCGTTCGCGTCGAGCGCGCCCGTCCATCTCACGCATCGCCTCGAATCGGTGAAGCTCTTGCCCAGGCGAGGCAATCATGATCCGGAATCGTACGGCAACCTGACCCAGGAAGCCGTTGCACGCGCAGAGAGCGTGGCGCCTGAGCGGGGCCGAGTCGTTTGCCTGACGACCACTGCGGATTCACGCGATGGTGGGCTGCCGTCGTCCTGGTCAGCCGCCATCGACCAGTTGTGCTTTGGTGGGGAGGTGTTTGGAGAGCCCAAGTTGCTCTTCGCTGCGGCGGGCAACCTGCGTGATCAGATAGTGGCACCTGACTACGAGTATTTTGGATTGATTGCTCCCGCGGCAGGGATAGAGGACCCTGCTCAGTCGTGGAATGCGCTCACGGTGGGCGCGATGACGGACCGCGTGATCATTCAACACGAGGACTACAGGGACTACCAGCCGATTGCCGGCTCAGGGGACCTATCGCCGACCAGCCGAACGTCGAATGCGTGGCCCGACAACGCACGTCAGGGGTGGCCGCTCAAACCCGACATCGTCATGGAGGGCGGCAACTGGGCTGCGGCACCCGGGGCCGGCACTGCGGAGCCTGTCGAAGACCTGGGATTGTTGACGACGATCGTTGACCCAAGCGGCCAGTTGCTCACGGTGACGCGAGACACGAGCCCAGCCACCGCCGCTGCGTCGCGCATGGGCGCGCAGATCCGGAGTATCTACCCATCGCTGTGGCCAGAGACCGTGCGCGGGCTGGTCGTGCACTCCGCACGATGGACGGAGGCGATGTGCCGGCGGTTTCCCGGCAAGACCAAGGGAAACGTTCAGCAGCGCTTGCGTTGCTACGGCTACGGGATGCCGGATCTCCAGAGGGCTGCTTACAGTAGCGAGAATGCCGCGACGCTCTGGTTCGAGGGCGCCTTGACGCCGTATCGTCGAGAGGGATCGGAGATCAAGTCGAACGAGATGCACGTGCACGAGCTGCCCTGGCCCGTCGCAGTTTTTCAAGGCTTGGGCTCCGAGGTCATACGAATGCGGGTAACGCTCTCGTACTTCATCGAGCCCAGTCCTGGGCGGTGTGGCTGGACTCGTCGGCATCGCTACGCAAGCCATGGGCTGCGCTTCAACCTCCAACGTCGGACCGAGACGCTGGAGGCCTTTCTCGCGCGAACCAGTGAGACGGCCATCGATGACGGCCCTGTGGACGAGCCGCTCGGTGCAGCTCTCCCCTGGCTCGTTGGGGAGCAGGGTAGAAGCCAGGGCTCGATTCATTCGGACATGTGGGAGGGCACGGCGGCCGAGCTCGCGAATTGCCGCAACTTGGCGGTTTTCCCCGTCACTGGCTGGTGGAGGGAGCGCAAGCACCTGAATCGGTGGAGCGAGAGAGCACGGTACAGTCTGATCGTGACGCTCGAGTCGGACACATCGGACATCTACACGCCCATTGCGATTGTCGTGGGCGTTCCCATAGAGATAGGCACCTAGTCCTCGCGCGCTGGCAGGTTTGGCAGTCGGCCCGGGCTTCGCGGGTACCCCGACTATCAGACTGTGCCGCGGGGGCACTGGGGCACTCCGGCGGGACCGTGTCGACCGGGCTTTGAGGATCAACTCAAGCAGACGCGGCAGCGCGCGTTGCGGATGGAGGCCATCTCTCACCCGTGGGAGCGTCCCGCGCGCGCACGCTGTCGACCAGAAACGGCGAAACGGTGGTTTAGCCAGCTACGCGGAACACCGGCGGGGTTGACTACCTCCTCTCCGTGGCGATTCGTGTCTGCAGATCAAGGGCCGCGGCGTCGCGCAGACCGGCACACCACGCCAGCAATCCTTGGAATGCCTTGAACGCGACATCCGAGCTGCGCAGCGCGTATTCTTGATCTCGCCAGACCGCGTTCAGAAGGCGTGCTACAGGATCACTCGCCTCGTGGCTGTCCGGCATTTCGTGAGCTTCATAGGTCAATATGCTCGAGTGCAGCCATGATAGAAATCGCAGCCGCACTGGGGCTGCGGCTGGACGCGCCAGCCATAGTGCGACGGTCTGGAACCGATCTGCCGCTATGGGTACGGCAGCCATCCAGGTATCGAAGACGGGGGCGAGTTTCTCGAGTAGCGTGCTGTGTCGCGGTTCCCACGCCTCGCGCAGCGGCGAGTGCGGTTCATCAAAGCGTACACGTCCTTGAATGCCGATCAGGGCATCCCACGCGCCATTGTGGTATCCCCATCGCTCACGATCGCTCCTTTCGGCAACGGCATCGTCCACGATACTCCGGACTAGCGAGGTGTACTGACCCGGAGTCTGCTGCCTACTGAGCGCCTCGCGGTGGAGTGCGCGCAGGAATCTACTTACCCATTCCTTAGCCAGGTTCGGCAGAGCGAGCAGTGGTCGCCACAAAACTTCGGGCCTTTCTGCAGCCGTCATGTCCAGCACCGCGATGGCGGTCCGTCGTAGGAACCAGTCCTCGCCAGGCGTCGGCCACTTATGGTCACGCTTGTTGCTGAGCTTGCTGTTCACGTTGGCCAGAACTACGCCGAGGCCTTCCCTCAAGAACGTGATCCACCCCTCACGCTCATCTTGCGAGATGGCGTCGTTGAGACCAGGCATCCAGTCGTGCACCGACTTGATGAACTCCAGATCAGGCCCAGGCGTCCAACCCTGTCTACGCAGCCAAGCGTTGGCTTCTTCGCTAGGTGCCCATCCTGAGAAGATCCACCGGGCGGAGCGGATTCTCTGGGGGCTCCCTTTTTCTAGCTCCTCAAGCTGCGACGCAATCCACGCGTCGATGGAGTTACTTAGACCCAGCCGCAGCGCCGATGTCTGATCGTCAGCCTTCGTCGATCGGCGTGACAAAATTGCGGCCGCCGGCCGCACGTGAGCCCATTCGATCGCAAGCTTTCGAATGGCTTCGAAGTCGCTCGGTCTTGATGTGCGGCTATGACTTAGCCCAATGAACAGCCTTCCGGCAGCTAGTCGGCTGGCCTTGAGGATGAAAAGACCAGTGAGTAGCAGCAGGCGTGGATGCCGTTCAGAGCGAGCCCAAACGGCGGACAATGCCTCAGCGGCGAAGTAGCTCCATGCGAGGGCATTCGGGAATCCGCCGTCTTCTTGGGCATCGAAGGCAGGGGCTTGTGTCAAGGCTTCCTCCAGCGCCTTGATGCACTCGCCAGCCTCTTCCCGATGGTCATCGGCCCAGCCTGGCTGACGGAGTAGAAGGGCAATACCAGCGACCGCCGGGCTAAGTATATCGGTTGACGCAACGGGTGAGCCGCCGTGTAGCTCCATCGCTTGGTTCCAGCGAGCGCGTATCTGGGTCCAGGCGCGCCAGTGCGTGTCGCGATCCGACTGATTGAGCACGGTGTCGTCGTCGAGCAGCTTGCGACAGGTCAGTGGAAAGTAGGACAGAAGGGCGCGCCGCTCGATCTCAGCAGTGTCGTGGCGCTGTCGCGATTGGAGGGCCTGGAGTGCGACGTTTCTGAACGCCTCTTCCGACACCTGGGTGTAGTTGGTGCGGTCGAGCATGAGCAGAAGTTCTTCCAGCAGGTGCCCCTTGATGGGTGAAGACTTGGTGAGATCCACTGCCCATCGCTGACAGGCCTGCTCGAAGAATGCTGTCGCTGGAGGGCGAAAGAGCATCGCCCGCGCCGCGGTGTCGAGGAATGTCTGCTTGCGATGCTCGAGCGCCCTGAAAGTCTGCAGCTCAGCACTCGTCTTCGGCTCGGCGAATTCAGGCAGCAGATCGGCCAGCCTCACCTTGCCTTGGGCGACGGCGACTCTGTCCCAGAGGTATAGCTCAGGAGAACCGAATAGCGGAAGCAGTGCGCCTTCGAATAGCTCCGGCCGCATCTTTCCAACCTCGCATAGGACTTTGAGGAAGGCGACGCTGTTGGTTTCCGTCAGAACCAGGTTGAGATCTCCGGAGACGTCCGCACTGGTCGCAAGTCGGTCGTAGAAATACTTTTCCAATGCCATCAGCGCCGCCGCCACAGAATTGGGCGCGTGCCCACCCGAACTCCAGCCGTAGACAACTTCGTTGCCACGATAGCGGTGCGGTCCATTGGGGAGCTCGACTAGTGCCTCCAGCATGTCATTCAGATCGGAATTCGTGCCGTCCTGCTCGGCTGCACTTCGGGCCGCGCGGATTCTCCGCTCGGCGCGTTCGCAGAAACGGTCCGTGGCGAACGACACGAGCGATGAAATGATCCGCAACGCACGAGCGAAATTCGTACGGAGCAACGTGAGAAACGGGCCGTGCTCGTAGCTTCGAGGGAACCATTTCTCGAGCTCGCGGAGCTCACCAAACGGCATGATGAAGCTCCCGCTCTCTTGCTGGAAGCGAGGACGAATCAAGCACGCCAGCAATACCTCGTGCGCTAGTTCCGGTCGCTCGATGAACAGTGGCAGGATGCTCGTCCGATCGAGAACGACTTCGCCGAAGGATTTGTCGATGTGGTCGCCAGGTCCTTCTGGCCATTGCTCGTCACTGAGGCCGCGAGTGGGCGAGCGAGCGAACCCATGCCTGTCGGTCATGTCCACCGAGAGGTGTGATGGCAATGGGCCGCGTTGGCAAGCATACAACAGCAACGGCTTTGCGGCGTCGGGCCTTTCGGGCACGGCATTGAGCAGGCAACGATAAAACGACCGCCGAGTTTCATACCAGTCGTCTCCCCCGTGCCCGCCCTGCGTCTGGATCGCGTACTCACCCAAACTGAGGGCAATATCGGCTACCTTCTTACGGTAAGGGCCTTATAGGTCGTGTAGTTCTTGAGTACGGAAAGCGGGCGAGCAAGGCGCGCCGAATGTGACGATAGTATTCCGGATACCGATCCGGAGCCTGTTGCAGCTTCAACATCGCGGCGGCCGCCTCGTCGATGAAAGCCGCCCCCAACCCCGGTTGGCGCGCCTCATACCAATCGCGCGCCTCTTCCAAGTCTGCTTCCGCACGGGTTGCGAAGCAGAACCTCCCAGCTCATGTTCCCCGACGGAGTCGATTCTCGACGGCCTTCCACGCCGCCCCAGCCTCGGGATTGGCTCTGTAGTCCTCCAGCTCCTCGTCTAGGAGCTGCCTTTCGCTCGCCGAAGGGCCACGCAGGTCGTCCGCCGCTTCAAGCTGCAGCAGACGAGCCAGAATTTCGCTCCGATCCGCTAGTGATAACTCGGAGACGGCGTCGAGACTGTCGGCCTTTCCCATCTCCGAACAATAGCTCACGTTCGGTCGGCAAACAAGCCTGATGGCCGGCATGCTGACCTGACTCTCGCGCAGGGCGGCCGCTTCCTGGTGCAGTGAACGAATACCGGCGGCCAGGGACGTGAGCGACGAGTACTGCCACTCGATCTCTTCCACCCCGCCGAGCCGGCGATACGTAACTTCAGGAACACGCTCGAGCACCGCAGTCGGTGGTCGCTGAAGCACGCCTGCTACGGTCCGAGATCGGATTCGACGACAGCCAGCCGAGGGGGGACCCATTGACGACTGCCCGGGTACAAGTCAGCTAGCTCGTGCCGCGCAATGCGTGTGCGCTGCGAAGCTTGGCACGTCGAGCTTGACAATGTGGTGCGCATTACATTATATGGGCACCACAACAATGAGCTTCGTTCGACGAAAGCGTGGCCAGGTTCTTCTGGTACACAACGAGCGCGTTACCGGATCGTCACGTGTGCGGCAGAGGGAGATCCATCGCTTCACCTCGCCGTCGGAGCTCGAGGACGTGCTGAGAGCGACGGGGTGGTCGCGCTGGACCCGCGCCGTCACGTGGAGGGAGACGGATATCGAGTTCGACTGGCTCGCCATTCGCGAGCGCCTCAGCGAGGAGCTCGAGATGTGGAATAAGGCTCCCAGCGGCGCGAAGCACCGCCGCAATCAGAGGATCGAACGCCTCGCCTCTGAGCTCGTCGTCGAGCTCGCACCACTCTCCCTCGCGAAGGTGTCCGATGCTGCTGTCGTCGAGCGCGTCCGTCCATCGCTCATCGCTCTGCGTGACTCGATCGGCCGACTGCTCGCTTCCGAGCACGAGTCCGTTGCCCACGCGCCCGCCAAGGAGATCAACGTGATCCATCTGACGCCCGTTGCGAACCGCCCTGCCGACGACGCCTTCCACGCAGGCATGGAACACTGGTGGGCCGGAGACCGGCGCCGCGCCGTCAGGTCCTTCCGACACGCGCTCGAGCTCGATCCCCAGCACGCCGACGCTCACAACCACCTGGGCATCGTCAGCCTGGAAGCGCGGAAGCTGAAAGCTGCCGAGCGGCATTTCCGCGCGGCCATCGACGGGGGTCAGCGTCACCTCGAGCGCGATGGGGCCGAGGTCCACTGGGGTTTCATCGAGAATCGCCCGTACCTTCGTGGCCTAGCGAACCTGGCCCTCGTGCTCGCGGAGCAAAGGAACTGGGCCGAGGCCCTCGCGATCCACAAGCAGATGCTGAGGCTCAATCCGAACGATAACCAGGGGATTCGCTACTTGCTCGGCCCTGAGTGTCTGCGCGTCGGTGACAACGATGGCGCCATCGACGCCTTCCAGAAGTGCCTGCACGAGGAGGTCGGTTGCGCTTTCGGGCTGGCGCTCGCGAAGCTGGGTGCTCAGGGCCCCTCCGCGGAGATCGGCCAGGCGCTGCTGATCGGCTTCGCTGCAAATCGGTACGTCGCGCCGATGCTCCTTGGAGACACCTGGGAGCGCCTCGATGCGTTTCACGGCACCAATATGGCCGAGCCGGAGTGGGCGAACGATGTCATCGCCGCGCAGGCCGATCTTTGGCAGGCGGTCCCGCGCGGCGCGGAGCTGCTCCGGTTCTGGTGGGCCGCTGCTCCGGTCGCAACGTGGAGGGGCAAGCTCGACCGGATCATCCTGCGCCTCAAAGACCTCGCTCCTTCCAACGAGCGCTCGGCTTTGGTCTCCGAATGGAACATGCTCCGGTCTGAAGAGACAGTGCAGGCACTGGTTCGCACGCTGCGCTCGGCGTCGTAGCGGGCTATGAGCTGGCGCGGCACCGAACTACAGCTTGGGAGTGCGACCTCGTCGAGCTCCCCACGCCGGGTGAATCACACCCCGCGTCTCGTCCTGCTCCAAGCTGTAGTAGATGTGATACTCGGTCTTCAGCAGCAGTAGGCGCATCGCTGCGGCGGCTTTGGCGTCGGATACGAGCTTCCTGCTCGTGCGTAGCTTCGAGGCGCTGGGAGCTCGGCGCGAGCTCGAACGAGCGTTGGATTGGCTCGCTCAGCAGTCCTCCAGCCTAGCCAGTGGAGCAACCAAGCCTCGATCCAGGTCCCGCGCGGGAGCCCTCGGACGGCGCCGTGGAGGAACGCCGCGGGCTCAGCCAGCGCGAGCAAGAGGTGCTGCGCCTCGTCGCGCGCGGCCTCAGTAACCGCAGCATCGCCCGCGAGCTCGGCGTGAGCGAGTTCACGATCAAGCGTCACGTCCAGAACCGGCTCACCAAGCTCGGCTTGCCTACCCGCGCGGCCGCCGCAAGCTACGCGGTTCGAGTCGGCCTGGCCTGAAAGGCACAGGTCCGATCGGACCACTCGCGTGAACCTACTCAAAATGGTCCGAGTGGGCGAAGCGCGCCTCGGGACGTTTGCCTATCATCCCTGCACGGTCGCACGACGATCGGGTTTGCTGACAGGGAGGATCGACCGGGACTCGGTACGCTCAATCCCTGACGATCACGATGACCGCCTTGCCGATCACGCTACCTTCACAAATGCGCTGCAGCGCGAGGGGCACTTCGCTCAACTCGTACTCGCGTTCAATCGCCGAGTGGATGTGGCCCTGGACGGCGAGCCCGGCGAGGTGAGCGAGGTCCTTGTTCGCCTGGTGGATGAGCACGCTCATCTGTTGCCCCGACCTGCGCCCGAGCCAGAGCCCGACGACGAACGCCTGGAGAATACGCAATGGGGCGCCCCCTACGACCGTGAGCCGCCCCCTGGGCGCGAGCGCGCGCCGGCAGTCGAGCGGGGAACGGTGAAGCTCGCAATCCAAGACAAAGTCGTAGCGTTCTCCGCTGCGCGCATAGTCCTGCGTCCGATAGTCCATGACATGGTCGGCGCCCAGCGCTTTGACCAGGGGCAACTTCGCTTCCGCGTCCACGCCCGTCACTTCGGCGCCGTATAGCTTGGCCAGTTGCACGGCGAAGCTGCCGACACCGCCACCGGCCCCGTTGATTAGCACGCGATCCCTCGCTTGCACCTTTCCGTGATCACGAATGCCCTGCAGAGCGATCACGCCCGCCTGCGGCATAGCTGCGGCCTGCGCGAAGCTGAGCGCAGGGGGCTTTGCCACGAGCACGTGCTCCGGGATGCGCGCGTACTCTGCGAAGCCCCCCCACCCACTGTTGCTCGAGTCCCCAAATACCTCGTCGCCGGGCTTCCAGCGCGTCACGCCGCGCCCGACCGATTGTACTCGGCCAGCAATATCCCCGCCGAGCACAGGTATCCGAGGTCTACGCCATCCCAGCATTCCGCGGTTGGCAAACGCGCCCCTGAGGTTGTCACGATCCCAGGAATTGACCGATGCCGCGTGCACCCGCACGAGGACGTCCAGCTCTCGGAGGGGAGGCGTCTCGATCTCCCGCAGCGATAGCATCGACGGTGGGCCGTAGGCGGTGTAGACGATGGCTTGCATGGGCAGACCCTAGCACTTAGGCGCCTAGTCCAGCGCCAGACCGTCTACGGTGGTACGCTGGGAACTTCGAGGCCGAGGACGAAGATGCCGAGAGCAGGAGACCCCCAAGCAAGTTTCGCACCATTCCGAATTTCATCGGGCAATCCGAACTCGCGTCGGCGCGCTTCGTGCCGTCACTCGAGATGTGACCAATCCTGAGATCCGGACACGTTCAACACTGGGGCAGATACGGCTTCGCGCCAGAGGTGCGAGCGCGCGCCTGGCAGCGGTTCGTGGCCTCGTCAGCGAGTCGGATGCTCCAGGAACTCGACGAGCGCACCGACCTCCGTCGCGTTCAGCCTAAGATTGGGCATCGCCAACTGCCGATACTGCGCGAGCATCGGAGTTACGATCGGATCTCGTTCGGCGAGCATCTTATCGGGTTCCGCGAGCCATCGAACCAGCCAGGCGGGGTCACGTCGTTCGACAACCCCGAGCAGGTCCGGACCGAGTTGCCGGTCACCCTGGGTGGGCATCTCGTAGTCGGTGCCTGCGATGCTATGACAAGGTGCGCAGCGCGTGCGAAACAGGTTCTCGCCCACGGACAGCGGGCGGACCTCGGGCGCAGTCGCGTAGCTGGTCAGCTCAGGGTCGGGATCTTGCCAATTGTGTAGCCAGCTGCCGATCTGGCTGGCCAGGTAATAGGGGTGTTCGAACGGAGAGCGTTTCATCCATCGCCCGGTCCTCTGGTTGCCGATCATCAGGCTCAGGTTGTGGTCGGCCTTGTTTTCTTGGTTTTCTTGGACTTCGCTCCCCAGTAAACCGAGCTTCTTGCGCACGAGGGTGATGTCACTGCTGTCTCCGGTCAAGAACAGCCAGCCCGGTTTGGCGCCGAAATTAGCAGCGTATTCGCGCAGCCTTTCGGGTGTGTCGTGCTGCGGGTCGATGCTGATGGAGTACATGAACACGTCACGGCCGACCCGATCACCCAAGATGCGCTGCACGTTGGCAAGGCGCGCGGTTTCGAGGGGGCAGGCGTTCGTGCAACTCGTGAAGATGAAGTTGATGACCACGACCTTGTCTTTGAGCAGGTCGTCAAAAAAGCGCACGCGCGTGCCCTCGTGGGTCGTCAGCCAGACGTTCGGAAAATAGTCCGCACCCCAGCGCGTGACGGCGCCGCCCTGCGGAGCTGCCGGGAGCGCCTCCGTCGTTGCGCTGACCGCGCGATACGCCATCTTCATACCCAGCACCGGCACGGTGAAAAGTGCTGCCCACAGGAGCGTGGACGCGGCCTTCGTGAAACGAGCCAGCGGTCGCTTCGAGGCATGAGTTCCTGGTGGCATCGGCTCAACTTTCGATTCGTCCCCGAGGCGCCTGACTATTGTGTGAGGCGACCGAAGTCTGGGTTCTGAGCAGCGCGCGCGTCCTTGTCCCCGACTCGGAACGTCGGAAGCGCAAACGAGGAGACGTAGCCCACGCCGTCCCAGCTGGGCATGGGCGTGGGCATGACGCGCAGCTGGCCCGGGTGCTCGACGTCCCAGCGGAGCAGCATCGAGTGGTCCTCGTGTTGCGTGTTGTGACAATGCTCCATGAAGGTCCCCAAGAACTCGCGAAAGCGCAGCACCACGTCGACGCTGTCCGTGCTGTCTGGCATCGGGCCGAGCCGGTAAACGTCTTTGCGAGCCCAGCGTTCCCACTCCGGCGGCTCCTTGCCCCCGCGTCGAAGGATCTGACCTTCCTCGAAATGGATGTGCACGGGATGACTCCAACCGCCGCCACCGTTGAGCAGATGCCAGATCTCGAGGTGGCCCTGCGCGGGAGCCGCCGAGAGCCGGCGGGGGTCCATCACAAACCCTGCCCCGCCGTCGGTCTTGATAGTCCAGGGCGCCTGGTCGGTACCTGCGGAGCGACCAAACTCGAAGGTACGGTGCAGCGCCCCCTCGAGCTCCGCCTGGCTGAACTTGGGCAAAGGGATCATCGTACGTTTGCCAGCGACAAATTCCGCAGGGTCCATGCTGAGGTCTTTCCCCGAATAAGCTTGGACGCGAAACTCGAGAAATGCCGCCACACAAGGGTCGGTGCGATTGCGATCTCGGTCGACCTCGGGAGCGTATGCGCCGCTGAGCACGTCGGCCAGGGGGATTTCTTCATTGGGTCCACCGCCGTCGCGGTGTTCGAGCAGATTGAGCAAATAGAGCTTGGCGCCCGGCGCGAACGGCGCAAAGTCGACGATGATATCGTAGCGCTCCGCGATACCCTGCGTCGGCGCGATGCCTCTTCGGGCGGGCAGCCCTGCGGCGGTGGCCGAGCCATCGAACGCCACCGCGTGCTCCATGATGTTGCCGTCGTTGGCGACCAAGTGAAACGGCACTCGATTGTAGGAAATCTCCGACCCGGGCGGTCCGGCGAGCTCGCCTCCGCTGCCTTCGACGCGAGCGACGAGCGCGTAGGTGAAGTAACGTGAGACCGAGCCATTGAGCAGGCGCAGTCGATAGCGACGTGCGCGCACGTCGAGGTACGGCTTCCAGAGCCAGTTGGTGAGCAGCTGATCACCCAAAAACCCGTCGTTGTTGAAGATGTTGAAAAACAGCTGCCCTTCGTCATCCCAGGCCTTGTCCGCGATGATCAGGTTCACGTCATAGTCGCGATTGCCAGAGTCTAGAGCCGTACCGCTTGGCAGCCTCAGGTTGACTCCATCTTCCAACCCCTCGTTGCCGCGGTCGAGCGAGCTATAGTAGTTCATCATCGCCGCGTTTCCTTTGTAGACGTTCTGGGCGGTGAAATCGAGCATGTGGTCATGGAACCAATGCGTGCTCATGGTCTCTCGATAGTCGCCAGGGATGGCCGAGATGCCGCCTGCCCCGTCCGGAGCGCCTGCGCGCGGGTCTGCCGCTGCCGTGTTGATGGTGTCGTGGCCGGCGAGCACCATGGGCCAGTGATAGTCGTAGAATTGCCCGGGAAAGAAGAACGCTTGCGTGTAGCCGTCGCTCTCGGCGGGCGAGTGCCCATTGTGCTCGTGGGTCGTGATCGTGTGTAAACCGAAGCCGCTGTTTGCAGCGGGATCAATCGGGAGGGCGTTGTAATGTCGGAGCAGCACCGGTTGGCCGTAGCGCGACATCAGCAGCTTGGGCGGAAAGGTGCCGTCGAAGGTCCAAAGTACGTTCGGACCCTGTGGGGGAAAGTTGGGATGAAAGCGGGCCTCGAGTCCCCGGGTCGTGCCCTCGGAGCCCGGCAGGCCTGTCGGGTTATGATACAATCCACCGGGCGCGAACTCACCCGACCTGTAGTGGTGTGATTGCAGCACGTCGCGCAGACCGTCGTTGGTGCGCGCAGAGAGCTGGGCGGTTTTCACATAGACCTCGGGCAGGAACTCCTCCCAGCGCTGATGCGCCCAGTCCTCGCCCGGCGGGCGGCCCTCGACCGGCGGCGCGGCGAGCGGTCGCTCCAAAAACGCCTCGATGTCGGGCTGCCACGAATTGAGCTGCTCCTCGTTGGCCAGGCGCGTCGGATGAGGGTACAGCGGTTCCTGAAGGAAGCGGCTGACGGCGTCACCGGCCGGGCCGCTCTCCGCGTCAGGCGGCCGCGGGAACTCTGAACCGCTCGTCACGTCCGCCTCGGACGGCATCGGCAATAGGCCGAACTCCTCGAGCAATACGAGCCCCTGGGTAAAGGGCTGCGCATCGAAGAGAGGGCTGGGCCGAGCGCCGGTGGGGACATCTATCGAGCCGCCTCGCTCGCGCAGGTTGCCTGAATTGAAGCCCTCTGCAGGGTCCGCCGCCGTACCCGTGAACCCGCCTTCGAAAGCATAAGCGTTGGCCACCTCAGGATCCAGATCGGGCGGTAGCTCACTCGAGATACGGCCGGCAAAAGGTCCGAGACTCTGGATCAGGCCGTTGAGCGCTGCCAGGGCCGCGTCTTCATCCGACGCCGCAATGGCGAGCAGCGCCAAGAGCGCGGCCGGTAGTCGTTGGCGTGCTTTGCGCATGAACCCGGCGCCCGCGCCGACCGGGCGGGCACTCTCACGCGCTTGCGATACTTGCTTCAAATCAGGCATGGGCTACCAATCTCAGAAAGAGTCGAATGTTGCTCACTGCAACTCGAGGAAAGCTGGCAAGGGTGGACCGCCCTCGGCGCCCACGGCGTCGATGTAGAGCTCGTCATCTGCCGCGCCGCCACCGCGACCTGGCACGATCTGGCCCTCGAGGGTGAGGGCGCCATTCGGCACGATCAACTCGGGGTGATCAAAGGGTGCGCGCCGATGGCGCACACGCTCGTCGGTCAAGCTCTCGAGAAACGCGACGAGCGCGTTCACGTCACTTGCGTCGAGGTGCAAGGGTACGATGTCCGGATCTTTGTTGGGAGCGTCTTCAAAGTCGCCACCGCGGTTGTAGAACTCCACCACTTGTTTCAAGGTGGCGTGCCCGCCGTTGTGAAAATATGGCGCAGTCAGCGCCACGTTGCGCAGTCCTGGCGTTTTGAACGCACCAAGCGTGGCGGTCGGTTCATCCGGGGGGAAGGTCGTCGAGGATTCGAAACGGCCGAGCTGTGCGAGCTCCGTGTTGGATAATGGCAATCCGAAAGGGTCCGTGCCACCGACGCCGAGGTCCTCCTCCGTGGGCCGCACTCCGATGTTGTAAAATCCATTGTCGTAGCTCGCGACCGCGCCACTGCCGAGGATCATTCGCTCGATGGGCTCAGGCTGCACGCGCGCGCTCCGCGCGTTGGTGAAAACAGGG
>JAYTOL010000050.1:0-1501 GCA_043747815.1 Deltaproteobacteria bacterium
GTCACGCACCACCTTCCTCGGCCAACGGCTTGGAATTTGTGGAGAAAGTGCTCGAATCTTGGGACGAGGCGGCGGCCCTGTCACGCGCCGCCTTGGCGCGCGGAATCGCAGCGATTCTGAGGAGATCGGGTCCTATCGAGGGGACAGAGGAGGCCGCGCTCGGGGCGTTGTCACGCACCACCCTTGGCCCATAGATGATGGAAACGACAGGGGAAACTGGGCATTTGATGAGACACGCTGTCACGCGCCAGCTTGGTCTTTCTTTCACCGCTCTGGTCTTTGTTGCCCATGGCGGAGCCACAAAAGGCGATCCCGGAAGAGCGCACGGTGGAGCTTGGTGATCTCGGCGAGTCACACGCCGGGCTGCGGGTCCTTTGCGGAGACTCGGTGCGTGAGATGCGGGAGCTGCTCAAGCGCCATGGGCAGCTGATGCCGCTTGTCGCCTACGCTACGAACGAGGCGCCGCTGTCCTTGGAGATCGTGGACGGCTTCAAGCGGCTGCGCGGAGCGCGGCAGCTTGGCTGGAGGACGCTGCGCGTCTGCGTCTTTGCCATCTCGGGCGCCGAGGCCAAGGCCGCGGTCAGCGTACTCAACGCGGGGCGCGGGCTGTCGGGGCTGGAGGAGGCGTGGGTGGTGCGCGCCCTGTACCGCGAGGAGCGGCTGACGCAGCCCGCGATCGGGCAGCTCCTGGGACGGGACAAGAGCTGGGTGAGCCGGCGGCTGCTTTTGGCCGAGGGCCTGGACGACGGGGTGCAGATAGATGTGCGGCTGGGGCTGCTCGCTGCGCGGACGGCGGAGGCCCTTTGTCGGTTGCCACGTGGCAACCAGCTCCAGGCGGCCGAGATCGTAATGAAGCGGGGGTTGACGCAGCACCAGACCGAGCACTGGGTCAAGGAGCTGCTCGGTCTTGGTGAGAGCGAGCGGGAGGCCGCCCTTGAGCAGGCGCTTGCGGGGCTCGCGGAGGTGGACCTTTTGCCCCAACGGGGCCGTCATCGGGGCAGGGAGCGCACGCCGGCCCAGGAGATCGTGGATGACGTCTCGACCCTCGTGCGTGTGTGCGGGCGCCTGCAGGCCCGACTCCATGTGCGACCACTCAGTGCGCTCGGACAACCGGCGCAGGCGCTCGTAGGCGAAGGGCTCGCCGGTCTCGTTGAGGTGCTGGTGGCGCTTCGGGACACCATCTTGCGGATCACGGAGGAGCCCCATGTATCTATGGACGACGCGCGCCGAGCTTGAGCATCAGGTCGTCACTCTCGCCAAGCAGGATCTCACCCGGCGGGCGATCGCGGGAGCGCTCGGGGTCAGCCGCAACACCGTGCGCAAGATCCTCCTCGCGCACGGCGTGGCCCGACAGGCGGCGCAGACGGCGCTTTTGGCCCCGCCCGCACGTCTCGCCAGGCAGACCAAGCTCGATGACTTCCACCAAAAGGTCACCGAGCTTTTCCTGCGCTACCCCGAGATCACCGCCCAGCGCGTCTTCGAGGAGCTTCGCACCGCTGGC
>JAYTOL010000051.1:0-11993 GCA_043747815.1 Deltaproteobacteria bacterium
CGTGCACGCCGTCCGCCAGGCGACGCTCGACGCCGCCTACGCTCTGCACCCCGACCGCTTTCCAAACGGCCCGCCAAAGGCCGCCCTGCCGCCCGCAGAGGTGCATATCAACCCGCTCGAAGCGTTGGTGATCACCGTCGGCCATGCCGACATGGTTGCCTCCGTGAACATCGCTCCGTCTATTGATGACACTCCCGTGAGCGGATCACCGAAGGCGCCGCACGCCACGGCGAGTACGCCGCGACGCGAGGCGCTGGCTGCAGCAGCCATAGCGTTTGCTTCATAGAATTCTAAAGATCGCTGTCTCATCCGCGTTGACAAATTCCGTATCGCCTGGCGGGCAACGGGAAACGGAAACGGCGCCCTTTGTCGAACAGTGGTTCTGGGTCACGTAGAAAAGGACATAGAATGAACGAACGGCCAATATCCATAGAGCAGCTGGAGAGCTGGCGCCGAGAGGCGGAAGGCCTCGACAAGCTCGCTGCTCACGACCTGACCGCCGAGCCCGCGTCGCGGTGCTTGACGTAGTCGTGGTCTTGTCGCTGTTGGACGAGGTCGAGCGACTTCGTCGGACGCTGGGCTTGCAAGCCAATGACGGATCGTCGTAGCGAGGGATTAAAGTGAAGCGATATTTTGAATCTGCAGGTATGGCGAAGTCTCGGCGGCTTGTTAAGCGGACGAGACGAATCTGCGTCGTCACCTTCGGATACTGCCTGATCACCAGCACAGCGCTTTTGCAGGCCTGCTTGGATGACCCGCCGACATACGCGCCGCTCGGACAAATTTCGCCGATTATAATCCAGGGGCAGGTTTCTCCCCCGATTTCTGTCTTCTACGAGGGTCCAAGCATGGTTTCAATGAATGTTCCGTTTCGCTCCGAGGACGCGAATATCCCCCTCAGGGCACGTATGTATTTGGACCTCGTCCCGGGGCTTGCCCGAGGCCTTCCGCAAGCCGAACAAGATCTCTCCCCTGGAGTGCTTCAGGACGCGGACCGCAGCGTGCTCATGGAGTGGGCAGCCCCGGGTTCGGGCTGCCACACAATGACCATGATTCTCACCTATGTAAATAACTTCGATCCAATTACTCTGTTGCCGACGGACGATGCACTTGCTGCGCATGTAACCTGGTGGCTAAACATCAACGACGTCGACAACGATGTGATCGTGGCCTCGTGTCCGCGCAGCGAAGATCGCGATGTAAGCATCCCGTAGACGGCATCTGGGGCCGTGGCTCGCAAACTCGTGGAAGATGGAGCGAGCGATGGCAAAGAGTCCAAGTCGAGTCGGCGGTCGTGCGGCGAAGCGCCCCACAGGGACGGGCGCTGAGGGCGCAGATGGGCGGCCACATCACCATACGAGAAGCTACTTGTGCTGAAGCTCGGACTTGACATGGGCCGCTATCTGGCCGGGAAGCTAGCGTACACTTATCATTAGTTCTTTTGGTTGAGCTCGACGGCAGGAGCTAAGCGTGGGCCCGTCAGAGCAAGCAACAACTCCTCTAGGCAGCAACAATGCGCACAGGTGAGCGAGTATTGTCGTCTTCGCGATAAGCAGGGCCGGTTGCCGCGGCTGCCGCGTAAAGGGCTTTATGCGGTGCAACGTTGTCGGCGGCCGCGGCGAGTAATTGGATGCCGTCTTGCGATAGCCGCCGGGTTGTCGAAGGCAAAGTGTGGCTACGCGCACGGCCGAGCGGCAGCTCGCTCGTCGAAAGCCTCCCACGGCTCGGCTGGACTCGCCGCAGCTTCTGCAGTTCTTGAGCCTTTCGCTGCGACGTCTCGATGGATCAGGCGTCAACAGGAGGCGGACTTGGCGAGCGCCCGAGGGCACGTTCGTTCTCAAGCTCACCACCCATTGGAAGGTTTTACGAATCTTAGAACCCGATGAGCTCCGCCGATGACAGCATCTACCAGATGGGCGGCCTTGTTCGGCCAAGGTGACCGGCAGACTTTGCGGAACGCCTGATCGAATGCGGCGGAATATGCAACTTCCTATTTGGACGTTCGCCGCACAGGGACAGGCCAATACCGCAGGACGTAAGCCCCCGCTCCCGGCCGCCGACAGAAACGACGTGATCGACTTCCCGCTCGCTCGCCAAGCCGCTGAGCAAGCTCGCGTAAGACAGGGCACAAATCAAAATTCGAGCAGCTGGGCGAGAGCCGTAACCAACTTGTCACCGGCGCTTCCCAACGTAGGCTGGGTTTATGGTAGTCTTTCGTCCTCGACGGCCCGTGGTCAACGGGTTGCGAGCAACGGGAAGGGACAGAATATGAACTCAGACTGTAGCCGGTTGTTGGCGAAAAGTGTGTTGGCGACAGCAGTCGCTTTTATGGGATGTGGGGCTCCGCTTGAGCCCGGCGAAACCGATATCGACGAATGGTCAGAAGTGGTTAGCCAAACCCAACAGGAACTCTCTGCACCTACCAGGGGGACTACGTTCGCTTATGGTGTCACGACAGCAAGCAGCCATTTGGCTTGCACTACGACCAGCACCGGTCAGAGCTGCCTGGTTCCCAAAAAAAAGACGCATAAGTGGTGCGTGGTGGACGGGGCCCCCTTGGTCACCGGCGGATTGACGACCCAGGAAAAGGCAGACGTTGTCCTTGTAGCAAACGCTCTGAACGCCGCGAATACTGGATTTACATTGACTCATACAGTCGACGGCACTCAGTGCGTGTCGGACTTTGGCAACCAGCTGACTGATATTTTGTTTCTCTCACAAAGCTGCTCGGGCACTTGTAGCTCCGTTTCAACCATCGACGGTTGCGTGTGCATGGTCGCGACGCAGGGTGCGCAGTTGACCGAAAGTGTCCCGGGCAACTTTTTCGTCAGTTCCCGTGGCACAGTCCACATCGATTCGGCTGACATCCAGTCGTCCGGCATGAGCGCTACCGAGGTTCGTCGGCATGGGATTGCAAAGGCCTTTCTGGCGGTCGAAGGGCTTGGAGCGACCACGGGGGATTTAATTCTCTTTACCGAGAGAACCGCGAGCGACGCGACAGTGCATGACGGTTTCACCAGCGGCCAGCTATGCCAGATGCGAGCATATAATCCGACCAGTCCGACAACTTGGGCTACCGTGGGAGCTTGTTTCTTCTGATTGTTATCGCGCGCATAGATGGGCAGTGACCACGAGCCGTGTGATTTTTGTCCATCTTGAAGTGAGAACGGAAATGACCACCCTGCCCCATCCCGTTGTCGAGGTTCGGCTCGAAAAGCTCGACGAGACGTTGCCCCCATGGGATGGCCTCGGGAGAGGCCGCGCGCCGCCGCCGTGGGGCACTCAGGAGGCCTTTTTGAGCTCGATGTCGATCCGCTGATCCCTCTTAAGCTCGAACGACCCGTAGGGGGCTCACGTGCGCGTAGACCAGTGGCGTCAGCGCCCGCAGGTCGACTTCCGCATCCGGATTCGCCAAGGAGGCTCCTTGAGTTGAGCACGCGCTGAAGCATCAGCGTGTTGATGTAGACGAGGCACGACTGCAGCACGTGGAGGGCGAGGACCGAGACCTCCTGGTCCTCGACGCGGTTCGCGCGCGGAGCTTGCAGGAGAAGGGCAAGAGGAGCTCGTCGCCGCAGGTCTCGCAGAGGGCGCGGGCAAATCCGTGGGCGTGAATCCCGCACTCGAGGTAACGCCGGAACTCGTTCTCCACGTACTTCGGCAGGCGCGCGCCCGAGCGCTCGTGCGCGTGCATCAGGAAGCTTTCCAAATGCTCCTGGACGATACGATAGAGGATGGTCGTCTCCGGGCGTCGTTGCTGGTACTTCCTCAGTGCGGCGCCGGACATGGCGGCTGGGCTTCAGCGACGGCCATGCCGAGGCGGCGTCAGTGCTGGTTCGCCGAGTCTTCTCCCGCATCCAGGCTAGCGAGCGCCATGGCCCAGCGCTGGCATCGCCACGGCCCAGCGCGGCCTCGAGTCATCGACCATGACTATACCCCCGCGTAGCCCGCGCTAGGCTGAGTGCCCACGGTCGGCGTGGGGTGAAACGCTGTTCAGCGGCGCCAGCGTCCGGGGAGTGCCCGAGCGAGCGGCTCCGCTTCGTCGTGCGCCATCATTGCATGTAGCGAATCGTGCAAGCGCCGGCGTCTGTTTGCAACGATCGACGACCTGTCCGCCGGCTCAGATCGGCGGAGTAGACTTTGTTCGGGTCGACGCCGAGGTCTTTGATCGCCTGTGCCAGCGCTTTCGCGTCGAGCTGGCCCTCGGCGTGCAAGGCCGCCAGGGCGCACAACCCATGACGGCGCGAGCTGCCCAGGGGAAGGGCCAGCGCAGGATCGAGCTTGATGGCAGCCTCGGCAACGCTATCGTGTGCATGACCAAACACTGGGGAGCGCTCACGCTCATTTTTGCGCGTGCCGTGGAGAACGCCAAGTCGCCTCGATTGATCGCAATGCCGTTACGAACCCGACCCTTCTCGTCGAAGTCACCAGCAACTCGACCGAACCCTACGATCGAGGTGAAAAGCTCAACCACTACAAGCAGTGTCCGAGTGTTCTGGCGGTGTTATTTGTATCGCACCGGCGGCCACAAGTGACCGTCGTTGCGCGGACGACAACGGGCTGGGTGCAGCATGAACACCGTTCCGGTCAGCAGCTGGAGCTCGATGCGCCACAGCTGAGCTTAAGTGTGGACGAGCTGTACGCGGGGATTCAACTGGGCGCTCCTGCGTAGCGTGTTCCCTGGGCGGCGACGACACGCGCTAGCCCGGCCGACGTCGCTCCCCTCCGCGGGAGCAGCTGACCATTGTACGGTGAGGACCGGAAGCGCAGGGCGACATAGCAGATGGCCGAGATCTTCGGGGGTCGTGCCGTTTTTCGAGATGGGACCAATGAACAGGCGGGAGCAGGGGGAGGGAGGCCCGCAGGGACCGGCGAAGGTCAGGCTGAGCGTCAGCGCAGGCTGGCGCAGACGTTGGGGCGGCCGAGGCCGCAGGTGGTGCCGGCGGGACAGGGGCCGCAGTCGATCGTGCCGCCGCAGCCGTCACCGATCAGACCGCACTCGGCGTTTGCCGCTGCGCAGCTCGTTGGCGGACAGGCGGGGGGCGGATCGCACTGGAAGGGTTGCTCGACGCCGCAGAGCTGCCCGCTCGGGCACGGACCGCAGTCGATCGTGCCGCCGCAGCCGTCGCCGATCAGGCCGCACTCGGCGTTGGCCGCTGCGCAGCTCGTGGGCGGGCACGCGGGGCCGCTGCCGCATTGGTTGGGGGCCTGGGCGCCGCAGATCTGACCTGCGGGGCAGGGGCCGCATTGCACGCTGCCGCCGCAGCCGTCGCCGATCAGGCCGCACTGGGCGACGGCGTCCTGGCAACTCTGAGGCTCGCAGCCGGCGCACTGGTTGGGGACGCCGCCCGCGACGGTGCAAGCCTGTCCGGGTGGGCACGGGCCGCAGTTGCGCGAGCCGCCGCAGCCGTCGCCGATCAGGCCGCACGAGGCGCCGAGGTCGGCGCAGGCGAGGGGCTGGCACTCGGGCGTGGAGCACTGGTTGGGGACGAAGGCGCCGCAGAGCTGGCCCGCGGCGCAGTCGCCGCAGTCGAGGAAGCCTTCGCAGCCGTCGCTGATGAAGCCGCAGTCGGCGTCGGGCGGGCAGGCGCGCCTGGGGATGCAGCCCTCGGGGCACGTCGAGCAGAGGTAGACGCCGCTGCAGCCGTCCGAGGCGGTGCCGCAGGTGACGGTGTCGCAGGCGGCGCGTTTGCCGAGAGGCTCGCACAGCGGGCAGTCGCAGGTGATGGCGCCGCCGCAGCCGTCGGCGATCGTCGAGCAGACGATGCCCTCCGCGGCGCACGTGGTGGGCACGCAGCCCGCGTTTGCGCACTCGTTTCGGATACAGGCTTTGCCGTCGGGGCAGCCGCAGTCGAGCTGGCCGCCGCAGCCGTCGGGGACGACGCCGCAGCGATTGTCGTTCGGACAGCTGCGCGGTGTGCAGGCGGGGCTCGGCGGGGCGTCGCCGACGCAGGCGCCGAGATCGAACAGCATGTAGAGCAGGACCTTTTCCTGGTCGGTGAGGGAGCCCGCGCAGTGCGCGGGGAACGTGGCGCTCGCGAACGGCGAGTCGCCGCCGCCCGTCGCCGCGACGTGGAAGCCGCTGTAAGCGACGCGGCCGCAGCTCTGGGCCGCCGGCGCCGCGTAGGGCGTGTTGAAGGAGAACTGTTGCACGCGGCCGTTGCCGCCGCTGCGATACACGAACTCCTCTGAGGCGCTGCCGAGGCTCGTGACCAGGCTGCGTGGATCGGTGATGGTGAACTGGTTGTCGCCCCCGATCACGCCCTCGTTGGTCATCCAGGCGGCGAAGCTCTGGATGCGCGGGCTCGCCGCGGGGCGACCGAGCGAGACCTTGCCAAGGCCGCTCGTGTTCAGGTTCGAGGCCGCGAGGTAGCTCGTGTCCCACGCGCCGGCGTTGGCCAGGCCGGTCGCGATGGGGCTAGCGGCGTTGAAGGCAGCGGCGCCGTTCTGGTGCAGCCAGCTAAAGCTCAAGTGGCTCGCGAACAAGCGTCCGCCACGGTTGACGTACTCGCGCACGTTGTTGCCCGAGGCTACACGCTGACTGAAGGCGTTCTCGCCGTCCCAGTCGGTGCCCTCGCAGTCGGCGACGACCATGTCGTAGCCCTGTAGGCGCGGCAATGAACCGTACAGCGCTGAGTCGAAGGGCGTGCTGCTGTCCATGCGCGCGCCGGCAGCGGAGGCAGCGCTCGGGCCGCCGCGATACAGGTGCACGCGCGCGGCGGAGCCGAAGTTTCCGAACTCGGAGCGCGCGACGCCCATCTTCTCAAACACGCACTCCATGGCGTCGATGCGCCCGGTGGAGACGGCGACGCGCGGCAGGTTGACGGCCAGGCCGTCGGTGGTGCTGCGTGGCAGGCGCGTGGGGTTCTCGGGCAAGCTCGTCGCGAGCGCGGTGGTGGAGCAGGCCGCGCTCGGCGGCAGCTGCTGGGTGACGGCACGCCGAAACTTGCCGACCTTCGTGACGAGCAGGAAGCTCTGCCCGACGGGGATGTTGCCCTCGAGGCTGTAGCGGCCGGAGCTGTCGGTCAGCGCGCTCGCCAGCACGGCGCCGAGGTCTTGCTCGTCGCAGCGGTCGCAGCTCGCCCCGCCCGTGGGGATACCGGTGCCGATCGCGGGCAAGTCGGTGACGCGGGGGCTCTCGAGGATGTAGACGAAGGCGTTGGGCACGCCGACCTGATTGGCGCTGTCGGCGTCGGTCCTGCCGGGGGTCACGACGCGGCCCGTTAGGCGCGTCAGGCTGCCAGCGCCGCAGCTCGGAACGGCGCCGCAGAGCGGGCAATCGCGCCCGCTCTCCACGCACTCGGTGGGGCCGTCGATGCCGCCGCGGCAGGTCTCGAGCGCGCTGCACGAGCGACCCTCGAGGCGACAGTCGAAGGCCTGACCGCAGTTGTTGATGGCGAGCCCACATTGCCAGCCGAGGCTCGCGCAGCTGTCACCCACGGGGCTGCAGGGGGGTTGCCTGGGAGCGTCGCACTGAAACGGCGACGCGATCCCACACACCTGGCCCGTGGGGCAGGCGGTCCTGCCACGCAGCGCCGAGCAGTCGAACTGGTGGTCCGCGCTGGTGCCGCAGCCGTCGAAGACGACGCCGCACTCTTTGTCGGCGCACGCCTGGATGGCGCTGCGCGGTTGACAGTTGTTCGGGTCCGGAGCACCGCACTGGAACGGCGCGCTCGTACCGCAGGCGTTGCCGGGCGCGCACGTGCCGCACGAGACGGTGCCGCCGCAGCCGTCGCCCACGAGGCCGCAGGCCTTGCCCGAGCAGGCGACGGCCCTGGACATCGGCACGCACGCCATCGGCAGCTTGCACTCGCCCGCGTAGCAGGCCTCGCTGCCGCTGCAGCTGCCGCAGTCGTAGCGCTCGCCGCAGCCGTCGCTCGCGACCCCGCAGGCCTTGCCCGCGCACGCCGCGGCGCGCTCGATCGGCTGGCACACGGCGCCGCCCGAGCCACACGCGGTGGGGAAGCCGGCGCCGCCGCAGGTCTGTCCGGCGGGGCAGGGGAAGTCGACCTGGCAATCGATCACGCCGCCGTCGACGTCGAGGCCGCAGCCGTTCGAGACGAAGCCGCACTTGCCCGCGCAGGCGGTCGCGGGAGCGAGGGGCTCACAGGCGGGCGCCGTGCCGCATTTCTGGGGCGCGTCGATGCCGCACAGCTGTCCTCCGCCGCAACCGCCGCAGTCGAGCGTGCCGCCGCAGCCGTTGCCGATCAGGCCGCACTCCGCGCCGACCTCCGCGCAGCTGTCAATGCGCGCGGGGCACTGCTCGGTGCTGCCGGTCAGGCCGTCGCCGCACTGGAACGCCTGCACGAGGCCGCAGGCTTGCCCGTCGGGGCAGCTGCCGCAATCGACGCTGCCGCCGCAGCCGTCGCCCTCGGTGCCGCAGGTCTTGCCGGCGCAGGCGTCCGCGACGCTAGCGGGCACGCACAGATCGATGAAGGCGGTGCAGACGTTGGCCGTGACCAGGCCGCACGCGGCGCCGTCGGCGCAGCTGCCGCAGTCGAGCGTGCCGCCGCAGCCGTCCGCGATGGGGCCGCAGTTCTTGCCGAGCTCCGCGCAGGTCGCGCGCTCACAGCCGAGGTCGTTGTCGCCGCCGCCGTCAGCGTCGCCGACGAAGTCGAGCGGTTCGGGGCGGCTCGGGCTGCCTGCCCCGCCCTGCTCGACCACCGTCGCCCCGGAAGGTGAGCTGCCGCAACCCATGGCCACGACGGTGGCGACGACACACAGAACGAGCTCGAGACCAAGAAAACGCGACGACACCTGTGCTCCGTAGCGACGCCTACTGCCCGGAATGGGCAGACCTGCGCCTGCGTGGGTATTAGTGGGTGGTCCGCCCAGAAAGGGTGCGCAAAGTTACTTGCCGGGCCCGAGAACGCGCTTTCGAGCCCCGTGTCGATACACGTGTTGCACTGTGGAACAAATGAGCGACTACCTCCCGACGAATCCCACCACGACCATCCAGTTCCGTGACCCCAAGCCTCGCGAGGACTCGGACGACACCCGAGGCGGCCGCTGGGGTGAGAAGATAACAATAGGGGCTCTTTCAACGCAACGTCAGCCGTGCATGATCGGCCAAAGAGCGACACGTTGGTGGATGTGCGATGTGCTGGCAGGGTAGAAGACTGGGGCTAATACCTCGTCTGGTGCGGCGTGCTGTGAGCTGTTCGAGGGTTTGTATCCGGCGATCCTGAAGAGCAGCCTGCGTAAGTACGGCTACGCCTGGGGCGTGTACGTGGCGAGGCACGAACGCCGGCAGGGGCTTGGACAGCGCTTGACCGACGCCTGTGTCCAGCCGCCTGGCGTCAGGGCCGCGGAACGCGCATCGCTCGGGCGAACTCGAGCAGTTCGTCGAGGTGATGGTCCAGTACGTCGCGAGTCACCCGGCTGTCGACCTCCGCGTATCCGTGCACCAGAACGTTGCGAAAGCCAGCGGCAGCGCTCAGGCTGCGGGCGAGATCCTGCGACAATCGTCCGGCCTGAGCAAGCAGGCGAAACAGCTCCTGATTGGTGTTCGGCTCCCCGAGGCGATCGTCCGAGACCACGTGTGATGCAGCGTCCAAACAGGCCTGGATGGCGAGCTGCAGGGTGTGCTCCACGAAGCGCCGTTCCTTGACGTCGGTGTCGATGTTTTCGGCGATGGCTAACCGGCGCAGCTCCGACACGCAGCTCTCGATGAAGGCGAGCTTCTTTTCGACCAGGTCGAGATCGGTCACGCCACACGCTCCGCCCGGCGATACCTGTCGAGGAGGGGTTTCAGGTCAAAATAGCGGTTGCGCGCCGCCACTTCGAACTGGATCCGCCGCGACGGGTCGCGATCGAGCAGTAGATTCTGAGCTTTCAGAATTCGGTGCACCAGATCCGCCGGCGCGAGGTTCATCACTACGCACTGGACAGGGCGGCGTAGGATCTCGCTCAGGTCGGCCTCCAGCAGAAAAGGCTGATCCTCGATCTTGCCGCCCGGTGGCTCGGCATACAACAAGCCCAGATCGACATCGCTCTCTGGACCCTCGCTGCCAGCGGCAAAGCTGCCGAAGAGGTACACGCTGACAATCCCACTCTTCGCAGCCCGGGAAGCCCCTCCGGCCTGGCTGTCGCGCCTCTGATCCAAGGCACGTTCAACTGCGGAAGCGATTTCGCGTGACGTTAGCCCCGGCGCACTCATCTCATCAAATTTAGTTGCACCCGGCGGTCCCGTCCAGCGGATGCGCCTGCCGGGCATCAGTTCGCGAGCGAGGGACACAGGCGCCCGGCTCGCCTGGCCGGGGCGGGCTGCTGAATCCGAGACGCGCTGAAGCCGCGGCGACCCGCGTTTACAGACAACTGCGTCGCGAGCGCCAAATCTCCGCGCCGACCAGGGGCTCACGCAGGTCATAGCGCTCGGACGAACGTTGCGCTGTTTGGCCAATCATCAACGGACCTCGCCACGCCGTGGAGCCCCTATTTTTGCGTACACTGCGCTGACGGCGCAGACCGTGGCCCTGATCGACAAGCGCTGGGCCCTCGAAGCGGGCTTTGACCACGCCTCACGCGGTTTGACGGAACATGCGTTCCGTGACGTCGATTCACCCTCCGCCCAAGGGCACATCACCGCCATGAAGTCCGGGCGCCCTACTCATCCGCTCCACCTGGTCGTCGCTCTGCGGGTCCTGAAAAGTAAGAAAGTTAATAATCACTGGTCAAATTATTGATTTTATCAATTCATCGGTCCATATTGAGCGGAGGTAGACATGGACTGGAAACACCTCACCCGAATTGGCGACGGAGAGAAGCTCGTCATCGAGCGCGTCCGGTTGCCCGTGACAGGTATCGTCGTCGAGGGCAGCTTCGAGCTCCCTCCTCTCGCGCAGCTCAGCATCGACGACCAGGTCTTCGTCGCGGCCTTCGTGAAGAGCCACGGCTCGATCAAGGAGATGGAGCGGTTGTTCGGGGTCAGCTACCCGACGATCAAGAGCCGACTGAACCGCCTGAGCGCGGCGCTCGACTCCGAGTTGAGCGTCGAAGCCGCGCCGCCCTCGGCCGACCGTAGCGCGATCTTGGATCGGCTGGAGCGCGGAGAGATCACGGTCGAGCAAGCGGCGGAGGCATTGCGACCATGAGCTGGTTCCCACCCTGTTGGATGCGCCTGCGCGTCTCGAACGAACACGCAGCCGGCTTCGGCGTGTGGTTGCCGCTGTTCTTACTTTGGCCCGTCTGGTGGCTCGCGTTGCTGGTGTTCTTGGTCGCGGCGCTGGTCGCGATCGCTCTCAGCCGCTCGCGCAACTTTCGCCGGGCGGTCGCCGACACGCGTGAGCTGCACTCGTTCGCCTCGAGCCTGCGCGGCGCGCAGGTGGAGCTGCGCGCCGCGCGCGGTAAGCATTTACGTTTCTCGTTTGTTTGAACGCATTATCAAAGGATACGAACATGGTGACGGAAGAGCGACGTAGGATTTTGAACATGCTGGCCGACGGCAAGTTGAGCGCGGAGCAAGCCGATAAATTGCTGGAAGCGCTCTCGAGCCAGCCCGCCACACTGGCGGCGAGCAACCACCCCATCGCAGCAAACCTCGCCGCGAGCGATCCCAAGTACCTGCGCGTGCTGGTCGAAGGGTACGACGACGAGCAGGCCGGCACCGGCAAGGTCAACGTGCGTGTGCCGTTCACGCTGATCCGCGCCGGCATGCGCTTGGCCGCGCTGTTGCCCGCGACCGTGCACGCGCCGATCAACCGCGCGCTGCGCGAGAACGGCGTCGATATCGACATCTCCAAGGTCAAACCCGAGAACCTCGAAGACCTCGTCACGCATCTGCGCGAGCTGGCGGTCGATGTCGAAGGTGTTCGCGGCGAGAAGGTGCGCGTCTTCTGCGAGTAGCGTGGCGCTGCGCCGCCGAGAACCGCTTCAAGCTCGATGACTAACGAAACGAGTAGCCGATCGCGAGCGAGATGACGATGCTGCTGCGGAAGGCGATGGCGAAGCCGCGCTTCTCCTCTTCCGTCGGCTCACCGGTGATGATGACGACGTTG
>JAYTOL010000052.1:0-36942 GCA_043747815.1 Deltaproteobacteria bacterium
GCGCCACGGGTACCTGGCATCGCCCATCGACGGGCAGATGGAAAGCGAGAATTATTTATGGAGCAATCCAGAGGACTTGCGAGAGCCCTGAACGGTTACGTTTCAGCAGTCCATCATGGCTGTTGAACGGGCGAACGCCAAAATCGGGAGCAAGGAAGGCAGGAAGGAAAGCAAGGAGGGGAAGGAATCTAAGGAGGGCAAGGACAGCAAAGAGGGCAAGGACAGGAAGGAGGGTAAAGACGGCAAAGAGGGCGGCAAGGAAGGGGCGAAGGAAAGTAAGGAGGGTAAAGAAGGCAAGGAGGGGAAGGAGTCCAAAGACGGCAAAGACACCAAGGAAGGTAAAGAGGGCAAGGAGACGAAGGACGGCAAGGACACCAAGGAGGGGAAGGAAACGAAAGAGGGCAAGGACACCAAGGAGGGCAAGGATGGGAAAGACGGTAAAGACGGTAAAGACAGGAAAGACGGCAAGGAGGGTAAAGACGGAAAAGAAGGCAAAGACGGTAAGGAAGGCAAGGACGGAGGAGAGGGGCCAATCGCCAAGGGCTTAGAGCAGCCCGACGGCGCCGCGCGAGAGTGGCGCCAAGCCGATCCGCAGCCGTCGAGTGTGGAGCCGGCGCTGCCCAGCTGGGGCCGCTTTTCGGTTTGAGAGAGATGAGCCGATGTCGCGTGTCATTTTATTCCGGTCGAGCCCGTTTCAACATGAACATGTGCTGCGCGCCTTGAGTCTCAGCTCGGAGGTCGTCGACGTGCATGACCGTCGCGACCTTGGGCTCTCCAGGGTGACGCTCGATGGCGTGGAGGTCACCGTTCGCAACCAGCCCATGCACCAGTTCAGCCACGCGTTGCTTCTCGGTCAACCGAGCCCAAGCCCGCTTTCGGTCGCTGCTTCACGGCTCGACCCAACGGAGCGAGAGTTCGAGGCGAACGAGTGGGCGGCGGGCTTGAGCAGCGCGCTCTTGCTCTCGCGAGTCAAGTTGTTCAATCGCGGTGCGGTCAGCGGTGCTGCGGCGAGCCTTTCTACCAAACCAGGCCAGGTGGCGTTCTTGGCCAAGCTGGGTTGGCGGACGCCCTCACTGCGGCTGACCCGAACCGGGGTCGGAGAAGAGATCCGCAGCTACGGCTGCGATCTCGGCACGCTACGCAAGCTGTTCTTGTGCATCAGCAAACGTTACGAGCTGGTGTACCCTCCGGGCGAAGCCTGGGATGCATTTTCCACGCGCGAGCTAGAAGCGACGCGTCGAACGCAGGAGTCACTCTCGTCGTTGCAGCTCGACTGGCTCACCATTTCGTTGGCGATCTCGGCGGAGCGCGTCTTCGCCTTTGGCGCCACGACGGAGCTGCCGCCAGAGCTAGGCGACGGGGGGATGGCCGCGATTTTCTCGAGCTGCCTGTGTGCTCCAGCCACGGATCCTCCGCCGCGCACAAACGCCGCGCTGAACGGAGGCGGGAAAGCATGTTCCTGATAGTTGGCTATGAGGGAGATCGAACCACACGTCACGTGTGTGCCGCGGCGCGCGCCGTGGCGGCGGATCACCACTTTCTCAATCTAGGCGCCGCGGTCGAGACCGAGAGCGTTCACGTCGAGTGGTCTGCGCCGCATCTGGCGGTCACCGTGGGCGACGAGAGGTTCGACTTGTCCGAGTATACGGGCTTCTATTCGCGGCTCTACTTCCAGGCCACCGGCAGCCCAATGCGTGACGCAGCGCTCAGCGAGTTGGTGTCCTGGACGAGCGCTCATCTCGATCAGAGTGATGCTCTCGTCATCAATCGGCCGGGCAGTGGCTGGTCGAACTACACCAAATTGCAGCACACGAAAGAGCTCGCGGACGTCGGCTTTCGCGTGCCGCGTTCGGTGATCACGGCAAGTCCCGAGGTGGCGAGCGAGCTCGTGGCGAGCGGGCGCTGGGTTTCCAAACCTTGCTCGGGCACCCGCAGCGAGACCGTGCTGGTCGACCTTGCGCTGTGTGAGCGTTTGAAAGTCCTGGAGCATGCGCCAACGCAATTTCAGGAGTACATCGAGGGTGTCGACGTGCGCTTGCACTGGCTGCGCGGTGAGTGCTTTCCGCTACAGATTCAGGCGGCGTCGGGCGTCGACTATCGCTTCGGAGAGGGCGAAAACGAGTTCTCGGAGATCGAGGTGCCTGACGAGGTGGCGCGGCTCTGCGCTGCCTTCTGCGAGGAGGCGGGGCTCGAGCTCGCCGGGTTCGATTTCAAGCTCGACGCCGCTGGAGAGTGGGTCGCGCTCGAAGCCAATCCGATGCCCGGGTTCGACTACTACGACCGTAGGCTCGACGGGGTGATTGGACGCCGCTTGATCGAGATGCTGGGCGCGGGTCCAGGGCGACGCGAGCCGTTCATCGAGCGTCGCCGCCGCCCTCCGCTGTCGAGCCCGCTGCCGGCCGAGTGACAATTGACTCTTGATCGACGAGGGATCGCGACTATGTACGCCTTCATGCGCCGTTGGCTCCCCGCGTTTGCCTTAGCCTGCCAGCTCCAGAGTCCCGCTCCGAGCCACATCAGCCCGGACCGAGAGCGCTCGCCCGCGCCGCCCGCCGCGCCCGCTGGCAGCCCCCTCCCGCCTACCGGTGAGGATACCGATTCCAAGAAGCCGGGCAAGGCGCTCGAGCTGGATGGAAAGGTGGTCCACCCGGGGTGCGTATTGGAGCTCACCGAGGCGATCAACAGCGACATCGTCGTGCACAGCGTCAACTGGTCTTTGCCCGACGCCAAGGGCTGCGATCGGAGTAATCGCTACTCGAACGCTGCATATTGGCAGGGCGGCACGCTCTGGTTCGATCAGACGCCTGCGGGTGATCGCTTTGGCTACCAGCTGTACCGCGCGCTCGACGAGCGCACCTACGTTCTAAGGACGAAGACGCAGACCTCCGGGACCTTCGGCATGTCGAGCTACCTGTTCGTGAAGGTCGACGACGCGCTAGAGTGGGCCGAGTATCCCAGCGGGCCGGCGAAGCGCAAAGTGACCGCGCTGACCAGGCTGGGTGAAGTGCACGCGCTCGCAGATGTAGAGGCCATCATTCGCGCCTCGCAGCTTAAATGATCAGGCGCGCGGGTTCTGCCGTTCCGCCCGCTTGCCTGGTGTTGGGCCCCTCCGCGCTGGCTCACCACGCGCTCATCACGCAGCAGTGAACGTCCGTCTGGCGGCCTCGGTCTGCTAGGCGATGACGAGCGCGGCCGCTGGAGCCCTGGCATCCGGCTGTGGTATGTACCGAGCGTGAGCCGTGTTGCCCGCCAGCGTGAACGTCCAGGCCCGCAGGGCCGCGCGTCGCTCCAAAGTGGGATGATGCTCATCGTGCTGGGAGGAGCATGTGCGCTGGACGATCGGGTCGCCAGTGTGGCTCCCAGCCTGGCTGGCGCCCGCGGCAGCGGGACGACCGCTGACCAACCCCTAAGTCCAGTGGGCGCCGCCGCTGGCGCGGGCGCAAGTGGCGTGGAGCCGAGCTCGGGCGTCGCTCTCGGCGGCAATTCCGGTGCTGTCGCGCCGTCCGACGCCGAAGCCCCCGCAGGCTCTGGTGCTGGCGGCGCTCCCGCCAACGCCGCGTCAGGCAGCCCAGGTCAAGGCGCTGGCGGCAGCGCAGCCCCCGAGCCCGAGCTCATCGGCGGCTGCTTCAATCAGCTGATCGCGAACGCGGGTTTCGAATTTGGAGTCGAAGCGTGGCGAGAGATCGCCGATACGAGGGACGTGGTCGTGCATCGTAGCAACCCCGAGCTGGTCCAAGCCGGCGTCTCACCTCAGGCGGGCGATTACCTGGCCTGGTTAGGTGGCGTGCCCAATGGTGAATACGGGCAGAAGTACGCGAGCACGTTGATCCAAGAGGTCACAATCCCGAACGACGCGCTGAGCCTGACGTTGAGCGGGTACGCTTGGGTGAGCCAGAGTGAGCTCGGTCTGACCCCGAGTGATTGGGCGGTGTTGGAGCTATTGGATCCCTTGGTCGCGGAGGGCCCCGGCGCGCTCTGGCAAGCGCACCTCTGGAACGAGCTCGATGCCGGGCCGGGCTGGGTCTATTTCGAAGCCGAGACGATCTTGGTCGAAAGCTTCCGAGGGCGCACCTTGCCGCTGGTCGTGGACTCGCGTCCCGATGGCAACGGCACGCTCGACCTGTGGCTCGATTCGCTGCGGCTCGAAGCGCGCTGTCCCCGTTAGCGCGAGCGACCACCGCGCAGCGCAAACGGCGTGAACACCTCAGTCCGCCCGACGGCGACCTCGCGGCCTGGATTGACGCCGCATTGTCGCCGTATTTCGACCGATAGGAGCAAAAAGCGGCCCGGTGCCGGCCGTGAGGCGCGATGTTATGGCCGAAGCCGCGGAATTTGATGCTAAGACGGGGCGCCATGGCCATCGCCCCACCCCCCTTTGAAAGTGAGCTCCCGGACGCCGCGCCCGCGGATCGCGAGCCCGCCAGCGTTCGTCACGACTGGACGATCCGCGAGATCCTGGCCCTGTACGAGAGCCCGCTGTTCAGCCTGATCGATCGGGCCCGAGCGGTGCACCGGCTTTGGCATCAGAGCGGGGAGGTTCAGCTGTGCCGGCTCTTGAGCGTCAAGACCGGCGGCTGCCCGGAGGATTGCGCGTATTGCCCGCAATCCGCCCATTACGAAAGTGGGGTCGAGCGGCAGCCGCTGCTCTCGGTGGAGCAGGTCAGGCTCGCAGCGCAGCGTGCGCGCGAGGACGGCGCCACCCGATTTTGCATGGGCGCCGCCTGGCGCAACGTGCGCGACGGTGCCGAGTTCGATCGCGTCCTCGAGATGGTGCGCGTCGTCAAGGGCCTAGGGCTCGAGGCGTGCGCCACGCTCGGTATGCTCAACGCAGATCAGGCGCTGCGGCTGAAGGCTGCGGGCCTGGACGCGTATAACCACAACCTCGATACTTCCGAGAGCTTCTACAAATCCATCATCAGCACGCGGCAACACGATGAACGTTTGGCCACGCTCGCCAACGTGCGTGCCGCGGGCGTGCAGGTGTGTTCGGGCGGCATCATCGGCATGGGGGAGAGCTTGCAGGATCGCGCGAGCATGCTCGTGGCGCTTTCCGCGTTGGACCCGCACCCGGAGAGCGTTCCGATCAATGCGCTCGTGCGCGCTCCGGGTACGCCGCTCGCTGCGCTACCGCCCATCGATCCGCTCGAGTTTCTGCGCATGATAGCCACGGCGCGCGTGGTCTTGCCCGGTTCGAAGATCCGCCTGAGCGCGGGCCGCGGCGAGCTGGATCAACAGACCCAGCTCATGTGCCTCTACGCTGGCGCAAATTCGATCTTTTACGGGGAGGTGTTACTCACGACGGCGAATCCGAGGACGGCGGACGACCTCGCGCTCATTGATCGGGCAGGGCTGTCGGTGCAGGCGTCCAGGCTCTCTTAGCGCCGGCTGCCTCGACCGCGCTCCGACGCGCCGTGCTTTCGTCGCGATCAAACTCGGTGACGCTGATGCCGCGCACCGTCTGGCCAAAGCGCTCGACGTTGACATGATGGACAGCCAGGGCGGGCCTGCCGTAGAAGGTCTCGGGCGGTGCGCGGTGGAAACGCGTATCCGTCACGAACAGGATGGTCTGCACGTCGGCCCAGAGCGCAGGGTCGGACCAGTCATCGTAGTCGTCCACCTCGACGCTGTCACAGCCGACATGGAAGTGACGCCCCAGGGCCACTTCGGCCTGAGCGCAGACGGCCCAGTGCGGCCCCACCACGATCGGAGTCCGACCCGTGCGCTCATGCGCGGTCATGACCGCCGTCTCGAGCAACGTCTTCCCGGGCCCCCAGGCGTACAGGTCGTTGGAAGAGTCGAGCGAGGGGTCGTAGCCCCCGAGCAAGCGACCTGTGGCAAATGGCAGGTCGGTGCGCAGCCAAGCCCAGCCGAGGAGCGCGACGGCCATGCCGAGGCCAAAGCAGCTCCGCACCAGGCCTTTGCGGAGCGGGGGCGCGAGCGTCGCGTGTAGCGAAAGGGCCAGATAAGCCGGCGTGAGCCAATCCGTCTCCGTCGTCGTGCAAACGCCGAGCAGCAGCAGCGGCACGAGCGGAGCGAGCAAGCTAAGCCGGAGCAGTCGATCCATGGGCGCCTGCCGCGCCCGACTCGTGAGGTCTCGGATGAGGACTACCCCCGCGTAGAGGAAAGGTGGCGTGACCGTCACCAGAGGCCTGAGCAGGGTCATCGAGGCGTGCTGCCAGGAGAGCTCCGGATCGAGCTGGAGGCTCAGACCCCGAGTCAGCCACCAGGTGACGAGCGGCGCGGTCAGAATGCCGAACAGGCCACAGGCCGCCCACGGCGCCAGCGTTCTCCAGCGGGGAGCTGCAAATCGCCCGATACAGGCTGCTAATAGCGAGAGCGCGAGCAACCATCCGCTCAGCTTCGACAGGCAGCAAAGCGCGGCGCCGGCGCCCACCCCCACCGACGCGAGCAACGCCCCGAAGCTCAGCACCGGTTGACGTAGGGCCCAGCCCGCGCAGCCAAGGGTACATAGCCAGAAGAAGCAGAGCGGCAGGTCGGGGCTGAACGCGAACGAGCCGATGCTGAAGGCTGGAATCAGCGCCAGCGGGAAATAGGCGCGCAGCGCCGCTCGACCTGACGCCCCACAGGCGCGCGCCGCGAGCACCCCCACCCAGGGCAGCGCCGTGGCGGCCAGCGCCGTAAAGAAGTGCAGCGTCCTCGGCGCTGGCTCGGGCCCAAACCCACGGGCGATCCAGCCGATCAGGCCCGGGTGACCGACATAGGCGGGTTGGGGGTGGAAGCCGTAGGCGACAAACAGGGCCTCTGCGTCTCCCAAGCCCACCACACGGGCCACGTCCAGTCGCAGCCCGCAGAGTAAGATCGACGTCAGCAGCGCGGCGATTAACGTGAGCATTTCGCGCGCCTCGCCGCCAAGGCGAGCAGTCCGAACATAAGCCAAGGCAGCCCCTCCTTGTCTTCGCTGCTGCCACCGGTGAGCGAGAGGCAGCTCGCATCGGCGCGCGCGTCGGTACCGCACTCTCGCGAGAAGCCGTGATGCGGTCCGGTGTTATTGGGGCAGGTTTTCGGCGCGTCTGCGTCGGGCGCGTAGATGCTGCAGACGCCGGCCTCGTCGTCGCTCGACAGGGTACGGGTGCCCAGGTTCGACAGGTCGTAGTTGGCGCGCATCGTGGCGTGCTCGAACGTCGAGTGATCCAGGCCAAGGAAGTGCCCGACCTCGTGCGTCAAGACCGCCTGTAGGTCGTTTGCGATGTCGCTGTCTCCCGTCGAGAACTCATTCTGAGAAGAGTTGAGCTCGATGTCAGCGTCGAAGATCGCACCCGTGTTCGGATCGAAGGTGATCGAGGTTCGAGCGATGACGAAGCGTTCGTCCGGGTAGGGCCAGCCCTGGTCGCGAAAGATCACGAGGTTCGCGTTGGGCGCGCCCGCACGGCCCAGGTCCGGTGGATTGAACTCGACGCGATCACAGCTCGCGTTGCCGAGAGGAATCACCCCCAACGAGGGTTGGCCGCCGCCCCCGCATTCAGTGCCCAGCCAGGCGGCGAACGCCTTTTGCATGGTCTGGTCCAGCTCGAGCGCCGTAACGTCCCGCAACGGCGAACCGTTGAGCTGCACCGCATAGGTGACGCAGGCATCGGGCCAAAACAATGACTCGCCGCGGGTGGCGCAGCCCATGACCGGCTGGCAGCCGTCCACCTCGTCGAGCGGGTCGCACGTCGTGGTGCGGCAGTAGGCCCAGCCGATCCGGGCGTCGAAGCTTGCCGCGAGGGCGAGCCCCAAGACGAGAACGAGTTGCCGAACGCGCACGTCAGTGTGCGCGCATGATTTCGGAGACGAGGCCCTCGGCCTCCACCACCGTCTTCTGTACCAGCCGCTGCACCGCAGAGCCTTCCACCCGGGTCAGCGAGGGCATGTTGGGGCTGGCCAGCAGGCGAGCGACGTCACCGGCTTCCGCTCGGAGGGGATAGTGGCCCTGCGCCATCGCTGTCACTCCGAGCACGCCGTCGTTGTCCGGCGTGACGAACATCACTGTGGGAGCGCCGAGCTCGAAGCGGGCCTCCCCGTGCACCAGCTGCCCGATGTCGCCCACTCGCCCACCGAGGGTCCTCAGCATCAACGTGGTATCCGGCGGCGGCCGACCATCGATCGGTTGCGTCACCTCGACCCGCACGTATGTGACGATGCGGCGCGATTCCCCCACCGTCTCCCAGCGGGACTGGGCGTCCGTGGCGGTACCGACCAGTGCGAACTGGGAGAGCCCGACGAGTTGAGGCAACGTGACCGCTCGTGCCATGGTGGCCCACGCGACCCCTGGAAATAGAGCGACCCCTGGCAATGCCGCCGCTGCGCACCCCATCCCCATGCTTACGAGCACCTGGCGTCTGGACAACATCGACCCGAGCATAGCAGACCTGACGGAAAGCCAAAGAGGCTCGCCGTCCTACGGACCCCTAGGGCTTTCGGGACAGCGTCGAAACGGGCGCGCCCGCACCGTGCTATAAGCCCTGGCGACCCTGAAGAGCCTTCAACAAATGGATAGTCCTCGCTCACAGATAGGTAAGGTGGCCCCGTCGGCTACGGCCGTCTCCACCCTGCCCGAAACCTTGCGCACCGAACCCGAGACCGCCGACGCGCCGCGCCGCGGGGGCGAGCCGGAGCGATCGGAGGGCAGCACTCGTGCCGACATGGCAAAAGGCGAAGCGGTCTTGAAGAGCCTGTCAACGAATCTCGTGCCCGAGCTCCGTCGTTACGTCGCTGTCCACCGACTCGAAGTCGAGCGGCTCGTGAAGGAGGGGGACATTTCGACAGGGCTTACGGCCGGCCAGCGGTACTCTAAAATCGTGGATGGGCTGCTGTCATCGCTCCTCTACACCACGCGCGCGGTCATGTCGCCTGGCGGCGAGGGACCGCGCCTCGCGCTGGTGGCGGTCGGGAGTTACGGCCGCCGGACCCTCTCGGTCCATAGCGACCTCGACGTGCGGCTTCTATCGGACTCCGACTTGGCCAGCGTGCGGCCCCTGGCAGAAGCGCTCCTGTATCCGCTGTGGGACGCGGGCCTCAACATCGGTCACCAGGTGATCTCGCGGGACGAGACGCTCGAGTTGGCGCGCACGGACCTGCCGACCGCGACGTCGCTGCTCGACTTCCGGCACATCGCGGGCGACGAGAAGCTCACCGAGTCGCTCATGTCGGGCGCCTTCGAGCAGTTGTTTGGGCCGAGCGAGCTCCCCAGCTTTTTGGCGCGCCTCGAGCGCAGCGCCTTCGAGCGCCACGAGCGCTTCGGCGGGTCCGTCTTCTTGCTCGAGCCGGACGTCAAAAATGGGACTGGCGGCCTTCGAGACCTGGACGTCGCGCGCTGGGCGGCCCGCGCCCGCTTTCGTATCGAAGACTTCGAAGGCATGGTCCGGGTGGGAGCGCTCGCCAAGCGCGAGTGGCGTGACATCAGCCTGGCCTGGCGCTTCCTTTCGAACGTCCGCAACCACCTGCACCTGCAGGCTCGCCGGCGCGCCGATCGGCTGATTTTCGAGCAGCAAGAGCGCGTGGCCCTCGCCATGGGCTACGGCGCGGGCGGCGCCGGCGTGGAGTCGTTCATGAGCGACTACTACCGCCACGCCCGCAGCATCGAGCTGGCCTGTCGGATGTCAATTGCCCGATCCCTGCCCGTGACCGACTGCGCGCCGAACGAAGAGGACATCGGCGGCGGCTTCAAGCTGATCAATGGTCGGGTGTCGATCGTGGATCGAGCCCAGCTCAAGGAAGACCCGGCGCTGGCGATCCGCGTTTATCGGCTCGCCGTCGAGCGCGACGTGCTGCTGGACGACGCGACGCGGCAGGCCATCGTGCGCGCGTGCGCGTCCAAGCCCTTTTGCTCGCGTCTGCGGCGTAGCAAGAGCGCGGCGCGGGCCTTCGTCGAGCTGGTCAAGGTCGTGCAGACGACGCAGTTCCCGGGCGGTTCGATCTTGCGCGAGCTCCACGAGGTGGGGCTGCTCTTGGCGATGATCCCGGAGTTTTCGCCCGTGGTCGGTCGCGTCCACCACGACATCTACCACGTCTACACGGTGGACGTGCACTCGGTGGCCGCCGTCGACCGGCTCAGAGCCTTGTGTCGCGGTGAGCTCGTGGCGGAACAGCCGCTCGCCTGCCGCTTGGCTGCCGACATGGCGCGGCCCAACGTCTTGTTTTTCGCGGCGTTGCTCCACGACATCGGGAAGGATCAGGGTGGCCAAAACCACTCTGAGCGCGGCTCCGCCATGTGCCCGGCAATCCTCTCCCGGCTAGGTTTCGACGAGGCGGAGATCGAGGAAGTCCAGCATCTGACGCGTAAGCACCTGCGCATGTATCACGTCGCTACTCGGCGAGACATCGACGATCCGCATACGATTCGGGAGTTTTGCGCGGAAATTCACGGTCACGAAGGGCTCAACGAGCTGTTCTTGCTCACGGTGGCAGACGTCTCGACCACCAGCCCAACTGCGCTCACCGCCTGGAAGTCGCGCATGCTCAACGAGCTGTACGTCGCGGCGGAGCGCTGGTTTGGAGACGGGCCTCCCTCGCGCGGCGTGGCGTACGTGACGCGCGTGTATGAACAGGTCCGCGCGCTGCTCTCCGAGAGCAAGGGCCCCCCGCTCGACACCGAGTTCGTCGATACTACGCTGAACGCGTTACCGGCGCGTTACGTGTATGCGAACGCCGCCTCGGGCATCGTCAAGCACCTGGCCGTGATCCACGAAGCGCAGGGCGCCGTATCGCTGGTTCGAGAGCTGGACACGAGCGAGCCCTATTTCGAGCTGGCCATCGTCGCCGACGATAGGCCTGGCTTGCTCTCTTGCATCGCGGCGTCGCTCGCCGCCTGCAAAGTCAAAGTCATCGGCGCGCAGATCTACTCGTTTCAGGTCGAGGGCGGCCCCAAGCGCGCGCTCGACATGTTTTGGGTGCGCGCTGGCCAGGAGAGCAATAACGCCCGGCGCCTCTTGCCCAAGGTGCAACAGCACCTATCGGACATCCTGGCGGGCAAGATCGAAGCGGTCGAGCTCATCCGCGGGGAGAAGCAGAGCATGCGCTGGAATTGGCGCCCGGCACCGGCGGTGGAGACGGAGATCTTCGTGGACAACCGCAGCGCCACCCGGCACACCGTGGTCGAGGTGCTCACGCAAGATCGCCGAGACCTGTTATTCTGGCTCTCGGCGGCGCTGCACCGCGAGGAGGTCACGATCGATCTCGCAAAAATCAACACCGAAGGCGAACGCGTCGCCGACGTGTTTTACGTCACCAATCGCGACGGCTCGAAGCTCGATCAGGAGCAAGTGGAGCGCGTGGAGCGTCGTGTGCAGGCGACCCTGGCCATGATCGAGGGCGGGCCCGAGAAATCCTGACGGACAAATCTTGACGGGCACATCTTGACGGGTACAGGGGAGTGTCTTCAGACTCCGCCGCATGTTGGCTCGTTCGTTCCGTCGTTGGCATTCCCCCCTCTTGGCGTCGGTGCTTGCCGCTGCTTGTGCGTCCACACCCGCTCCGGAGGCGCCCACGGCTGCAGCTGAGCCCTCCCTCCTCGGTGAGCCGAGCTCTGGGTTCGAAGCGGGGGTCGAGGCTATCGGCGCGAGCGACTTCGAGGGCGCTCGCAAGATCTTCGCCGGGGTCGTGAAGGAGGAGCCTGGCAATGCGCAGGCGGTCTTCTACCTGGGGGTTTCCCAGCAGAACCTGGGTCAAAGCAAGCCGGCGATCGAGAGCTATGAGAAGGCTCTCAGCCTCGACCCGAAGCTGACCGAGGCCTCGGTCAATTTGACGGCGGCGCTGCTCGACGCCGGGGAGGCAGAGCGTGCGCTGCCCGTCATCGAGCGCGGGCTGGCGAACTCACCGGGTCACCCCGGGTTGCTGTATAACCGCGCGCTCGCGTCTTCCGCTGCCGGCAAAACGACCGAAGCCGTGGCCGCCTACCGCGAAGCGCTGGCGGCCGATCCCCAAAACGTCGAGATCAAGTACGGCTACGCCGAGGCACTGGTGGCAGCGGGCTCGACCAGCCAAGCACGCGAGCTGTTAACCGAGCTAACGCGGAGCGATGACGAAGATGTCCTGGCGTCCACGGCGCGTTTGCTCGGCCGATTGAAGCAGTTCGACGGCTGCATCGAGGCGTTGGATCGGGCCATCGCCAAGAAGCCTGTCTCTGAGCTGTACGTGCAGAGGGGGCTGTGCCAGCACGGAAAGAAGAACGACGCGGCGGCATTCGAGGATTTCCAGCGCGGCGTCCAAAAGGACCCGAGTTACGCGCCCGCGCACTACTACGCCGGCATGGACCTGAAGATGCAGGGGAAAAAGGCGGAGGCGCGCGCGGCGCTCCAGCGTGCCGTGGAGCTGGCAGGGGACGAAGCCATCGGCAAGGCTGCGAAGCGCGCGCTCGAGAGCCTATGAGGCTCGAGGCCTCTTAAGCGTCAGACGAAGAGCTGCTCGAGGATCCGATCGAGCTCGTCGAGATCGGAGTATTGGATGACGATTTCGCCGCGGCCCTTGCGGTCGCGCACCTCGCAACGGGTCCCATAGCGGCGCGCGAGCCGCCCCTCGAGGTCGCGCACCCCGGGGCTCTTACCTTCGGCGGCGGGCTCGGCGCCGGGCTCACTCGGCGAGCTCTTGAGGGCGCGGACCAGGGCTTCAGTCTGGCGCACGCTCAGCTTCTTGTGCGCGGCCTTCTCGGCCAATTGCGTGAGCGCCACGTCATCTGGCGCGCCGAGCAAGGCGCGGGCATGCCCTTCGCTGAGCTGTCCGGAGACGACCATCCCGCGAACCTTCTCGGGGAGCTTGAGCAGGCGCAGGGCATTGGCCAGGGTGGACCGGTCCCGGTTCAGCAAGCTGGCGAGCGACTCTTGCGTGTACGCGTACTCGGCGATCAAGCGGCCCAGGGCCTCGGCAAATTCGATCGGGTTCAGGTCCTCGCGTTGTACGTTTTCGACCAGCGCGAGCTCGAACGCGGCCTGCGCCGACACGTCGCGGACGTGCACGGGGACCTCGCGCAGCCCCGCCCGCTGCGCGGCTCGCCAGCGGCGTTCGCCGGCCACGATTTCGAAGCGGTCTTCAGCGGCGAGCCGGCGCACGACCAGCGGCTCGAGCAAGCCGTGTGCCTGGATCGACGCCGCGAGCTCGTCCAGAGCAGCCGCATCGAAATGCTGCCGCGGCTGGGTGCGACAGGGGACAATCTTCTCCAGCGCGCAAACGAAGAGCGTGGGTTTGCCGGGCCCGTTCGGCGGTGGATGATCCGAATGGGTCAGGGGCATGAGCGCGTCCAAGCCGCGCCCAAGGCCCCGAGGTCGAGCCGATTTGTTCATCCGCCCCCCTCGATGAGCTCGCGAGCCAGGCTCATGTAGCTCTGCGAGCCCCGGCACTGCACGTCGTAGAGCAGCGCGGGCAGGCCATGCGACGGCGCCTCGCTGAGCCGGACATTGCGGGGAATGGTCGCGTCGAAGACACGGAAGTGGCGCCTGACTTCGCCAGCCACTTCGTGGGCCAAGCGATTGCGTGGATCCCACATCGTGAGCACCAGCCCTTCCACGGTCAGCTCCGGGTTGAGTGTACGCTTGACCCGATCGATGGTTGCCATCAAATACGTGATGCCTTCGAGCGCATAATATTCAGGTTGCAGCGGCACTATCACGCGTTGCGCCGCGGCCAAGACGTTGAGCGTCAGCACCCCGAGGGAAGGGGGCGAGTCGATGACGATGTACTCGTAGGTGTCCGGCTCGAGCGTCGCCAGAATTTTGCGCAGGTGCGTGCCGCGTTCGGCGGCGTCGTACAATTCGTATTCGACCGCCGTCAGGTGCTGGCTCGACGGCGCTACGCTCAAGGTCTTGATGGGGGTCGGCCTGATCACGTCCTTCAGGGACGCCTCTCCGACGAGAGCATCGTAGATCGTGCGCTGCACGGAGCCCGGTGCGATGCCTACGCCGCTCGAGGCGTTCGCTTGAGGGTCCATATCCACGAGCAACGTCGGGCGCTCTGCGGCAGCGAGGCTCGCCGCCAGGTTCACCGCCGTGGTCGTCTTGCCAACACCACCCTTCTGATTGGCGATTGCGTAAATCTTTAGCGGCTTCACTCGCGCTCCGCCGTCCGAGCGCTTTTGAAGGGAGATTTCAGCCGCGCGAGTCGCATGGGCTGCGCGTGCTCGTTCGCACTGTTAACGAAGTTGAGCGGATCACGCTCGATTTCTTTGCAGTGCAGAGAGGGTACCATAATGTGTGGTGGGATGTAGGTGTAAGTGGTTTCTGGCCGAAAACGGCAAGTCGACCCTAGCGGAAGCTCGTGCGGCTGACGAGCGAGGGCGGCGTTGCCGAGCGCGCAGGGACTTGCCGGCGCCCAGAGCTCAGGCGCTGACAGCTGCTTTCAAGCTTCCAAGGAGAACCATCATGTGGCCCAAGTATCGCAACTTCGACGAGTTTGAACGGGATGAAATCAGGCCGGGCCTGAGGGTGGGCTGGTCGCTCGATAACATCAATGACCCGAGCTCGATCGAAATGGATTTTGATGAGGATCCGTTCGAGCGCGCTCTGCTCGAATCCGAGCTCGAATCCGATGATGAGGACGCCGACGCGGAAGAGGACTTCGATGCTGAAGCGTTGGACTCGGAAGTGCAGTAGTTTTTTGCCTGGGGGCACGGGCTGGGGTTGACCTACTTGCCGCTTAGTGGCAGGGATGCCGACCGAGAATGCAGATCTCAGCCAACCAACTCAGCCCAGTGCTGCTCGAACTCAACGTCCAGGTAGACGCAGATCGCGTGCGAGCCGAGCTCGACAAGGCCTACCAGGAGCTCGCCCGCGGGGCCACGGTCCGCGGCTTCCGGCGCGGCAAGGCACCCCGCAAGGTCCTGCGCCACATGTTTGGAGCCCGTGTCGCCGCAGACGTCGCGCAGCGACTGGTCGACGAGACGTACGCGAAGGCGGTCGACGAGCAAAAGGTTCAAACCGTCAGTCGGCCGGCTATTGAGTCGCAAGCCGTCAACGAGAATGAGCCCTTCAGCTACAAGGCGCGGGTCGAGATCCTGCCGAAAATCGACAATGTCGTCTTCGAGGGTTTCAAAGTGAAACGCCCCTCGGTGACGGTGACGGAAGAGAAGATCGACGAGCAGCTGAAGGCCGTGCAGCGCGCCAACTCCACGCTCGAGCCGGCGAACGAGACCCACTTGGCTGCGGCAGGTGACGTCGTCACGGTCGATTTCACCGTCAGTGTGGACGGGCGTCAGGTGAAGGATGCGAGCGCCGAAAACCTCGACCTCGAGCTCGGTCAATCCGCAGTGCTGCCGGAGATTGAAGCGGCCTTGCTGGGCCAGCGCCCGCCATTCCAGGCGGACGTCGAGGTCGCCGTGCCCGCGGGCAGCGCGCACCCGGAGCTCAAAGGTAAGAAAGCCATTTTCGCCCTCTCGCTGCGCGATTTGAAGACCCGGGTGCTACCGCAAATCGACGACGAATTCGCCAAGGACCTCGGCGACTTTGATGATCTCGCGGCGCTCAAGAAGTCGATCAGCGAAGACCTCGCCAAGCGCCTGGAGGAAGCCGCGGACAACGTCGTGGCTCAAGTCCTCGTCGCGGAGCTGGTCAAGGCCAACCCCATCGAGGTTCCGCCCACGCTCGTGCAGCAGCAGTTTCGGGTCACCGAGCAGGAAGTGGTCCGCCAATCTCGCGCGCAGGGGCGGGGTCAGGCGCTGTCGGCGGAGATGCGAAAGAGCATCGAGCAGGACAGCGAGATCAAGGTTCGAGCCGGCCTCTTGATGGCGGAGATCGCCAAGAGCAAGGGCATCCAAGTTGGAGCGCCTGATCTCGAAGAGGGCCTTAAGGGCCTCGCCGAACAGACCGGTAAGAATCTAGCAAAGCTCAAAGCGGAATACGCGACTCAACAGAAGCGTGAAATGCTCGTTGGGATGATTCTGGAGAACAAGGTACTCGACATCATCGAGGCCGCGGCCCAGATTGAGCAGGCTGTCTAATTGATGCTGGGGGCCCCGGAGCCCCAGCATGTGATGCCTGGGCTGTCTAGCCCTGGCGTGTTGGCAACGAGCGAGGAGAGCACGTGATCGTGAGACGACCGGAGACACCCAGGCAGGCCCAAGAGCTCCTCGAAAACGTCGAGAGGAGCCCGCTGAGATCGGTCATCTATCCGCACGTGGTGGAAACCACCCATCGTGGGGAGCGGACCTGGGACATCTTTAGTCGGCTCCTTAAGGACCGTATCGTGTTCTTGGGCAGCCAGGTCGACGATGACGTTGCCAACATCATCATCGCCCAGTTCCTGTTCCTCGAGAGCGAAGATCCTGACAAGGACATCCAGCTCTATATCAACTCGCCCGGCGGCGTCGTCTCGGCCGGCCTGGCCATGTATGACACGATGCAGTACGTGCGCTGCCCGGTGAGCACCATTTGTATCGGGCAAGCCGCCAGCATGGGCGCCGTGCTGCTCGGTGCCGGGCAAAAAGGCCGGCGCTATGCCCTGCCGCACTCCCGCATCATGATCCATCAGCCGCTCGGTGGTGCGCGCGGTCAAGCGACAGACGTCGAGATTCAGGCGCGCGAAGTGCGTAATGCCAAGGATGTGATCATCAAGATCCTCGTGGATTCGACGGGTAAGAGCCGCGCCGAGATCGAGAAAGACATCGATCGAGACTTCTACATGGGTCCGGGCCAGGCCAAAGAGTACGGCTTGATTGACGAGATCTTCGAGCCCAAAGGCAAGACCAAGGGCGACAAGAAGGCAGAGGAGTAACGCGCCCGCGTGAGGGCGCGTAGCCGAGTCGCCCTGAGGGGTGATAGGGCGTTGCCCGAATCGGGCGGCTCGAAACGCTGCTTCGGTGCAGTGGGGGCTGTAGTGCCAAGGTCTTCAATCCGTAACGAATGGGATGAGGACCAGGCGGAGCGGGGACTGTGGATTCGTTGCGTACCGGGGTGGGCCGACGGGGCGAGTAGCTCGCGGCCGCCGCGGTGCAGCATCGCAGCCTTTTCTCGTTGGGTTTTGCTCGAGGGAGCTAGGCGGTCGAAGCTCGCGATATCCCTTCCACATCCTGGGCGGATGGCCGTTACCATTATTGTGGGCAAAATGGGTAGGGAGTGCAGTAGCTTGCGACCAATGAAGCAGGGCTCTAGACTGGCTGTCAGGTAAGGGCGAAAACGTGGAGCGACGACGAGACGATTCGAACGGCAACCTGTGTTGCTCTTTCTGTGGGAAGTCGCAGAAGGAGGTCAAGAAGCTCATCGCCGGGCCCACCGTCTACATCTGCGACGAGTGCATCGCCCTGTGCAATGACATCATCGCCGAAGAGGTGGAGAAGGACGAACCGCACGGAGGTTCTGATCCCATCCCGAAGCCCTCAGAGATTCGCGCGACACTCGACGAGTACGTCGTCGGGCAAGAGCGGGCGAAGAAGATTCTCTCGGTCGCGGTCTACAACCATTACAAGCGCATCGACTCGAAAGTCGAGGCAGGGGACGTGGAGCTCGGCAAGAGCAACATCCTCTTGCTCGGGCCAACGGGTAGCGGCAAGACGTTGCTCGCGCAAACGCTCGCCAAAATCATCAAGGTGCCGTTCGCAATCGCGGACGCGACCACGCTGACCGAGGCCGGTTACGTGGGTGAGGACGTCGAGAACATCATCGTGCAGTTGCTGCAGAACGCCGACCACGACGTGGAGCGGGCTCAGCGGGGCATTGTCTATATCGACGAGATCGATAAGATCAGCCGCAAGAGCGACAATCCGTCGATCACTCGAGACGTGTCGGGTGAAGGCGTCCAGCAAGCCCTGCTGAAGATCATCGAAGGCACGGTGGCTAACGTGCCGCCCAAGGGCGGCCGGAAGCATCCGCAGCAAGATTTTTTGCAAATCGACACGACCAACATCCTCTTCATCTGTGGCGGCGCGTTCGTTGGGTTGGACGAGATCATCCAGCGGCGCATCGGTGAATCGCGGCTCGGCTTCGGCGCGGAGATCAAGAGCCGCGACGAGTTCAAGCTCGGGGAGCTGCTGCGCGCCGTGCAACCCGAGGATCTGCTCAAGTTCGGGTTGATCCCAGAGTTCATCGGGCGCTTGCCGGTGCTCGCCACGCTGCATGAGCTGAACGAGGAAGCGCTGATCGAGATTCTAACCGCGCCGCGGAACAGCTTGGTGAAGCAGTTTCAAAAGCTGTTCGAGATGGACGGCGTGCGCTGCAAATTCACCAAGGGCGCGCTCAAGGCCGTGGCAAAGAAGGCCCTGGCACGCGAAAGCGGAGCACGTGGGCTCCGAGCCATCCTCGAAGAGTCTATGCTCGACACCATGTACGAAATTCCTTCGAAGAGCGGCATCAAAGAGGTGGTCGTGAATGAAGACGTCATCCGACGTGGAGACCAGCCACTCATAGTGTACGAAAACGAGAAGGAAGAAGTCGCCGGGGCGTAAAAGGCTCGAATGTTCTTCAAGCAAGATAGTGGCAGGCCTGAAGGGGCCGCCCGTCGCACGCTGCCGGCTCTACCCTTGCGGGACATCATCGTCTTCCCGCATATGTCCTCGCGTTTGTTCGTGGGGCGGGAAAAGAGCATCGCGGCCCTCGAAGAGGCGATGGGGCGAGACAAGGAGATCTTCCTTGCGGCGCAAAAGAACGCCAAAACCAACGATCCGGCGCCAGAGGATATCTATGTCAATGGCACCATCGGCGTCATCGTTCAGCTCCTGCGCCTCGCCGACGGTACCGTAAAAGTCCTGGTCGAGGGGCGCAAGCGCGCCAAGATCAAGCGCTTCAACGAGACGCGCGACTACTTCCTGGTCGAGGTGGAAGAGTCGCCGGACGAGAACACGGACGACGCCGAGGTGGAAGCGCTGGTGCGCAGCCTGCAGAGCACGTTCGAGGTCTACGTAAAGCTCAACAAGAAGGTGCAGCCGGATGTTCTGATGAACGTCCAGAGCATCGATGACATCTCCAAGCTGAGCGACACCATCGCCGCGCACCTGCCTACAATCAAGCTCGTCGATCGGCAGGGCCTGCTCGAGATGGCTGATGCCAAGCAGCGGCTGCAGCGCCTATTTGAGCTCATGCAGGGGGAGATCGAGATCCTGCAACTCGAGAGGAAGATCCGTTCTCGCGTCAAGAAGCAGATGGAGAAGACGCAGAAGGAATACTACCTCAACGAGCAGATGCAGGCCATCCAGAAGGAGCTGGGCGGCGGCGAGCGGGACGAGTTCAAGAACGAGCTCCAGGAGATCGAGGAGCGGCTACGTGCCAAGAAGCTGAGCGACGAGGCGCGCACCAAGGTCGAGCGCGAGCTCAAGAAGCTGCGCATGATGCACCCCACATCGGCTGAAGCCACGGTCGTGCGCAACTACGTAGATTGGGTGCTGGCACTCCCCTGGTTCGAGAAGACCGAAGAGCGCAGCGACATCGAGGAGGCCATCAAGATCCTCGATCAGGATCACCACGGCCTGAAGAAGTGTAAGGAGCGCATCGTCGAGTACCTGGCCGTGCAGGCTCTGACCAAGAAGCTCAAGGGCCCGATCCTGTGTTTCGTGGGCCCCCCCGGCGTCGGCAAAACCAGCATCACACGCAGCATCGCTCGCGCGACGGGTCGCAAGTTCGTGCGCATCTCGCTCGGTGGCGTGCGGGACGAAGCCGAAATTCGCGGCCACCGGCGCACGTACATCGGCGCGCTGCCGGGCAAGATCATCCAGAACCTGAAGCGCGTTGGCTCGAACAACCCCATCTTCCTGCTCGACGAGATCGACAAGATGAGCACGGACTTCCGCGGGGACCCGGCGTCGGCGTTGCTCGAAGTGCTGGACCCCGAGCAGAACCACAGCTTCAACGATCATTACCTGGATCTGGACTACGACCTCAGCGACGTGATGTTCGTGACGACGGCCAACACATTGAGCTCGATTCCGATCCCGCTCCAGGACCGCATGGAAGTCATCCAGCTGAGCGGTTACACGGAGTTCGAGAAGCTCAACATCGCTCAGAGGTACTTGATCCCACGTCAGCGCAAAGAGTGCGGTCTCGAGGACGTGGACGTGAAGCTCGGTGACAACGCCGTGCGCACCGTCATCCACCACTACACCAAAGAGTCCGGCGTTCGTTCGCTCGAGCGTGAGCTGGGCAGCATCTGCCGCAAGGTGGCGCTCAAGGTCGTCAAAGACAAAGAGCACACGAAGAGCTTCGACATCCCGGCAGCGGACGTGCCCAAGTTCCTCGGCGTGCCTCGCTATCGGCTCGACAAGCCCGAGGGGCAGAGCGAGGTCGGGCTGGTTCACGGGCTGTCGGTGTCGGACTACGGCGGCGACATTCTCGATTGCGAAGTGGCGGTCGTGCCGGGGCGGGGGAAGCTCAAGATCACGGGCCTGCTCGAGCAGGGGATGGCCGAGAGCGGACATGCCGCCATCAGCTACGTGCGCTCCCGCGCTGGGGTGCTGCAGCTCGAGACGGACTTCCACCAGAAGTTCGACATCCACGTCCATTTCCCCGATTTCGTGCGCAAAGACGGGCCAAGCGCCGGTGTGACGATGGCCACGGGCGTCACCAGCGCGCTGACGCGCATCCCCGTTCGCCACGACCTGTGCATGACGGGTGAAATCACGCTCCGCGGCCGCGTGATGCCGATCGGCGGTGTGAAGGAAAAGCTGCTCGCTGCCGAGCGGGGCGGTATGACCACCGTCCTCTTGCCCAAAGCCAACCGCAAAGACCTGCGCGACATCCCCCGGCGAGTGCTGAAGTCCCTCAGGATCATCCTGGTCGACCACATGGATGACGTGCTCCGGCACGCACTCGTCTTGGACGACCCGCACAAGTACTTCGGCGAGCGCCGGCTCATCCTCGAGTATCGCAACGGCGAGCTTTACGAACGTCCGAGCGAATACGGGTCTGGGCGGGGGGTTCCGAGCCCGGATATCCTGCCCATCAGTGAAGACCGGCCGGGCGTGCCCCAGTAGCGGCGGCGCGAAACGACGGGCGCTCAGCCACGGCGGACGGAATAGCGCTGCTCGCGCTCGGGTGCCGCGGCTCGAGGCGCCTAATATGCTGGTAATTCTCCGCTCCTGGCCCTAGCCTCCCGGCGTTTCTGCAGCAGGCCCCAGGGGCAGGCTGGCTCGGCGGCTCCGGATGGCCGCCGCTCCAAAGGGCCCTCGAAAGGGCGGGTAGCTCAGTTGGTAGAGCGCTGGCTTTACAAGCCGGATGTCGCAGGTTCAAGCCCTGTCCCGCCCACTGGTGCCTCGCACCCAAATTCGTGCCGGGTTTCGCTCGGGCCCCCAGCAAGTGAGGGCCCCGAGCGAAACGTAGAATGCCTCATTCCGTGCTCGGCAACTTCCTCTACATTGGGAGAAACCCGGCGCGGACTCGGGGTTTCTCGTGCTAGCTCGCCGCCTCGCGTCGAAATGAGCGGTGCCCCTCGGGCTGTGGCACGCAGTAGCGGGCGGAGCCTGTCCTTGCGATTTGTCGACTGCCCTAAAGCGGCACGTGGCCCGCGTCGTCCTAAATGCAACGGAAGTTTCAAGCTGCGTGGTGCCTTGCCAAGCGCGCCAGGGCTCGGAACGACCGGCATTTCTCAAGGGTGGAGAATCCGTGCCGATCATCGCAGTGAAGACCACACGGACCCTACGGGCTGGAGGCTCATATGGCATCAGAACGCATACTCTTTGTAGATGACGATCCCGTCGCGCGTCGTGCCTTCGCCCGGGCGATGCGCAAGAGCGGCTTCATCGTCGATCTTGCCCAGGATGGTGAAGAAGCGTGGGAGCTAGCGACCCACTTTCCCTATGCCGTGATCGCCACGGACCTACGTATGCCGGGGATGGACGGCATGGTGCTCATCGATCAGCTCAAGGAGCTCCAGCCCGACCCCGTGTGCCTGCTCGTGACAGGCTGCAAACAGCTCGAATGGTACAGTGAAGCGGGTGATTCCAACGTCGACGTGATTCAGAAGCCGTGGAATGGCGATCAGTTGGCGGAGGCTCTGCGCCAGGCGTTGAGGGACTATCGCAGCCGCGCCAGCAGTATCGGGTCCTCGGAGAGGCCCGAAGAGGAGCGCGGGCGAGAAGTGGTCGTGGTCAGCGTCGAGGGCCCGGCCCGCGACGCTATCGGACGAGCCCTCGGTACGAGTTATAAAGCGGTCCACGTCGACGGGGTCGACGCAGCAGCTCAGCTCTTACAGGGCAGCACCAACGTTTGCGGCTGCTTGCTCAAGGACGCGTCGGGCAACGCCGCTGACATTCGCCGGCTCGGGCGTGCGAATGCCCGGGTCCCCATCATCTTATTGGGCACCGACAAGCAGCCGACCGCTGCCATCGAGGCCATTCGCAAGGGGGCTCAAGATTGGGTGCCGCTCGCAGGGCTGGGCAGCGCAGATTTGCCGCGCGTGATCGCCACTGCGCGCGAGCGTTCGCGCGCGCCAGGCGGCCCGCTTCCGGTATGTACCGAGCTGTCGAACCCTAGCTTGCTCTTCGATAGGTTTCGGCAAGCCATCTCGCGGGCGCGCCGCTTTTCGCGCCAGGCGGGGGTGCTCCTGGTCAACGTCGATCGCTTCGGCGACATCAACTCTTCGCTCGGATACGACGCCGGTGACGAGCTGCTAGCGCTCGTGGCCGAGCGGCTGCGCGTCAGCGTACGCGAGAGCGACGCCGTCTTCCGTTTGCGCCAAGACGAGTTCGCGCTGGTGCTCGAAGACGTGGGTGAGGCGGACACGATTCACATCCCAGCCCAGCGCGTACTGAACTCCTTCGCCACGCCGTTCGGGTGTAGCGGCCACGAGATCGTGCTCACTGCCAGCATCGGTGGTGCAGTTTTTCCGACCCACGGGCAGAGCGCTCAGGACCTGATGCGCCGTGCCGAGGCGGCCCTGGAGCAGGCCAAGCGCGAAGGGCGCAATCGCTTCTGCACCCAGAACGACCCGGGCTCCCTGGTGGGCCCTCAGGGCGGCTCGGTGCAGCTGAACTAGCTGCCGTCAGTGGCTCGGTCACTGTCCCAGGTCAGCTACAGGTCCGGTCAGACCGGAGCGTGAACATCCTGTCACTTTCTTTTTGAGTACGGCGCTGCGGCTGTGCTACAGCGTCCTCCCACTTAGCGGCGGTAGTTAAGTTGGTTATAACGCCGGCCTGTCACGCCGGAGGCCGCGGGTTCAAGTCCCGTCCGCCGCGCTAGTAACTTGAAATATCCGAGATCGGCTCAAGTCGCCCAAGGGCGACTAGAGCTTGTACCGAGAGAAGAGCAGCCGGGGGGATACGGCGTTTTTCTCGCGTCTCGCGAAGGCACCGGGCATGCGCCGAAAGACGCATGCCCGGTTGGCAATCGTGGCGGCCGAGCGGGGCTGGCGCTAGCAGAGCCGCTGATCCGGAGCGTGTGCCCAGCTCCGCTCGTGTTCGCTGGGTGGACGGTCCGTTCACCGATCAATGGAGCTCATCGCGGCCTTCTCCATCCTGAATGTTGCGACCCGAGCCGACGCCAGGGCGGAGAGCTACGCGGCCATCCGCGTCGGAAACGAAGTCGACGTGCGCGAGATCGCCTGAGCGCGGGGTTCCGCCGCCTACCCGCGTGCGCCTGCGTGAGCGATTGGCGAGGCGCATGCCGGGGACGACGAGGCCTGTGGTGCGTTGCGACACGCGGTGTTTTGCTTCAAATTCCTGGCGTATGCACAAGGTGCTCCTGATCACGGGGTCCGGTCGAGGTATCGGCGCGGCGACGGCGCGCCTGGCGGCCGAGCAGGGCTACTCCATCTGCGTGAACTATCGTCGGGACCGCGGCTCGGCGGAGGCTCTCGTGGGAGGTATCGAAGCCAAGGGCGGTCGGGCCATTGCAGTCGCTGCCGACATCTCGGTCGAGGCAGACGTGATGCGCTTGTTTGAGGCGTCCGACGCGGCGTTGGGGCCGCTCGCTGGGCTGGTGAACAACGCTGGCATCCTGGAGACCCAGATGCGCGTGGAGGCCATGGACAGCTCGCGTCTGTCTCGGATCTTCGCGACCAACGTGATCGGCGCCTTCCTGTGCGCGCGCGAGGCGGTACGACGCATGTCACGAAAGCGAGGCGGGAGCGGCGGGGCTATCGTCAACGTATCCTCGGGTGCCGCCCGGCTCGGAGCTCCCGGCGAGTACGTCGACTACGCCGCCTCCAAGGGCGCCATCGACACGATGACGGTGGGTCTGGCTCGGGAGGTTGCGGAGGAGGGTATCCGAGTGAACGCAGTGCGACCCGGGTTTATCTAAACGGAAATGCACGCGAGCGGCGGGGAGCCAAAGCGTGTCGACCGCGTCAAGGCCGGAGTCCCCATGAAGCGTGGCGGCACAGCGGACGAGGTGGCTCAAGCCATCCTCTGGCTGCTATCGGACGCGGCGTCGTACACGACCGGCTCCTTCATTGATGTGACGGGTGGGCGATGACTCACTCGCAGGCACGGCAGAGCCACGCTTCTGCCCACAAAAAGTGCCCGGGTGCCCCAAACGTTGGTTCGGGACACCCGGTGTGCTTCTGAGCTCCGCTCCGCTTACGCGAAGCCTTCCATCAAGCTGCGCTGCTTGCCCGCGATGCCCAGCTCGGTATTGGCGGGTACGGGGGCCTCCCATTGCTCGCTCGTGGGGCTGTCGAGCAGCGCGACCTTGAACACGTCGTCGAGCGTCTCGGCGAAGTGGAACTGCAGGCTGTCACGCACCTCGCGCGGTACGTCGTCCAGGTCCGCTGCGTTGCGTTTCGGTAGGATGATGTGCCGCACACCCGCGCGGTGGGCACCGAGCACCTTTTCCTTCACGCCACCGATGGGCAACACCCGCCCCGTCAGTGTGATTTCACCCGTCATCGCCAGGTCTCGCCGCACGGGCCGCCCCGACATGGCCGAGACCAGGGCGGTGGCGATCGTGGTGCCGGCGCTCGGCCCATCTTTGGGGATGGCGCCCGCCGGCACGTGGACGTGGACCTCGCTCGAGTTGACCTGGCCGCGCGGGATTTGCAGCTGAAAAGCGTGCGTCGCCGCGTAGGTCAGGGCCGCTCTGGCGCTTTCGCGCATGACGTCACCGAGCTGTCCTGTGAGGATGAGCGAGACGCTCCCCCAGCCGTTGGTGACCGATTCGACGCCATCGCCGTCCTTCGGGCGGCTGCTGCTGCTCAGGTGCCGCAGCGCCGCTTCCACGAACATGATGTCGCCGCCCATCGGCGTATAATACATGCCCGTCGCCACGCCGATTTCATCGTGCTCGGCCACGTGCTCGGGGTGCACCCGCGGACGGCCGAGCAGCGCCTCGACCCGTTCGCGCGTCACGACCGGATCGGGGTTCTGCTCAGTGGCATAACCTCGAGCCAACTTGCGAGTGATCGCCGAGATCTGGTTTTCCAGCTTCCGGACGCCGCTCTCCCGCGTGTAACCCGTGATCAACTGCTCGAGCGCGTCATCCTTGAACGTCGGACGTGGCTCCATCTGTTCGAGGCCGGACTCGGCGAGCTGCCGAGGGACCAGGTAGCGCTTGGCGATCTGCAGCTTTTCTCGCTCGGTGTAGCCCGAGAATTCGACGATTTCCATGCGGTCGAGCAACGGAGCCGGGATGGTGTGCAGGACGTTTGCCGTCGCGATGAAGAGCACTTCGCTCAGGTCGAACGGCACGTTCAGGTAGTGGTCGGTGAAGTGACTGTTCTGGGCCGGATCGAGCACCTCGAGCAATGCGCTCGCGGGGTCGCCCTGGAGCGATGCGCCGAGCTTGTCGACCTCGTCCAACAAGATCACCGGGTTTTTTGTCCCAGCGCGCTTGAGGCCCTGAATGATGCGCCCCGGCATGGCCCCGACGTAGGTGCGGCGGTGGCCTCGGATGTCCGCTTCGTCGCGCGCGCCGCCCAGGGCGATGCGCACGTACTCGCGACCCAGGGCTTTGGCGATGCTCTTGGCGATGCTGGTCTTGCCGACGCCCGGAGGGCCCGTGAAGAGCAAGATGGGGCCCTTGGAAGGCACGGGGGCCTCTGCCTTGACGGCGCCCTTGGCTCCGACGGCAGCCCGATCTTCGGGAGCGCTCGCTCCCTCAGGTGCAGCTCCGCCCGCTCCAGCGTCTCCGCCCTCGAGGCTGGGCACCGCTAGAGCGGCAGCTGCCGCGGCCTCCTGGCTATGGGCGCGCTCTTGAAGCCGTCGGACGCTGAGGAACTCGAGCACCCGATCCTTGACCTCGCCCAAGCCAAAGTGGTCGTCTTCGAGCACTTGCTCGGCACGTTTCAGGTCGAGCGCCTCCACGGAGCGGTTGCTCCACGGGAGCTCTACCAACCACTGGAGGTAGGTTCGAATCACCTGCGCTTCGGTTGACTGAGCACCCGCGCGCTCGAGACGGCCAAGCTCCCGGTTGGCTTCCTCGCGTGCCTCTTGCGGGAGGTCGAGAGCCTCGATTTTCTCGCGCAGCTCCACGAGGTCGTTGTCGCCGTTATCATCGCCCAGCTCGCGCTGGATCGCCTTGAGCTGCTCGCGCAGGTACATCTCCTTCTGGCGACCCTGCAGCTCTTCGTTGACCTGCTTCTGGATCAGCTTCTGCGAGCGATGCACGTCGATCTGCCGTTGCAGCTGGACCAGCGCCTTGCGCATGCGCTCTTCGACGCTCAAGGTCTCGAGCAGCGCTTGCTGCTCCGGCACTGCCAGCTCGAGCTGGCTTGCCACCAGGTCGGCAAATTGGCCGGGGTCTTGAACGGCGTCCACGACCTTTTCGAGTACTTCTTCGCTCAGCCCGCGCTGCTTTCCAAATTCGAGCGCGCGCTGGCGCAGCTCCTTGTACAGGGCGGTAAACACCGGGTCATCCTCGCGGACCGGGCCCAGGGATTTGACCGGCATCACGCGAGCGCGGATCACGTCACCGTCGGTCTCGTAGTCGAGCACGACGGCGCGGGTCTCGCCGCTGATGAGCAGCTGCATGCCGTTGATGCCGCGCTGAATCGCGCCGATCTTGGCGATCACGCCCATCGAGAACAGCAGGTCTTTCGAGACGTGCTCCGCGTTTTCGCGTTGGGCAACGACGAAGACCATCCGGTCGCCGCTCAAGGCCTCATCGACGGCGCGCGAGGTTCCGGCGCGGCTGACCGCGACGGGCACGGTGGGCCCCGGGAATACGACGGCGCCGCGCATGGGTAGTACAGGCAGTTTGATGTGTTCGGACATGGCCTCTCGTGGGGTTGGGACGGCGTGAGGTTAGAAATCAGAGCTTGAAATGGGGAGGCTCGAGGCGGAACCGGGAGCAGCTCTTTTGGCTGACGCCCGAACGCGCGACGCTCGACGGAGTCAGGCTGCACAGCAGCGGCTTTGCACCTCGCCCGCCAGCGCTGACAGAGGCCAACGTGTGTCGGCGATTCTTCTAGTCAAGACACCTGACCCGGTCGGCTGCGCTTTAGAGCAGGGCCCGTCTGGCGGGGGCGGCCGCGCCCTTTCTCGGGCACCAGGCGTTTTTTTGAAGGAGGGGCGCCGAGCCGACACTTACCCCAGCCGGCCTCGATGCCCCGGCGGAGGACCGCGTTGAACAACCTACTGCTCGTTTGCCTCTTCGCCTGTACGATCGCGGGGATTGGCGCCTGTGGCTTGGAGGTCGATGAACCGCGCGACCAGGGCCGATCACAGGTCGGGCCGCCGCCGCCGCCCACCAGCATTCCACCCGGTTTGCCGCATGAGGACGCTCCAGGCCCTGCTTGCGATGAGCCCGATTTGGGGCACCGAAAGCACGAGGCGCTGGACCCAAGCCTCCCTTTGGCGCCGGCGGCGTGCGCCGTGGACGCGGGTGGCTGCGCCGAGCCAAGCCCCTGCTTTTCGCACGACGACTGCGCGGCTGGGTTGTGTGTCAACGCCCAGTGCCAAGCGCCATGTAAGGATACCGCCACCTGCGCGCAAGGGGAGGCGTGCGTGCTCGGCTTGTGCCGGCCGAGCTCTGGCGCCGGTTGGGGCTGCCGGGGCGCTGCCGACTGCAGCGATGACGAAGACTGCGTGGGCGGCACGTGTTTTCGCCGCTGCCTGCGCGATGAGCATTGCGTGGGGTGTGACGAGGGCCATAGCTGCTCGCTGGGGTATTGTGGGCTCTAGGACCTCGTCGCTGTGCGCGGCCGCGGCCGTTCTCTGGTCTAGCTCGGCCGGCGCTCGAGACGCGGGTCCGGTGCAGCAAGTGATCGTGGCCGCACCGGATTTTGCGACGTGCGTCGCCGTCGACGAGCTAACGATTCGGATCGCCAACGCGGGTCCGTATGCCGCGAGCGTGGTTGCAGGCGATGCACCCGAGCCCAAGGGTGAGGAGCCGTTCTTTCGTATTGACGGGGAGCCCGCGCGGCTCCGCGTGCGGGGGTGGGGGCTCGGTGTGGGCAGGCAGGACGGCCTCGCGAAGTGGCCGAGCGAACCGCCCAGCATCACCCCCGATCTCGATCAGCTGCTCATGGGCCAGACCTGCGCTACGGCTACCGAGGCTGTTGTGGCGCTCATCGTGTCGGTCCTCACGCCCGTGGCTCGAGCGGACTCGAGGTCGTCTGATGCTGGCCGAGCTGGCGCGCTCGACCTCTTCCTCGACGCTGCCAAGCAGCAGCTCGCCGCCGAAGCGAGCTTGAGCGCTGGCGTCCTCAGCACCGAGCTCGGTTTGACATTGATCGTGGAAGACGTGCACGCGAGCTGTCGGCGTGGGACCTGGCTGAACGTGCAAGGCGCGGCGCCGCGCACGGGACTGAGCGTGCCCGAGCTCGAACGCGACGTGCTCGCCTGTCTCGAGCAGCAGCGGCTCGAACGGGCACGCCGGGGCGCGGAGGTTGCAGTAGATCGAGCGCCTCCCCTTTCGCACCATGCGCTGGGCTTGCCGCTGGCTTCAGGTGCGGTGGTGGTGGGTTTGGGTCTCGCCGCGGGGCTGATCGCCCTCGCGCAGGTGGAGCAACCAGCGCCATTTCTGGTGTATTCGGCGTTACCACCGGTCCTGGGCGGGGTGGCGGGCTATGCGCTGAGGCCGCCCGGGCGTGACGCCACATGGCTCGCAGGCTATTGGCTTGGAGTGGCGGGAACGAGCTTGGTCGTGGGAGTCCGAGAAGGAGGGACGAAGGCCGTGCTGATCGGCGGCTTTCTCACGGCGGGTAGCGCGACGTCGGCGAGCCTGGCGCTCGCCAATGCGATCACGGACGCCACGCGGCCCGCGCTGCCCAAGGAGACGGTGATCTTGCCGGCGGCAGTGGGTAGCGCGCTGAGCTTGCTCGGTTTGCTCCTCGAGTCCGAAGGATCGAACAGTCTCGAGCTCGCAGCCTGGGGCAGCCTGGCGGCCCTCGCACCGGCGGCGTTGCTCGCGCTGGCGGCCGGCTCGGAAGAGAAGCGCTCCGCTCCGCAGCTCGAGCTCGATCTGGATCGACACGCCGGTGTGCTTCGGCTGAGGGGAGAGCTCTGAGATGCGGGCCCTCGGCTCCAATGTGCTCGACCTGCCTGTCGCGCGGGAGAGCGAGCCCGAGCACGTGTTCGAGTCGGTGTATCGCGGCCATTTCCGGCGCGTCTACCGCTGGATCAGCCGGCTTGCGCCGCACGCTGACGCCGAAGATCTCAGCCAAGAGGTCTTCCTGGTGGTGCACCGCCGGTTACCCGAGTTCGAAGGCAAGGCCCGCATCACCACCTGGTTGTTCCAGGTGACCTATCACGTGATCGGCTCACACGTTCGTCGGCAGCGCACCGAGCGTCAGGTACGTGGCTTGATCAGCGTGTTACCGGAGGAGAGCGTGCCCGAGCCTTTGCAGGCGCTGGTGCGCGAAGAAGAGCTCTGCGCCGTTCGCCTCGCGCTCGACAGCCTTCACTTGAAACACCGTACGGTGTTGGTGCTCTTCGAGCTCGAACAGTGGTCATGCGCAGATATCGCCGAGGCCTTATCGATCCCAATCGACACCGTCTACTCGCGCCTGCACTACGCGCGGCGCAAGCTCGCGAGTAAGCTGGCCCCCCGGGGCGGGAGGGGCGCGTGAGGCGGGATCCTGGTCTCGGGCATTTGCTCGAGGTGGCGCTGCCGAGCGCCGTGCCGCCTCCCGGCGCGGAAGAACGGGTGCTAGAACGCATTCGCGCCGCTCCGCGCTCGTCCGTAGTGGCGCGCCCCTCGGCTGCCAGGGGGGGGCTAGGGTGGGCAGTCGCCGCGATCGTGATCTTGGTGGCCGGCTTTCGATTCGTGGTCGGCGTGCCGTGGTACACCCCGTCGGCGGGCTCGTCACGCAGCGTGGCCATCGGCGCGAACGATCAGCTCTTGCTGCTCGAACACGGCGTGCGTGTGCTCGCACGCTCTGGCGCCGATATGGATCTGGTGGAGCTCGCCGATCACAGCGAATGTCGCCTCCAGGTGGGCGTTGTGCTGGTGCACGTGCCAGAAGGCAGCCCTCGGAGGTTCGAGGTGCTGACGCCTTCCAGTCGCGTGGTTGTCACCGGGACTATTTTCTCGGTGGGGACCGACGCCGGGGCTACGCGCGTCACGGTCTGGGACGGGCACGTACAGGTGCTGCAGGGCGACGTCCGCACCTCGCTCGGCGCGGGCCAGCATTGGCCGCCTGCTTCGGCAGCCGCGGTGGCGACCGAAGCAGACTTCGAGCTCCTGGGTGCTGCGGAACGGCTGCGAGCTGGCGCGCTTTTGCCGCCGCTTGCGAGCTATCGGGATGCGGGACGCCAAGACCCTGCGCAGCAGGCCGAGCCGGCGCCGAGTGCGCAACCGCGGGCAAGGACCTTGTTCTCCCAGGCGGGCGCGCTCGAACGCGCGGGCCAGCTAAGGCGCGCCGCCGCCGTGTATGAACGCGCCGCCGCAGCTGACGCTACAGATGCCGAAGCTGCATCCTTTGCGGCAGCACGCTTGTACAACGGTATGGCCAATCACCGCGCTGTCCAGCGGGTGTTGCTCGCGCACCGCGCTCGTTATGTTGACGGTGGGGCGTATGGGCGGGCAGCGGACGTGCTGCTGCTGCGCACTTATGTGGCTCAGGGGAATGCAGTGCAGGTCGAACGGGAAGCAGAACGTTTCATTCTGCATCATCCGTTGGATCCGCGGGCCTCGCAGTTTCGCGATGCCAGAGCGCTTGGTTGGGCGAAACGAGGGCGGTGCGGTGAAGCGCAACGTGAGCTCTCGCTCTTGAGCGTGGCAGCCGCTGCAGAGGTCGCCCGCGCCTGTGTGCAGAGCTCGGACGAGCCTCGCCGGTTCCAAAAGATGCGCCGCTGAGCTGCCCGGGCCGAGACTGGCTCGAGCTGACGCCAGTCGGTCGAGTGCCTGAGGGAAAGGGGCCCGCTGACCGCGCTGGCTCGAAGTCAGCGAATATCCCGATGCTTACTGCGGCAATTTGAATGAGATAAAGCTCGTACGCGACAACTGCATGGATCAGCCGTCTTTTCCCGTTGGGGCAGCACCGGCAGAGGCATGCCGATTGAGCAAAGCGAACCTGACCCGCTGCTGCATCGCCAATAGACGGACAAACCTCGGTTGCCGGGCCCGAGCTGGTATGTCAGATCACGCGTCGTGGCTGGTTGCAACGCCAGCCTGGTTGGCGGATAAATGGAGGTGTCGTGGATGACTTAGACGTGACCACGGGGACGCTCCCGGCGGGCTTCCAGTTCGGTGCCTACGTCATTAGCGGCTGCATCGGGCAGGGCGGTATGGCGCGCATCTATCGCGCCGAGCACCGGGTGTTGCGCAAACCGGTGGCACTGAAGGTGATGGAGAGCGTCCTGCTCGAACGACCCGATGGCCGCCCGCGCTTCCTGCGCGAAGGTCAGGCCGCCGCCGCGGTCAAGCACCCCAACGTCGTTGACATCACCGACGTCGGCGTTTGGCAAGGTCGTCCATATCTGGTGATGGAGCTGCTCGAAGGAGAGGACCTCGAGCAGTATCTGAGCCGGCACAAGCCCCTGGCGGAGCACGATGTGGCGCGCCTGCTGATCCCGGTTATCGCGGGTCTCACCACAGCGCACGCCTCGGGCGTGGTCCATCGCGATCTGAAGCCCAGCAACGTCTTCCTCTCTCGGGGTCCTGTCGGGGAGATCGTGCCCAAGGTGCTGGACTTCGGGATCTCGAAGTTGGCCAACTCTGTTCGAACTTTGGATCCATCGTCGACCCCGGTGGGTGAGCTCATGGGTAGCCCCATGTACATGTCACCCGAGGCCGTGCGTGGCGCTCGCGACCTGACGGCGCAGTCCGATCAATATTCGCTCGGCGTGGTCCTGTACGAGTGCGTGACGGGGCGGCCGCCGTTCTACGGCGACTCACTGCTCAGCGTGTTGGAAGCCGTGGCTCACGGCAAGTTCGAGTCACCCCGCACGTATCGCCCAGACCTCTCGGCCGTGCTCGAGAACGCCATCATGCGGGCGATGAGCCGTGATCCGAGCGACCGGTTCGCAAATGTGCGGGACCTCGGGCGCGCGCTATGTGAAGCCGCTGACCACCGAACCCGCTTGCTTTGGACCCCCTCGTTTGGCCTGCGTGAGCCATTGAGCCGCAACACGGCCCCGCTGGGGACCTCGCCGATCAGAACAGGCTCCCCGCTCACTGCCAGCGTAACCAAACGGCCACGGCACTGGCCGGCCTGGCAGGTGGCTCTACTCGGTTTCGCCATGTTGGTGTTCGTGGTCGGTGTCGTGACGTACTGGCGAGCTTCAGAGCTGCCATACTCGGAGAAAGCGAATCCTCCGACTCCTCCTCAGGCGCTCGAAGCCGCCGCCGCCTTGGCCCCACCGCCCGAGCCACTACCGGCGCCGCGGGGTTCGGTGCTGAGCGAGCGAGGAGTAGCGCCCACTTCGGCTGTCAGCGCCCCGTGGGAGGCTGGACAAAAGCAGCCCCGGATGCGCCGCGAGCCGGTCGCGGAGGCGAAGACAGCTGCGGTCGCGAGCCGACCCAAGAGCACCCGCAGTCGTGCTCCGGCGAGCGACGCGCCTCCGGCGAGGCCCGTGGTCACGGCACCAGAAGGTGCCCCGCCGGAAGAGTCGGGTGGCTCGGAGCCAGAGGAGATAGAGTTCCTCGTGCGTCCCTCGCCAGCGCCTCGGCCCGCGCCGGTCTTGGGCGCCAACCAGTCTCCCATCTTGGATTAGGTGATACTTAGTGGCTCCCTTACTCACTCTTGGACTCACTCTTGGACCACGTTCTCCGTGGTTGCGGGGCGTCGTCATGGTGGCTCTCATGGCCTCCAACGCGAGCGCTCAGGTACCGGCGGGGCGTCCGGAGAACCCCGAGGCGGACAAGTTCGTGGCCCAGGGGATCGACCTGCGCGCTCGAGGCAAGGACGCCGAGGCGCTTCGGGCCTTCGAAAAGGCCAGCGAGATCGATCCGGACTCCGTGCGAGTCCAGATTCATCTGGCAACGGTTCACCAGGCGTTGGGCAACTGGCTGTTGGCGGACGAGTACCTGTCGCTCGCGCTAAGCCGGCAGAATCATCCCTACGTGAATCGGCATCGCAAGGCGTTGGAGGACGCGCAGAAGGTTATCAACGCCAACATCGGGCGGCTCGAAGTCGAGGGCGAGCCTGTCGGGGCAGAGGTTCGGCTCAATGGGCGCTTGGTCGGCACCCTGCCCTTGGCAGCGCCGGTTCGAGCGACGACGGGTTCTTATCTGCTCGAAGTGCGGTTCGATGGGCACTACGCGGCGCGCCGTCCGATCGCCATTCCCGGGGGTGGCTTGGTGCGCGAGGTGGTGCGGCTCGAGCCATTGACCGCTGACGAGCGCGTGCGGGGCGCCGGTTCCGGGGTGTCTCCCGCGAGCTCGGGCGAGGAGGTCGATCGCAGCGGGAGCCGTCAGTGGTTGACGTGGACTCTCGTCGGTGCCACTGGCGCAGCGGCGGCGACCACGCTCGGTGCCATGATATTTCGCGAGGTGCACGCGGGGCATTGGAACGACAACGCTCGGTGCCTCGAGCTCGAGCGCACGCGCGAGGAAGTTTGCGGCGATGAACGAGACAAGGCACAGGCCGCCGGCACGTTGGCGGTGGTGGCCGGCGTCTTGACTGGGGTCTTCGCTGCGGGAGCGGCGGTCAGTGCGTTCGGCGTCTTCGAACCAGCGTCTCCGGTGGAAGCTGGGCTGACCGGCTGCAGCTTGGGTCTCGGGGGGGCGAGTTGTTTTGGCTCGTTCTAAACCGAGGCTCGGGTCAGTGAGCGGAGCCTGCCGCAGCTTCCGCTGGGCATGCTCGCTGGCGGTGATGGGTGCGAGCGCGGGTTGCACGGAGCTCGCTCCCGGCGAAGACACGCTCGGTAAAAGCGAAAACCCGAACCTGCCGCCGGTCGATCCGGTCGATCCGGTCGATCCGCGCTGGGCATGTCTGGACGAGCCTGCCCCAGCGGGTGCAGTGGCCTTGAGGCCCACCGTCGACCTGGCGTTGCTGATCACCGACACGAGCTCTCAAAAGCCACCTGACGGCCTGGTTGCCCGCGCCTGCTCTAAGCTCGATCCGACTTGCGACCGACCGGTGGCGAACAGCGACGTCGTGGCTGTCGATGGCGCCGTGCACCTGGCCTTGCAACCTGGCTTCGAGGGCTTCCTGGAGATCAGCAGCCCAACCAGCATTCCGACGCTGTTCTTCCTCAACCGAGCGTTGTGGACGGATGGGCTGGAGCTGATCGGCGTAGTGAGTCCGATGGCCTTCCAGGGTCTGGCGGGCTACGCTGGCGTGACGCTCGATCCGCAGCTCGGCCACCTGCTGATCCGCACCTTTGATTGCGCGGGGAACCGGGCAAGCGACGTCGAATTATCCAATGACTCTGGCGGCGCGCCCTTCATTTTCGTGGACGGACTCCCCCTCCCGGGGAGCAACGTCACGACGGAGGAGGGGCAGGGGGGCTTCATCAACGTCCCCACGGGGTTCGTCAAGCTGCAAGGTACCACGCTCGAGGGCGCGCGGTTAATCAGCACGGCGACGGTCTCGGTGCGCCCAAACTGGCTCACGTACGGAGACATCGAACCGGCGGCGGCCCCGTAGTCCGACCGGCGCGTTCGAGCCGAGCTCTGGATATTCGCTTCCGCTGTTGCCTCAGCTCGCGCGGAATTCAGGCCGGCGCCCTCGCTCGAGCATCAGCCGATCGTATTCCTCGAAGAGCGTGACGCCGCTCTTTGCGCGCGGCAGGCTGACCCCGAGCACTCGAGCCGTGAGCAACCCCGAGAGCGCCATGACACGGTCGCGTTCATTGTAGCGCGCCGCCGTGGTCAAGTTGTTGAGGCAGCGCTTGATGGTTTGGGCCAAACCGTCTTCCACACGGTCGGAGACCTTGGGCAAGGCGAAGCTCTCCGCGAGCTCGTCCGTGAAGGTCCCCAAGGGCGGATCAAAGGCAGGGTCTACGCTGTGCCGCCGTCGCGACTCGCGTTCGCGCGCGATCACCAGGTACTCCTCGATGGTGCCGAGGACGTCGCGGATGCCGAACGGCTTGGCCATGAATTTCAGCGCCAGATCGCGGCTGCGCCGCTCGATGCGTGGATCGTTTGATCCCGTCATCATGACGATGCTCATGTCGGGGTTGTTCCGTCGCAGATATTCGCCGAGCACCAGCCCTTCCATGCCTGGCAGGTTGTGGTCGACGAACGCGATGTGGAAGGTCCAGTGCGGCAGCAGCTGGAGGCCTTCTTCCGCCGATTCGGACAGTACAACCTGATGCTGCTCACCGTTGAGCAGGCGCGCGAAGAGATTGCGAAGCTCTGGCTCGTCATCGATGACGAGGATGTTCAGCGGTTCGATTTTGCCCGACAGCCCTTTGGTCGCCATTTAACCCCCTGGTCATGCGGAGAGAGCCCCGTTGCTACCCCCTGTCGTGGGTAACGACCAGTCTGCCCCACGGCTTTCGCCTGCGTGTGCCGATTCTTACATCGGACGTCGCGGCACCGCCCGCCGTGGGCAGGTTCCCGCCGCAGCGCTCATCAGGGAAGGTCCTGTACTCTCTCCCGACATGTCGCCGAAGGTGAGCCAGTTGCGGCGTGAGCTCATCCGCGCAGCGAGTCGTTTTGATACTCTGTCGAGCGTCACGCCAGACGTGAGTGGAACGGCGCGCGCTGCCCGCGTCACACTCGCTCCGACCTCACAGTAATTTGCCTGGTTTCACGCAGTTGTTCCCCGGTGTTTCACCTGGCGACGTGCAGGTCGCTGATGTAGAGTCGAAGCATGGGTGCTCGAACGCTCAGGGGAGCGGCCCTTTCAGGATGGATGGCAGTCTTCGGGCTGAGCTGTATCCCGTCTGCGGATCTCGGCGCGTATAGCGATGGCGCCGAAGGTTCCGCTGAATCGGGCGAGGGTGAGCCGGCTCCGAGCAGCGGTGTCGTGGTGCCGCCGGTGGACAGTTCAGCTGTTGACGGTGAAGGTGGCGAAGTCGCGGAGGGCGGCGAGAGCGAGGCTGCGACTGGAGAGGCTGCGACTGGAGAGGCTGTGGCTGGAGAGGTCTTCGCCCCTCCACCGGCGGAGACCGGTTCCAATGCTGGCGCAACGACCGGCATGAACGCCGGTCCCGTCGTCGAAGGGGCTGGTCCAGAGGAGCCGGCCCCTGCGGAACCGGGCAACCCAGACCCCGAACCGGCGACTGCCGCCCAGTTCCGTTTCGTTCGGCTGGTGGCCGATTCGGCGGTGCAGGGGCCGTCCACCGCTATCGCCGAGCTCAACGTGCTCGACGGCGCCGGCGCGCCGATCGATCGAACGGCGTGGACAGCCAAAGCGGACAGCGAGGAGCTGGTGTATGTCGGCGGCGCAAGAGCAGCGCTCGCAATAGACGGCGTCACCATCAGCATGTGGCATACCGCTTGGTTCGAGGTCGACCCAGCGCCGGCTCATCCCCACACGCTCGAAGTGGACATGGGCCAGTTGCACGAGGTCAGCGGTTTCCGGTACCTCGCACGTCAGGACGGGATTTTGGACGGGCGGGTTGGGGCCTACCGCTTTTTCGTGAGCGTCGACGGCGTCGAGTGGGGAGAGCCGCTCGCGACCGGTACGCTCGTCAATTCGGACCTCGAGCAGCAAGTTCTCGTCCCCGGCAACTAGGGAGTGTTTTCAAACCCCTCTTTCGTTCGATCAGGCCAGCCACACCAAGGCGGAGGCCAGGTGAAGGAACGCGAGGAAATTCCGTGCGAGTTT
>JAYTOL010000053.1:0-39269 GCA_043747815.1 Deltaproteobacteria bacterium
TTTTGAAACGCGGCTCGATCGGCTAGGATGCGTGACGACGACGAAGCGTGAAAGACGAGCATCTCCAGCTCGCAGTGGTGGGCTGCGTCGTGCGATCCTCGGCTACCGCGTCTGCGCGGTTTCGTTCAACACGGCATTGCAGCTGACGGCGCGGGTCGTGCCGTAGGAACAGGTCGTGCCTGCGGTGCAGCTTCGCCGGAGGTGCCGTTCGCCCGCTGTCGTGTCATCCTGGTCGAGTCTTGCCGACTGAGCGCCGCAGCTGAATGCCAAGCCGGGCGCTCATTGCTCATGCGACGAAGAGCAAGATGTCACCTGCACAGACACTGCTCGAGCTCACCGGCCTCGAGAAGCGTGAACGAGACACCCGCAACCTCGCCGAGCGTACCAAGGGGGCAACGCTCGGCCGATACAAGGCTCTCGATCTCTTTGACTGGACCCACCCACGCGCCATCGAGCGCGAGCTTTTCGGGGAATTGCACGAAACGCTCGGTTTCATCGAGCGGGGCGAGAACGTGCTCTTCCGTGGGCAGCCCGGAGTCGGCAAGACCACGCTTGCCAAGAACCTCGGGCTCGCAGCCTCGGCAAAGGCTATACCGTCCGCTGCGATACTCTCGCTGGGATGCTCGCCGACCTGCTGCGTCGAGAATCAATCCCAGCGATCGAACGGCGAATGCGCCGGTACACCGGCTGCGAGCTGCTGATCATCGACGAGCTCGGCTACGTGCCCTGTGACGCCGATGCGGCCGACCTGCTCTTTCGAATCGTGAGCAAGCGCCACGAGAACCGCGCCATCATCATCACGACCAACCTGCCCTGCAAGCAATGGGGCACCGTCTTGGGCGACGCGCCGTGCCTCGGAGCACTGATCGACCGCTTCGCAAAGCACAGTCACGTCATGGATATCTGCCGACTCCTGGCGCGACAAGGAACGACTCGAGAAGAAAGGTCGAGTCCCAGCCAAGCGACGGTGACCTCGAACGTCATGCCACGGCGGAGCATACCCTCGCCCCGCCGTGATCGCGTCCAAAAAGTCCGGATCCTTATGGCCATCTACAGCGGGGTACGCGACGTCCCCAGCTTCTGGACAGATTTGGAGAGAACTCGCGGAGTTCGCGGTCCTTGAGGGGCCTGCTCATCTGCACGATGCGCTGGGCAGAAGGCGGGTGATGTGCTACCTTTTCTCAATGCGACCCGTAGACGCGCAATACCAACAGGGGACGCTCAAGCTCGCTCAGCCGTTGCCGCTCCGGCCTGGAGAGCGGGTACGCGTCATCGTCGTGCGCAAGCCCGACCCGAAGCGCTGGGATTTGGCCCGGTTGCGAGCAGCGGACACGTCTGAGGACAACGCCCTTTCGGAAGCCGGGCTTGCGGACTGGGATCGCACGCTCAACGGCGAGGGTTCCGATTGAAGCGAGGCGAACTCTGGTGGGCGAATCTCGGTGACCACCGCCCGCTAGAGCAAACCGGCAGGCGTCCGGTGATCGTCTGGCAGAGCGACGCGCTGAGCAGCGTGTTGCAATCCGTGTTGGTGGTTCCGCTGACGACCAATCTGGATCGGGCACACCTAGCGGGAACGGCAATGATCGAAGCGTCTGAGTTAGGCCCACCACAGGAGTCGGTTGCGCTTGCTTTTCAGATGCGAGCGATACCAAAGCGCGCTCTTGAAGTGCGCATGCGAGCGCTCACTGAAACTGAGCTTGCTGAGCTCGAGATGGCGACCGACGAGGCCCTCGGACGTATCGAGCCGGAAACACCTTAAAGAGCGGCATAACTGCGACGTTGCAGCTGGCGGGCTTCAAGTTTGATGACCCTTGGCTCGATGCCTTGAGCGCTTCGCGCCAAGGCATCGGTCTCGACGATCGATGAGTCGTGGAAGGCTGGGGCGCCCGCAGCTGAACGCGATGTCGTTAGACGGAGCGACGTTGAGCCGGCGCATGACGCCCAGCGCTGAAGATCCTCGGGACACGCAGCATTGGGCTGGGTGCTTGAAGGGGCCGGACTGGCATCGTTTGCTCCGAAGTGCCGTGGGGAACGCCCTTGTCGAGAAAGTAGATTCTCCGATTCTCGGTCCTCGCGCGGGATGCAGCTGCTTCGGGCGAGACAGAGGCGCCGGTACCATTTTCGGGCTGTCTTGACCAAACATTGGGGCGGTGGGCAAGCGTTCGAATCCAGGCTATAATCCTGAAATGGACCTGCTGAACCGAATAACTCATGACGCTACGGTCATGGGTGGTCGTCCCTGCATTCGGGGGATGCGCGTTACGGTCGGCACGATCATGGGCTTGCTTGCGGCAGGTCGAACTCAGAACGAGATCCTTGCTGCCTACCCATATCTCGAGCCTGAGGATGTCCAAGCGGCCCTTACTTACGCGGCCTGGCGGACCCAAGAGGTCGACCTTCCACTGACATGAAAATACTCCTCGACATGAACCTGTCGCCCACCTGGGTGGGGTTCTTGGCGCAGGAAGGATTCGAAGCCGTGCATTGGGCTTCGGTGGGCTCACCAACAGCTAACGATGCGGATATCATGGAGTGGGCGCGGCACCGCGATCATGTTGTGTTCACTCACGACATGGACTTCTCGGCACTCCTTGCGGTGACGGGCGCGACTGGTCCAAGCGTGCTGCAGGTCCGCGCGCAGGACGTCTTGCCAGCGGCGATTGGGCGTGACGTCGTCCGAGTCCTGACCCTGCGAGCGCAAGCGTTCTCGACTGGCGCCATCGTCACGATCGACAAGGTAAAAGCACGCGTCCGGGTGTTGCCGATCAGACGAGGCCCCGGCGACTCGGAGCCCCTCTAACGTAGTAGCGTTTTGGCGGTGGCGGAGCGTAGCGAGCGGCGCTGAGACCGGCGCTAAGACGCTTGTTGAACAAACCCCGGCAGGAGGTCAGGGTACGAGAGGAGCTGCGTTTTCGAGCGTGCCGGGCATGTACTGGACAGCGTGCGGAAACGCGTGGAGCGCGTTGGAGGACGGGGAGCGGTACGGGAGTGGCGGCTCAGTGCAGAAATGTGGCGAGGACTTTGAGGATGGCCCGCGGCGCGAGAGGCGCTGGGTGCCGCTTTCGGCGCCGCGCCCGTCAGGCGAGCAACGGCGCAGTCCGCAGAGACGCTTCGCGAGTTACGCGTGCGGCCGGGCCAGAGACGCCCTCAGCTGCGCGGCGAGAGCTTCGAAATCCTCACCCGACGCCGGGATGCAGGGGGCGAGCTCGTTCTCGCTCGACACCGCCTGCGCTTCCTCGGGCCGAATCCCGAACAGGCGGAGCCATTCGCTTTGCTGCTCGCGTTCGAAGTCCTGGAACACGCTAGGTCGATGATCCTCGTCGAAGAGAGCGCTGGCGACCAACTCGGAGAGCCGCTCCACCTCACAGAATCCTCGATTCATGCTCTGAAAGCCGACCGGCGAGGTGGAGTGTGCGGCGTCGCCAGCGAGCCAGACGCGACCTTGACCAAAGCGTCGGACCACGCGGTGTTCGAACGGAGCGACGGCGCCCCAGCAGAGCTGCTCGGGATTGGGAGTGAACCAGGGCGCGCGCTCGCGCAGCAGCTCGCGCAAACCCTCGAGCGATGCCTCCTCGTCGAGCCCCTTGTAGAGTTGACAGGTGAACCGCCCGAGCGTCGGCCCCAGCGGCCAGAACGCGCAGACCCCTTCGCTGGAGAAGTCGAAGTGGGCCTCCCGCTCCCAGCCGCGTAGGTCGGCCAAGAACTCGCACACGGCGAAAGCTCGCGTGGGGCGGACCGTCGTGAGGTCAACCCCGAGCACCCGCCGGCACGTGGAGAAGTATCCGTCCGCACCGATGACATAGCCCACCCTGCGCTCCACGAGCTCCGACACGAGCGAGCCTGCCGGGCTCTCCGCCGTCCCTACGCCGCCGGGGTTGGCGCTGCCCGTCACGCTCACGAAGCCGTGCCGCGCGTAGAGTTGGTGGATGTCGTGGTGGCGCTGGACGCTCAGGTTATGTCGCTGTAGGGCCTGTACGAGGATGTCTTCCAGATCGAATTGACGGAGCGTCAACGCGTACGGATATTTGCCTTCGATGGCGTTGAGCTCGGCGCTGCCTATCCGGGCGGCACCTCTGTGGATGACCAGGCGGTCGATGCGGTGCCCCAGCTCCAGAATGGCGGGCATCAGGCCGACCTGATCGAACGCTCGCAGCGTGCCTGGGTGCAGCCCGCAAGCGTAGCCCCGCACCGCGCGTTCCCCGGCGGAGTCGAACACTTCCACGGATATCCCACGCTGCAGCAACGATACCGCTGCAAAGAGCCCGACCGGGCCGCCACCAATGACGAGTGCTTCGATGTCTTTCATGTTCTCGATTCAATCGCTGACTCTGACGTAACGTAGGTTCTACAAGCTGATGCGTTGGCTCACCCAGCGCCCTGGGCGCGTGTCGTAATAGGTATGCCGCCGGCCGTGCTTCTCGCTGTGTTGTTCGCACCAGAGCTTCTCACCTGCCGTCGAGGTGCGCGTCTCCACGCAACGCGGGCAGGGAGGCTCGATGCGCGGCACCCGCTCTTGATGCATGAGCGGCTCACGACGAGGACCGGGCAGCCCGCGTTCCTCACGACCGCTTCGGCGACAGAGCCGAGGAGCATGCGTTGTAAGCCCTTGCGCCCGTGTGTGCCGACGACGATGACGGCGGCGAGCAGGTCACTCGCCATCTCGACGATCACGTCGGCAGGGTTGCCGTTGGCTTCATGCACGACCACCTTGACGGTGTGCGGCACGCCTTCTGCGCCGGAAAGGCGCGCAGCGACCCACGCCTCGAGCAGCGTGCGCGGGCCCGCGAGCTCTTGGTCGGGGCCGTCCGCTGTCTGAACGTGCAAGAAGTGGATCTCTTCGGCCTGCGTCCGGCGCGCTGTGTCAAGGGCCTGTTGCAGCACGAGTGACGACGCCTCGGAGAAGTCGATGGCGGCGAGCACGCTGACTGGAGTGGGTAGTAGTGTTGACATGCCCGCCATTGGTGCAGGACGTGTGCCAGGTGCTCGGACATCGGCAGGGAGTCGGGGAGCTACTCTGTTGCTTTGGCGGTGAGCACGGGGCAGGGCGCGTTGCGCAAAACCCGTTCAGCGACGGAGCCCAGCAGGGCATGCTTGATACCCGTTCGACCGCGAGTGCCCATGACGATCAAATCGAACTGCCCAGATCGCGCAGCGTCCAAGATGGCCGCTGAAGGTAGCCCGTGCAGCAGGCGTGCTTCGACGCGCTGTGCTCCGGCGCTCTCCGCGGCCCCCTTGGCGACGGCCAGCCTCTTTTCAAATTCTCGGGTCAGCCGAGCTTCCTGCTCGGAGGTGAACATGTCGTATTCTGGCGGCAAAGCGTACGGCAGCGGATCGTAGACATGAACCAGGGTGATCGAGCCGTGATACTGTTGCGCGAGGTCGGCAGCCAGGCGCACGGCTTCCGCCGAATATGCCGAGAAATCGACCGGTACCAGGATCTTCTCAAAATTGGCCATCGCTGCTCCTTGTGCTGACCTGTGCCGTCGAGCGCGAGCTCGATCGGAACACGGGTTCAAGTGACTCTGTTGGTTTTCCAAGCAGGAGCCGTGCCAGTGCAGGCGTCGGGTTGATGGCATGCATCATGCTCCACGGATCGAACAGTGATGACCACGGAGCGTCCAATGAAGCTATTTAACAAGATCCTCGTGCCTACCGACTTCTCAGCCCACGCTGAAGAAGCGACGCGCATCGCCGCTGACTTGTCGAAGCGTTACAACGCCCCCCTGGTGGTGATTCACGTCTACGAGCCGCTCTCGTACGCCGTTCCGGAGGGCTACGTTCTGTATACCGAGGTCCAGCTGGAGCGGATGTTTGCGGAGTTTGAGACGCGTTTGGCGGCCGCCAAGCGAGCTGCAGAATATGCCGGCGGCGAGCGCGTGGAGGCGCACTTGCTGCAAGGTTTGATTGAGGAGAGGATCTGCGATTTCGCGACCCAGGGCGGGTTCGATCTGATCGTCATGGGCACGCATGGGAGGGCTGGGTTCAAGCGCCTGGTGTTCGGCTCAGTTGCAGAACGCGTCGTGCAGATCGCGCCCTGTCCCGTCTTGACGGTGCAGTTACAGGAAGGACAGCGCGGGGGTGCGTAGCCGGAGCCGGGCCACTCCGCGCCCGGCGGGTCCGCTCGCGCGCAAGATCTGCGTCCCAGCCTCCGCAGACGCAAAACTCTCGGGTGGACCGCGTGGTCATGCTAACTGCCTGCGAATGGTGTCGATGACACCCGTGGAAGATCAGGTGCGGGCTCGCCATGTGGCGAGCCCCCTCGAGCTCGCGCTCTTGGGGCTCGCGTGTGGGCTCGGATGCGCTCGCGGGGTAGCGCCGTATCCGCCCGAGGCGCCGCTGTGGCGCGACCCGGACCGGCAGCCATTCGCGGCGCAGCTGGAACCCGCCTTCTCTCCAAAACGCTGGGACGCCGTGGACAAGAGCTTGCTCCGGCCCGTCTCCGAATTCTTCGCGATGCGGCCCGAGGGCGAGTCGATCAACGTCAACGCGTTCGACGAAGTCCCCGATTCGAGCTGGTTCGAAAACCGGGCCCTCCGGGGGCTGACGCCGGAGGCCGCAGCGCTGGGGCCGTGCCCGGACGTGGCCCTGTCGGCGGAGGGCCCTTGGTTGATCAAGAGCGCCAAGCCAGACGGAGCCGACCCCGGCTTCGTAATCAAGGCGCCTGACGGCAGCCGTTACCTCGTCAAGCTGGATGAGCCCGTGCAGAGCGTGCGGACTTCGGCTGCCGACGTGGTCGGCTCGCGCATTTACCATGCGGCGGGCTTTGACACACCGTGCAACACCATCGTGGTGTTCGAGCCTTCAATCCTGCACATCGCCCCGGGTGCGCACGCCGAGACGGATACAGGTGAAGAGATTGCCTTTAGCGAGGAGGACTTGCGCAAGGTGCTCGCGCGAGCCGAGCGGGGGCCAAGCGGTCGCTATCGCGGCGTGGCGAGCCTGTACTTGTCGGGGCGGCCTCTCGGCCCCTGGACATACGAAGGCATCCGGCGGGACGATCGTAACGACGTCGTGGCGCACGAAGATCGTCGTGAGCTGCGAGGGTCGCGACTGCTGGCGGCCTGGACGGATCACTCCGATCAGCGCGATCAGAATACGCTCGCGATGTGGATCGAGAGCGGGGACGGTCGCGGCTACGTGCGCCACCACCTCTTGGATTTCGGGGATTGCTTCGGCAGCTTGTGGGTGGGACCGGCAGAGCAGACCTGGCGACGTGAACACGCCTACTGGTTCGAGCCCGGGCAAATCCTGGTCGATTTCTCCACGTTCGGCGCGCTCGAGCGCCCCTGGGACAGGGCCAAGCTCGGTCCTTCGGGGCTCGTGTTTGGCTATTACGCCGTGCCCGGGTTTGATCCGGAGGGCTGGCGTCCGACCTATCCGAACCCGGCCTTTAGCCGCATGAGCGAGCGCGACGCGGCGTGGATGGCCCGCATCCTGGCGCGCCTGAGCGAGCCGCACATCGAAGCGATCGTCCGGACGGCGGAGCTCGAACCCGAGCTGCACGGCGAGCTCGTGCGCACTCTCGTCGGGCGGCGCCGCGTCATCCTCGAGCGGTACCTGACGCGGCTTTCACCGCTGTCCGATCCCGTCGTGATCACTCGGGGCGGGGAGCCGTGGCTGTGCTTGCGGGATTGGGCGGTGAGCTCGAAGATCGCGTCGGGCCGGCGACGCTATGTGGTGCGCGCGTCTTTCGGAGGGCGCCAGGATCCAGCGCAGCCCCTGGCGCTGGCGGCGAGCACGCCGGGAGAGGCCTGCATCGCGCTCCGCCAGCTCAGCACGCTCGAGCCCGCGGGAGGCTACTGGTCGTTGCGCGTGGCCGCGTTAGACGACGCGGCCCCAGGTGCAGCGCGTCGAGGTCGCCACGCTCCCTATCCTCTGGACGTGCACGTGTACGATCAGGGCAGTGGCCGCTTCCTGCTCGCCGCGCTCGAGCGCCCCGCGTTTGACTGACGAGCTCCGGCCGCCGGCGTCAGAAGCCCGCTCGTGTGCCGAGCACGAACCGCACGCTCTCCACGTGGCCGCCGGCTTCGAACGGCTCCGTGCCGAACGCGAGCAGGACCTCAAAGGGCTGGTCCATCGAGCCCACCGAGTCGAGCGCGATGCCAAATGAGCTCCGCAACAGCCCCGGACGAATCCCGGAGAGGTGCGAGCCGAACACGTTGCCGACGGCGTAATGCAGGCTACCGTCCAGATACCCCCAGACGGGCCAGCGGTAGCTGAACGTCGCCACCGCGGCGCTGCGATCCACCAGGCGTCCCGCCCTGAACGCGCGCAGCGGCTGCTGGCCCCCGAGCGAGACCTGCTCGGTGAAGGGAACGGGGCTGTCGGCGCGCAGCGGATCCACGAGCTCGACCCGGGTCGTGACCTCCAACGTTCGGCGCGTATCGGTCACGTCGAGCGCGCCGGTCAGCTGCGCCGCGTAGCCGAGCCATTGGGGTAGCCGAGCCGGATCGGCGGGCGCCGTGCGGGTGCGCGCGAGCCCGCTCCCGTGCTCCACGCGCACGGCGGCGGCGAGGCCCGAGCCACCGCGATGGGCGACGTCTTTCGACGTGCGTGGGGCCGGGCTGAGCCGCGGAGCGCGGGAATCGAAGCTAGCAAAAAGGCCGGAGATGGCCGCGACGTAGCCGTCCTCGAGCGCGGGCGGAGCAGCGAGTGCGCCGAGCGCGATGGCCTCGTTCAAAGAGCGCTCACCGTGCTCACGCTCGCTCCCGTCGAAGCTGACGCCGCGCAGGATTTCGTAGCTCGAGAAGGTGAGTTGATCGCGCCTCTCCACATAGCTAGAGCGACCCTCCAAGCGGGTCTCCGCATACCGCGCGGGCGCATTTGGAGCGGCGGGCCCAAGCCCGTAGAAGACTCGGTCCCGGTGCTGTGCGTAGCCCGCGGCGACCTCGAGCCGACGGCGGTCCCCGAGCGGCCAGCGCCACAGGCCGCGCACGCTCCAAGCCTCCCAGCCCGAGCTCGTCACGCGGAGCCGCAGGTCGCTCTGTCCCAGCACGTCGTCCCAGAAGAAGTAGATGCCGAGGCTGGGATGCAGCCCCGTGTCGATCCGACCCGTTGGAAAGAGCCCGATGTGCTGCTCGGGGCCGAAGGTAAAAAAGTCGTACCAGCGGGCTTGCCAGTGGTGCTCCTCCGCGTAGCTCATCAAGGCGCCGAGCGGACGCCGCAGCGACTCGCTCACCAGGTAGGCTGGAAAGAACAGGATGCGCGGCACCCACAACAGGGTGTCCCCGAGGGGGGGCGGCTCGGTTCGCGGAGAATAGCGCGGCAGGGGCCGGCGTGCCTCACCGGGAGGCAGCGGAGCGTCAGGCGCGGCCTCGCTTTCGGGCGGCCCCGGGCGCTCCGAGGGAGACGGCGCGGCTGCGAGGCTCAGCCCGGCAAGTACCGCCGCCGAGAGCCAACCGAGCCCTGCGGTCCTGGCGCGCGTCGAATGGCTCATCGTCGAGCGAGGCGGTCAGAGGCTAGGCCTACGGGCGGGACCCGCGCTGATGCAAGCCATGCAGCCATGCGTGCTGCGCACCTTCCCGTTAGCTCTGCCTGCGGTCAAGGGGCATGTTCCTGTTCTGTCACCTCGAGGTGCAGGCTGCCCGGCGGTGGGACATTCATTTTCACGAGCGACTGAGCGGTGGCGCGGGGTGGATCGCCAGCAGGTCTGCGTTGCAAGGGAGAGGCCACCGGCAGCACCTGCGCTCGTGCGTCGGTGCGCGAGCGCCGCTGCCTTTTAGAGCGGCGCGCCGATTGCGTGCGGCTTCCCAGGCCGCGCAGGACCTGCGTCGCGCGCGTGTGCGGAGCCAACGGCCGCGGCATTTACCTCGCGGCGGAGCCCAGAAGTCCCGCGCTGCTCCACCCCTCGCGGATTGGCCCGGCGTTTGCTCTGCCCGTATGAGCAAGGAACAAGGGAGAGCAGCATGGCGACGACGGCGGCAGAAATCATGGAACGCGACTTCGTACACGCTTCGCAGGGGGGCTCGGTGTTCGGGCTATTGCGCCAGATGGACGACCGACACCTCGGTAGCGCGCCCGTCTTGGACGGCGAGGGGCGACCCGTCGGCTCGGCGACGGTGCGCGAGCTCGAGAGCTGCCATGACATCGAGGAGCTCGCCGATCACCTGACCCTGACCGCCGTGAGCGTCGATCAGAACACGTCGATCGAAGCGGCGGCGCGCGCACTGGCGGAGCAGCACGCCGATAGCCTCGTGCTCGTGAACGAACGCGGCGTAGCCGTCGGTGTGCTCAGCGCGCTCGACTTGCTGCGCGCCGTGCTCGGGCTAAATGCGGGGCAGCAGGACCCCACCAAGCCCGCCGCGGCAAAGCGTGAGGTCGCGTGGCGCCACGCAGGACCGCTCGAGGTGACCGCGGCCCACCGCGCCCCCGAGGAGCCGGGCATCATCCTGCTCAGTTCGGGAGTCGATGCCGAGACTAGCCGCCCGGTGTGGGTGGAACCGAGCCTGAACATCCGGGAGCGGCTCGACCAAATGCTGCGAGCTCCGCAGGACGACCCAGCGCTGGAGGCGCTGCTCGCCGTCTACCCGCGTGCCCTGCGTTTTCGCTGCCTGGTCGTGCATGACGCCCAGCGGCGCGCGCGTCTGGCGAGGGCGCTCCGCAAGCTGTCGAGCGGCCATTTGGCGCTGGCCTGCGCTGGCGCAGATCGCGCGCCATCGGTGTCGGCCTGCGGCGGCGGGTCCGCGTAGGCGTGAATGAACACGAGAGCCGCCGCGGAGGCGTTCGACATCGAGCCGGGCTGTGACGCGGCGTCGATTGGGCAAGACTTCGTCAGGAAGCTCTACTTCGAGGTCGCCAAATTTCCCGGCGTGGCGGTGCTCAATGACCACTACCTCGCCCTCGCCTACGCGGTACGCGACCGGCTGCTGTTTCACTGGGTGAGGTCCGCGCGTACTTACCTGGAAGGTGGGCATCGCACGGTGGTGTATCTGTCGGCCGAGTATTTGCTGGGCCCACAGCTCGGCCAGAACCTGATGTACCTCGGCATCGAGCAGAGCACGCGCGAGGCTATGGGCTCGCTCGGCGTGAGCTTGGACGAGCTATTGGAGCATGAAGAGGAGCCCGGCCTCGGCAACGGCGGGCTCGGGCGCCTCGCCGCGTGTTTCATGGACTCTCTGGCGACCCTGCGCTTCCCCGCCATTGGCTACGGCATCCGCTACGAGTTTGGCATCTTCGATCAGGAGATCAAAGATGGCTGGCAGGTCGAGCGCACCGACCGTTGGCTGCGCTATGGTAACCCCTGGGAAGTGCGTCGTTACGAGATTGAGCACGACGTCGGGTTTGGGGGGCATACCGAGCGCTACGTCGACGCCGCCGGTCACTGGCATATGCGGTGGTTGCCCGAGCGCATCGTCAAGGGCGTCCCCTACGATACGCCGCTCCTCGGCCGCCACACGGCCAACGCCAATTTTCTACGCCTCTGGAGCGCCGTCGCGCCGGAAGAGTTCGATCTCGAAGCCTTTCGCGTCGGCGACTATCGGCGCGCCGTCGCGGCCAAGGTCCAGAGCGAGAACATCGCCAAAATCCTGTACCCGAGCGACGAAACCGCGGCCGGGCGTGAGCTGCGGCTCGAACAGCAACACTTCTTCGTGTCCTGCTCGCTGCAGGACATGATTCGGCTCTTGCTCCAGAAGACGGGAATCCGGAAGTTTGCACTAAAATTCGCGATCCAGCTCAACGATACGCACCCCGCCATCGCGGTGCCGGAGCTGATGCGGCTGTTGCTGGATGTGCATGGCCTCGGCTGGGACGAGGCCTGGTCGATCACGACCAGCGCTCTTTCTTACACCAACCATACGCTGCTCTCCGAGGCCCTCGAGGTGTGGTTTTTTTCGCTGTTTGGCCGCGTGCTGCCGCGGCACCTCGAGATCATCCTGGAGATCAACCGGCGCTTTCTGGACGAGGTCCGGGCGCGCTTTCCCGGCGACGACGCGCTCTGCGAGCGCCTGTCTATCATCGGCGAGAGCGGCGAGAAGACCGTGCGCATGGCTCACCTGGCGGCGGTGGCGTGTCACACGATCAATGGCGTCGCCGCGCTCCACTCGCAGCTCTTGAAGGCGACGGTGCTCCGCGATTTTGCCAACGTCTGGCCGGAGCGTTTCACTAACGTGACGAATGGGGTTTCACAACGTCGTTTTCTCGGGCTCGCCAACCCGGCGCTGACCAGCCTGCTCAGCCGCTATCTGGGCGAGAGCTTTTTGGATGACCCGGAGCGGCTCCGCGATCTGTCGGCGCACGCCGAGGAGCCCGAGCTCCACGCCGAATGGCGTGCCGTCAAGCTCTTTAACAAGCGACAGTTTGCCTCCTGGCTTCGCGCCTCGATGGGGGTCAGCATCGATCCCTTGGCGTTGCTCGACATGCAGTGCAAGCGGATGCACGAGTACAAACGCCAGCACCTCAACCTGTTGCACGTGGCGTGGCTGTACGACCGCATCTTGCGGGGTGATGTCGCGGGTATCGTGCCGCGCACGGTCGTCTTGGCTGGAAAGGCGGCGCCGGCGTACTTCATGGCCAAGCTCATCATCCGCTTCGCGCACGCGCTGGCGTCGAGCATCGCTGCACAGCCCCGCGCTCGGGAGCTCTTGCAGGTGGTGTTCGTGCCGGATTTCAACGTGAAGAACGCGCAGCACATGTACCCTGCCGCGGACCTCTCCGAGCAGATCTCGACAGCCGGGCGCGAGGCTTCAGGCACCGGTAACATGAAATTCGCGCTCAACGGCGCGTTGACCATCGGCACGTTAGACGGGGCGAACGTGGAGATTCGCGAGGCCGTCGGCGCCGACAACTTCTTTCTATTCGGGATGACGGCCGCCGAGGTGCTCCGGCGAGGGCAGGAGGGTTACGATCCGCGCCTCGAGCTCGAGCGGGACCCAGAGCTTGCCAGCCTGCTCCGCGACATCGCGCAGGGACGCTTTTCTCCGGGGGAGCCGGGGCTGTTTGCGCCACTGGTTCGAAGCTTGACGGAGCGCGATGCTTTCTTTGTCCTTGCCGACTTCCGCGCGTATGTAGCGGCTCAAGAACGCGTGGTTCGTGCTTGGCAAGACCCGGCATGGTGGACGGCCGCGAGCATCCGCAACACCGCCGGCATGGGGCGCTTCAGCTCCGATCGCTCGATCCGCGAGTATGCCGAGCGCATCTGGCATGTGCAGCCGGTCGACGTCAGATTGCGCACGTGAGCGCGGCTATTGCCCGATATCTTGCAGGATGGCACGCGAGAGCTTGGCCCAGGTCACTTCGGGCCGTGTGAGCCCCACCAGGCGGAAGCCGCCCTGCGGACCTAGATCATACAAGTGGACGCCGAGAGGGTAGCGGGACTGGCCGTTGTCGATCGCGACGACGACATAGCTCGGAGCGCCGTACCCCTGGCTCCCCATGCGGGCCGCCCGCTCCGGGCGCAGATGCTGCGCTCGCCTCGGCTGGACGCAGATTTGGCGCGGCAGCCTTCGCGCGACGCTCAACGCCGATGATCCGAGCTCTCGGGAGCGGGCAGGTACGCTTCGTGCTTACTCGTCGCCGTACGCTGGCTGGCGTTGCTTCGTGCGGCGCGGACCCCAACCAGAGGCTGGAGCCCGTCGCAGCGGAGCTCGACACAGCGTCATCGAGGCACCTTGAATAGCAACGTCGTTCGGAACCCCTTCACCCTGCTGCTCGAGCTGTCGCGAGCCGAGCGGCTCAAAGCCGCCCTGCTCTCAGGCTGGTTCTTCCTCACCATCACCACGCTCTGGCTGCTCAAGCCCATCCGCACGGCGTCAGTGCTCGCACACCTGGGGGCGAGCGAGTTGCCCTACTTGCGTTTCGGGTCCGTGATTGCGGTCGGCGTCGTCGTGCTCGCCTATTCGCGCACGGTCAACCACTTCTCACGGCTCGACGTGGTGCGCGGCTCGAGCGCGATCTTCGCGGTCGTGCTCCTTGCGTTCTGGGTCTGCCTGCGGCTCGGGGGCGAGCTATTGGGGTCGCAACGCTGGTTCGTGTGGGCGGTCTTCATGTTGGTCGAGATCTACTCGACGGTGATGGTCGCGATCTTCTGGACCTACACCAATGACGTTGTCTCACGCGGCGAGGCGGACAGGCTCTATGGCCCCATTGGCCTTGGCGGCATCCTGGGTGGGGTCGCGGGCGGCGTCATCGTCGATGCTCTGGTTCAAAGCATCGGTCCGGTGGATCTGCTGCTCGTCTGCGTGGGCTTGGTGATCTCGGGCGGTGGGCTCGGCTGGGCCACGGAGCATATCCTGAAGCCCGCTCCGCGCTCCGTCGTGCGAGTAGAGCAAGCCGCGCTGGCCGACGCGCTCGACGGCGCGCGACAGGTGCTGAAGAGCCGCTACCTGCTGTGGATCGTGGCGATCGTCGTCTCCTACGAGTTCGCGTCCGCGGTGACCGACTTCGTGATCAACGTGGTCTTCGAGCGCGCATTCCACACTCAGGTCGAGATCGCTCAAATGTACGGTCGGCTGGGCTGGATAGTGAGCGGTACCGCGCTCGTGTCGCAGCTCTTGATCGTCCCCGTCTTGCTGCCGCGCAAGAGGCTCGCTCTGCTCGTGCCGCCGATCACCATGGCGGCGGCGACGCTCGGGCTCGCCCTGCTGCCCATCGTCTCGATGGCGATCTTGCTGGCCGCGAGCGACCGCGGGCTGAACTATTCACTCCAGCAGGTGACGAAAGAGTCGCTGTACGTGCCGCTCACGGACGCTCAGAGATACAAGGCCAAGGCGTTCATCGACATGTTCGTGGATCGGGCCGCAAAGGCTCTGTCTTCCGTACCGGTGCTCGGCATCATCGCCGTCTGGGGCGTGTCGATCTGGGCTTGCCTCGCGGTAGCGCTGGGCTCACTCCTGCTGTGGATCGTCGCGGCGAGCTCGCTCGGTCGGACCTTCGCCGTGGTCGTCTCCGACGACGGCAACCAGGCTCCGTCGCCCACGTCTTCGCGTCGGCCCGTCGGCGATACCTAGGGGGCCATCGAATTCCGCGTGGCCACGCCCGACCCATGCGTATTTGGGGCAACCGGCGAGGCGATCGACGACGTCGGTGGTGAGCCGGTCGGTGTGGCTCTCGGGGAAGTGCTGCGCCGTCCCGGCGAACCTGCGCACGAAACGAGCACTCGCCGCCTCCTAGTGAGAGGCGGCGACTGCATGGATGCGCTATGCTGCGACGATGGGTGCGTTGCCGACCTCGAGGCGTGCTAGTCGCGGCCGCTCTTCCACGGCTCTCGGGCGCCGGGGCGAGACGCTCAGCACCTGGCAACACCAGCGCGCGGGAGCGCTCAGTCCACGCGGCACGCGGCGCGTGGACTGGCCCCTGCTCGTGGGGGGAAACTGGCGTACGCCTCCGGCTCAGGCGCCCGCCGTACCAGAGGACGCGCTGTCGGTGCTGGAGGCGAGCGACGAGCTGTCGGGGTACCGCGACGAGAACACGCTCTTGCGTCGCGCCGTCGAGCTGGCTCGCTCCGTGCTCGGGGTCGAGCGTGCCGCCATCTTCAGTTGCGGTCGCTCGCTCGATCTGCTGCACGGCACCTGGGGGTCAGGTGCTGCAGGTGAAACGACGGACGAACGCGAGATCGCCTTCGTGTTGGGTGCTGCCCATCGCGAAGCCATGACCCGAGCCAGCGCCGGGCTTGGGCGTTGGCTGCTGCTCGACCGCGTGCCGCTCACGGCGCACGTCCGGGGTCAGACGCGCGTTCTCGGCCACGGCTGGAACGCGCTGACCCCGATCCAATCCGCGCGCGGGGTGCTCGGCCTCTTCGTCAATGACTCTGCCATCAGCAGCTCGCCGGTCGACGAGAAGCGCCAGGCTCAGGTGGTGCTCTACTGCGCGCTGCTCGGCAACCTGTGGGAGCTCGTGCGTGCGGAGCGCCGCGGGCTCGCCGCTGGGGACGCCTCTCCAGCGCAGACGGCGGCGCCCTGCGAGCAAAGCGGGGCCCGCGCTGGTGCGGCGGCGGACATAGCCACCCGCGTCGTGCTGTTGCTCGAGGAGGACTCGGCGCTCGGGCGGCGGCAGCTTGCGGCGCGGCTCGGGCTCAGCGAGAGCTGCCTCAGTCGGGCGTTCAAGAGAGAGATGGGGTTCTCCGTGTCGCAGTATCGCGCTCGCCTCAAGCTGGAGCGCTTCCTGGCGCTGGTCGATCCGCGTCGAGGCAATCTCCTGGCTGCTGCGCTCGACGCGGGTTTCGGCAGCTATGCGCAGTTTCATCGAGTCTTCCGCGCGGTGCTCGGCAAGACGCCGAGCGAGTACCTCGCCGAGAGGTGAGCGCGGCCTCGCTCTGTGAGCGGATGGCTTCGGGATGAGAAGCAGCGGCGCGCGAAAGGACGCACGCTGGCGAGACCCAGCTCCTCACCACCCTGGAGGTCCGATGAACACCCATCTGCTCCGAGCGACTCGCCCGCTCCGACGCCAGCCGGCCGCTGCACCCCTGCTCGCGCTGCTCCTGACTCCTTTGCTCGTCGCCTGTCAGCGCCCGCTCGCTGCTGCGCCGGACGCCGCCGCGCTTGCGGACCCCGAGCACAACCTGCTCGGCACCTCTGACTTCGAGGACGGCATCCTGCTCCCCTGGGGAGCCAGCTTCGCGCCTGCCGCCGCGGGAAACGCCCGCGTCCAGGGCGGCGCGATGTGTCTGTCGGTGGACGCGAAGGGCGACAACCGCTGGGACGCCCAGCTCCGCCACCGCCAACTGCTACTCCAGCAGAGCCACCGCTACCGGCTCGGTTTCGAGGTCTGGTCGAGTCGACCGACGCGGCTCGCGGTCAAGCTGGGCATGTCGGGCCCGCCGTACACGGACCACTTCACGCGGCTCCTCCAGGTCACGCGGAAGCGGACGCCCTTTTTTGGCGAATTCGCCATGCAACACGCGGATGATCCGACGGCCGAGCTGGCCCTTCACGCCGGGGGCCACCTGGTCGACGGGGACGAGCCCGTCGAGATCTGTTTCGACAGCGTGGTGCTCTCCGACCCCACCTACCAGGCCCGAGCCCGAGAAGCCGCCCCCGTGCCGCCCCGGCTGCGCGTCAATCAACTCGGCTATCTGCCGGAGCTGGCCAAATGGGCCGTGCTGGTCTCGGACTCGCCGACTCCGGAGAGCTGGCAGCTGCGCGACGCGGCCGGCAAGGTACTCTCAGAGGGCGAGTCGCGGGTGGTCGGGCTGGACCCTGCCTCCGGGGACCGAGTCCACCAGATCGACTTCAGCTCGTTCCGTGCCGAGAGCAACGAGCTCACGCTCGTCGTCGCCGCCACGGGCTCGAAGAACGAGCAGCGCAGCGACCGCTTTGCGGTTTCCAAGTCCCTGTATGCTCCGCTCGCGCGCGACGCGCTGCGCATCTTCTACCATCTGCGCAGCGGGGTCGCGATCGAGATGCCGTACGTCGAGCGACCCGAGTGGGGGCATCCTCCCGGGCACCGCCCGGACCTCGCGCGCTGCGCTCGCGACACGGGCTGCGACTACTCGCTCGACGTGAGCGGCGGCTGGTACGACGCTGGCGACCACGGGAAATACGTCGTCAACGGCGGGCTCAGCACCTGGCTCTTGCTCAATGCGTACGAGCGTGCCCTGCAGCTCGGCGTCGAGTCCAAGATCTTGGCGGACGGGGCCACTGACATCCCGGAGTCGAGCAACGGCGTGCCGGATGTGCTCGACGAAGCGCGCTGGGAGCTCGAGTTCTTGATCTCGATGCGCGTGCCAGACGGTCAGCCCCTGGCGGGTCTGGTCCACCACAAGATGCACGACGAGGACTGGACGGCGCTGGGCACCGCTCCCAACGAGGACCAGCAGCCGCGGATCCTGCGCCCTCCGAGCACGGCGGCGACCCTCAACCTCGCGGCGGTCGCGGCGCAAGCATCGCGCCTCTGGCTGAAGTTTGATCCGAGCTTCTCACAGCACTGCCGCGAGGTGGCGGAGGCCGCGTGGCGCGCCGCACGTCGTCATCCGCTGCGCTTGGCCCCCGCCTCGGACAATCGCGGCGGGGGCGCCTACGAAGACGACGAGGTCGGGGATGAGTGGTATTGGGCCGCGGCCGAGCTGTTTCTCACCACGGGTCGTGACGAATACCGCGATCACCTGCGGGCGAGCGCCTTCGACCGCGCCATCGCCCCGGACCTGGTCGTCGCTGGCCTGGCGACGTCGAGCGGGCTCAGCTGGAGTCGCGTCGCCCCCCTGGGGCAAATCTCCCTCGCGCTCGCCGGCGCGGTCGCGAGGGGCCGGCTGACTCGGGACGAGCTCCGGCGCTACCAGTCGCAGCTGCGCGCAGCAGCCGATGCGCTGCTAGCGACCCTGGCGCAGGAAGGCTATCGGCTGCCGATGCACGGCAAGTATCCGTGGGGCTCGAACGCCGACGTGCTGGGCAACATGGTGCTCTTGGGCAGCGCAGCCGATGCTGAGGGCGGGGATCGGTTCGCGCAGGGCGTCGTCCTTGGCATGGATTATCTATTGGGGCGCAACGCCATGGGCCAATCCTACGTCACGGGCTACGGTGCGCGCCCGCTGCTGCACCCGCACCACCGCTTCTGGGCGCATCAGGCCAACCCGCGGTACCCGGGACCGCCTCCGGGGGCCGTTTCGGGTGGCCCCAACGCCGACCTCCAGGATCCGTACGTGCGCGCCGCGGGCCTCGCCGGTTGCCCACCGCAGAAGTGTTTCGTCGATCACGTCGAGGCCTACTCGGTCAACGAGGTCGCTATCAATTGGAATGCCGCTCTGGCCTGGTCCGCGATCTGGCTCGATGCCTGGGGGCGTCATCAATGAGCGTGTATTGCGCGCAGGCCTCGACGCGGGCGGCTCGGGGCTAACTTAGACGACGCCAGCGCTGGGCGCTCAGCCAGCGCTCGATCCCCTCGCCCTCCATCCCCAGCGGGTGGCGATCGCCAGAAGGCGCCGGAAGGGTTGGCCTGCCCTCGCCGTTGCCCTGCTGCTCCAACACCCCGCGTCGTTTGCACCCCAAACAACCCTCCCCACCACCACAACCCCACCTCGCTCGTCGTTTGGGCCAGTTGACTCTCTCGGAGGGTGACTCGAGCCCCCCGGGGCACGGGGCTGCCCGTGCGTCAGTGCTGTTAGCAAGGGGGTGAGCGACACCGCACACGACGCACCGACTGCGCCCCGGCGGCCCGTGGCGCAAGCTGTTCGTCCACAACCATCAGTTTGGTCCGTCCAACGCGCGCGGGGTCGAGGCGGTTCCATGGCCGTTCGACGCCTGGCTCGCCGTGCTGTTCACTCGCCACCGACATGTGGCCTGCTTCCTGCTATCGGCTGCCCCATGGCTGAGATGTCGTTATCGCTTTCATGGAGCGCGCAGGGGGCAAAGGCTGTGAAGCGGTCGCGCATCCTCGTGGTCGACGACGACCCAGGCTCACTCGCGGCGCTCGAAGCGTTGCTGCAGGCCGAGGGCTTTGAGACGTCGACGGCACGCGATGGCGAGGCGGCCCTCGCGGAAGCCCGCCGTGGCCTCCCCGCCGCCGTCCTGACGGACCTGCAGATGCCCCTGATGGATGGGGTGGAGCTTTGCCAGCGCCTTCGCGAGCTGGACCCTACGCTCCCGGTCATCATCATGACGGCTCACACCGACATGCAACCGGTGATCGAGAGCTTGCGAGCGGGGGCCGAGGACTACCTGATCAAGCCCTTGTCGGCTGAGGCCGTCGTCTGGTGCGTGCAGCGAGCGCTGGCACGGCGTGCCGCGACGCTCGATTACGAGCAGATGCAGCGCACGTTAAACGAGCACCTGGTGATGAGCTGCATTCGTGAGCAGGAGCACGCGAAAGCCGAGGCGCTACAACGCGCGCAGCTCAGCGCGCTCCTCGAGAACCTGAGCGAGGGTGTCGCGGTCGCCGAGCCCGGCGGTCGCATCGTGATGATCAACGATACCGCGCGCACCATTCTGGGCTTCTTGGACCAGGCTCTCACGCTCGAAGCGCTCCACTCGCTCGAGGCGCGGGACGTCGAAGGCCAACGCCTCTCCAGCGAGGACCGCCCGCTCGCCCGCGCGCTCGCTGGGGATGTGTTCATGGACTATGAGGTGCTCTGGATACGGCCTGACGGCGAGCAGCGGCGTGTGGTATCCACGGGGGCGTGCGTCAAGGACGGCAACGGCAACGTCGCATTGGCCATCGTCGTGTTCCGGGACGTCACCGAGTCACGGCGGCTGGAGGTGCAGCGCGACGAACAGCTGGCGCTCATCTCGCATGATCTGCGTAATCCACTGAACGCTTTGCTCATGTCCGTCGCCTTGCTGAAGGGCTCTGCAGGGCATGGGCGGGCAGATGGGCTTGCCCCCCCGGTGAGCCTGAACGTTGTCGAGCGCGCCGAGCGGAACGTCTTGCGAATGAGCTCGATGCTAGACGAGCTCACGGAGACCAGGCAGCTCGAGTTGCGCGAGCTCGCGCTGAGGCGTGCAGCGTGCGATCTTCGCGAGCTCGTCGCCGGCGCCATCGACAGCCTCGATGACGCAAGCGCCCGCCGAATCACGGTCGAGACGGCGGCTGCGTCGCGCTACGTCGTTCTTGGGGATGCACCTCGGCTCGAGCGCGTGGTCACCAATCTCCTCACGAACGCGCTCAAGTATTCTGCCGACGATGCTCCCGTGACCGCTCGGCTGGGGGTCCAGGCCAACGCCGTCGTGTTCGACGTGGTCGATCGCGGCATCGGCATAGCGCCTGAGAGCCGCGGGCGGCTGTTTGAGCGATATTATCGCACGACTGGCGGCAAAGCACGCGCGAGCGGGCTCGGGCTCGGGCTGTACATCTCCCGGCTGATCGTCGACGGGCACGGCGGGACGCTGACCGTCTCGAGTGAGCTCGACGGCGGTAGCACGTTCACCTTGAGCTTGCCCGCCTACGCTAGAACCCGTGCTGGGTGAGCTCGGCCGCCACCACGTACAGCGCCGTGACGGCGACGTTTACGGGCAGGACCAGAATTAGGGGACAGACCTTAGTGTCAACAGCAACGAGGCCGGCAGCGGCGTAAAGCCCAGCAGGTCCGCGCGGGGGAGGTACGGGATGAGCAGGGCGAGCCCGCTCAGCGCCACGGTCCAGCGGGGCGGCCCAGAGACGAGCTCTGGGTCGACCCCATCGTCAGCCAGCCCGATGGCGGGATGTCAGACAAGAAGGTGGGACCCCTCTCTTACCCGACCGAAACACCAAGCAGGCGTCCGATGGCGGCCGTCACCGCCATGGCCAGGGCGCCTCCGATGGTGACGCGCAACGCAGCTGGAGCGAGCGGTGCGCCGCCGAGGTACCCGCCGAACGCGCCCAAGGCAGCGAGGCTGATCAGTGAAAGTGCAGCGATTACGGGAATGCGCAAGCCCAACGGGGCGATGAGCAACCCCAGAACCGGAACCAAGGCAAAACACGCGAAGCTGAGCGCCGATATCCACGCCGCTTGTAGCGGGCGCGCGAGCGACGCACTGTCAATCCCGAGCTCATCACGCAAGTGTGTGCCGAGGCGGTCGTGAGCGCTGAGTTGCTCCGCGACCTTTTGTGCCAGCTCTTTCTCGAGGCCCCGCGCGACGTAGATTCCGACCAGCTCCGCGAGCTCGGCCTGCGGCTGCCCCGCGAGCTCTTGCTTCTCGCGCCCGATGTCGGCTTGCTCCGCGTCGCGCTGCGAGCTGACGGACACGTATTCGCCAGCGGCCATCGACATCGCGCCTGCCACGAGTCCCGCCACCCCGGCCACCAGGATCGCTTCTCTCGAGGCGGAAGACGCCGCGACTCCAATCATGAGGCTAGCGGTGGAAACGATGGCGTCGTCTGATCCGAGCACCGCTGCGCGCAGCCACACCGCTCGGCCGCTTCGGTGGGTTTCCATGTGTTGCGAAGGCCGCCGTTTCATTCTCTGGTTCATCACGTCGTTAAGAAACGCTGGTTGGGGTCGCGATACAAGCTGTTGAGCACGATCTGGCTCGCCGGCAGCGTGCGGTCACTCGGGCTCCGTCGGCACACAGCACGGTGCAAACGGCGACGGGGGGAGCTCGGACGCCGCGTCGCACTTCTCGACGTCGGTCGCACCCGACAGCCACGATGAGAGACACACGTCGCCAGCGTCGCCTTCGGGGAAAACCGAACCGCCCTTGTGAGCCTCTCGCCCCCGAGCCTTTCGCACGAGCGTGAGCCGCGCCGGGCTGCGGCCACCCTCGAGCCAGACGAGCTCGAGGACCTCGGGCTCGAAGGCGATGATGGAGCGATAGTTTGCTTCATGCTCGAGCAGCGTCGCCTCCTCGCCGCCGGGCAAGTCCAGAGCGTCGAGCCGCAGGCCGATCTCGCCATAGAGCCGCAGGTTCTGCTCGCTCCGACCGTGGCAATCGAGCGACCCGCAGCGCTTGCCCAACGCGGTCGAAACGGAGGCAAAGCCGTCAGGGGGCGGAACCGTGAGCGAGCGCACGCCGGGCTCTGACGCACAAGCGACGCCGAGCGCTAGGCTGCACAGCTGCGCGCTTCCGCGATGCGCCGGGCGATATCGAGTCACCGGCAAGCTCCAGGAGGCAGCTCGAGGGGCTCTTCCGACAGGTACACGTGTCCCGCGCTGTCGGGTCCAGCCGGGTCCGCGTGGCACGTCGCGCAGGCGCCCTCGCGCTGAATCGGTGTCTTCATGGCGATGGACTCGGTGCCGAACGCGACCTGGACCCAGACCGGGTAGCGCGGCTGCCAGGAACCCGCTTCGATGTAGAAGTTACCCGCGCAGTTCGTGAGGACCGAGTAACGGCGAGAGGCCGCGTCGACAAAGTCCACGCTCGCGCCCTCCAGGGGCAGGCTCTGCTCCTGATCGATGAAGACGGTGCCCGCCAGGCTGAACGTGGGGCTGCCCGGGCCCGAGCCATGATGGCAGGTGACACACGGCTGGCCCGGCCTGTGCTCGGGCCCCTGCTCGACGCCGCGCTGCTCGGGCCCGAGCCCGTCCACGACGACGCCGATTGTCGGGTCCGTGCCGCAGGCAACGCAGCAAACGACGCTGGCCCAGGCGTGCATGCACGAGAGACTCGCCATTAGAACACATGCCCCGCCGTCAACACGCAGAGCGCGGACGACCTCTGCTCGATGAATAGAGCGTCGAGAAACTGGGTGAGGCTGAGCTCGATCAGGCCGCCAAAGACCCAGCCCTTGCCGTAGGCCTGGGCCGTACGCCACTCGGACCCGATGCCCAGAGAGCCGGTCCACAGCGCGCTCAGCTCACGGTCGCCGCTGCGCAGCGAGGGCACTTGCAGCTCACCCGCGGCTAGCTCCGCAACGTACGCGCGTTGCCAGAAATCAACCGAGGACTGCAGGTGAAAGCGCGCGCGGGGCCCGAGCGTGAGCCGCGTGCTCGCGTCCCAGAGCCAGCGCAGGTCCGTGCTGCTGGCGTACAGCCCCCAGCTGTCGGCGTACAGGCGCTCGTTGACTCGCAGCGTGTCGTGCGCGCCCCGCCGCGCCCAATCTCCCGTCAGCGCGAGCCGCCGGCGACTCTCAGGCACTCGCTCAGCCGTGCGCCCCGGCAAGCGCAACTGATTGACGCTCTCGATCGAGGCTCCCGCCGGGATCAACGAGGCATTCTGCTGGCTGAAGAGCGGCAGGAACCGATACGGCTTTTCTTGCCGGCCGAGCTCCAACGTGCCCTCTCCCAAGAGCACCAGGCGTGAGGAACGGTTGAGCACGAGCTCGACGCCTGCCTGGGCCGTGTGCCGCGTCAGCTGGAGCGAGTACACCGAATAGGGTGTGCCCCGGCGACCTGCGGTGTCGTGTGACAAGGTATAGCCAACGCTCGGCGTGACGTGCTTCTCGTCCAGCTCGATCCGCGCCGCCGCGCCGAGAGACCAGGACAAGTAGTCCGGCTCACGCGACACGCTGACGCTGGGGCTCACGCCCCAATCCGCGTCCTTGTGATCGACGGAGAGCTCGGCCGCCTGTCGTACCTCTAGCCAGCGTTCGCTGGCCGTCGATACGATGTCCACTGACGCACCCGATACGATGTCCAGGACGTAGCCGCCCGTCGCCGAGGTGCCGCTGGCAGCGTCCGCCAACGTGCCGGTCAGGGCGGGGGTGAGCACCGCCACGTGGTCGGTGTCGGCATACGCCGAGACTTCGAGCTCAGCATCGAAATCTGCGCTCCCGGCGGAGCCAGCCTGGGTGACGCACGCGGCGACGCCAAGCAGGCACGTTCGCCAAGTCGCAACGCTCGTCGGTCGACCTGTGGCGGAGCGGCGCGTGATCCCTTGCATCAGAGGCATCAGTTGCATCCGCAGCCGCTGCCAGCGCCCAAACTGCCGCCGCGAGCGCCCTCGTGAATCTCGTACATGTGGGCTTGGCCCGCGCTCATGCGCTGGCGGGCGCTCATGCTCGGGTGAGCCAGCCGCCCGCGATCGTACACGGCAACGCGCGAGCAGCCGCACAGGCTCACCAGGATACCGAGACGCGCGAGCCAGCGGATGAGCTCATGGACGCCGTCCGGCGACGCGGCGGCCGGATGGAACCGATGAGACATGAGCCGATCGATAGCCTTTTGTCATCGAGCGTCAAGGGCGCGCCTCTCGTTACCGAACGTCTGCGAATGTCGGTCGCCCCAGCCTCAGAGCAAGGGCAGATCGATGCCTGCCCGCCGCGCGAGCTCGACCTCGAGGAGCTCGTGCAGGGCCCCTTCCACTTCATGCCGGAGCTGGCGTAGTGCGGCGGGGTCGTTGGCCTGCTCGCGGGCAAAGCGCGCCGGTATGAGCTCTCCGACGCTGAAGCGCCAGGGGACGAAATGCGGGATGGGCAGGATGCGGCTGGGTAGTGGAATGGGAACGCCGCGGCGATGCAACCAGCGCTCCCCTCGCTGGTAGGCGTTGCCGAGCAAGCTGAACAGCTCGTCGCCGCCGACGGCGGCGAGGGGAAGGATGGGCGCCTGGCTGGCGATGGCGGCCCGCACGAAGCCCTGACGCTTGCCCCACAGCAACCGGTAGCGGAGCTCGCGCGGCTTCAGCGCCTCCCTCAAGCCTCCCGGCTGGACCAGGACCAACTCGTCGTGGTCGAGCAAGGCAGCGACGTTTTCTGGTGTTCCGTCGACCGTGCCGACGGCTGCGGCGAGGCGGCGCACGTACGGGAACTTCCACCACAAGTGCTCGCCCAGCGCCCACACGGGGCGGCCCAGTTGGTTGTGTATGGCCGCCATGACGAACAGGACGTCCCAGCCGAAGCTGTGGTTGGCGACGATCAACGCGCGCCCGGGCGGGATGTGCTCCAAGCCCTCGACCCGCACGTCGAGGTGCTGCGCGAGCCGACCCAGCCCGGCGTAGAAGCGACGAGCCGTCTCGGGATTGAACGCAACAAATGGCTGTGCATGCTCGGGCCGAAAGCCATCCAGGCTGGCGGACTGTAGCCAATGCTGCAGGGCAGAGAACTTTAGCATCGCGTCCGGGCACAAAGGACGCGATCGACTTCAGATGTCAGCATGAGATGCTCCTCAGCACTCCTTGCCTAGAGCATGGCTCGTGCCACGTCGCACCGGAGCTCCGGAGCTCTTCCATCGCTCAAAAGCGCGCAGCCTTGGCGTGAGTGGGCTCGGAGGCGCAATCTGTGCGCCGGCTTCGCCGCGGCGGCCACGCGCTGGGGCAGGCGTACCCGTCAGATCCGCGGTCGACTGGCTGGCATTTCTGATCCGAGTGGCGCCGACCCCCTGGCATGGGCGTTGCTACTCAGGCGGACGGCGCGAAAGGCGCAGAAGGATGACATCATGGCAGAGCAACACACGCGATTGAGTTCGGTCAAGGAAGCATTGGAAGACATCGGCGCAGCCGGAGAAGCCGCACGTCTGCAGCTCCACCTGCTCGCCATGCAGGCTCGGCAGCGCACCGGTGAGCTCGAGACGAGCTTGGATACTCTCGAGCGCAAGCTCGACCACGGCATCGAGCAGGCGGTGCAGACCGCGAGCGTCAAGACCAAGCAATTGACCAAGACCTTGCAGGAGTTTCTGGGGATCTCCGCGGGGCACACGGACGACGGCGCGGTCACGGTCGCGACCATCATGACGGACGGCATGCGCTGCTGTCACCCTCATGATGCTCTGACGAGCGCGGCCCAGATCATGTGGGACACGGACTGCGGAGCGGTGGGCGTCATCAACCCGGAGGGGAGGCTGTGCGGGATCATCACCGACCGTGACCTGTGCATGGCGGCCTATTTGCGCGGCCTGCCGCTGTCGAGCATCCGGGTGGAAGAGGTCATGACCCGCGAGGTACACACGTGCTCTCCTACGGATTCGCTCGATAGAGCGGCGACACTGATGGGCAACGCGGAGGTGCGGCGGCTGCCCGTCACGGACTCGAGCGGTCGAGTCCTCGGGGTGGTGTCGCTCGCGGACGTCGCACGTAACGCGGCCATCGTCGGGCTCGAGAGCGCCGCAAGTCTGAGCTTCCAATTGCTCAGGGCCGTCTCGAAACGTCGGCCCGAGCCCCTACCGAGCGATCGCCAAGCCGCCGAATGACGCTGGAGGCTCGGTCTGCGCCCACCCTGGCCCAGCCGCCCCGTGCCGCGCCCGAGCGCCGTCAGTCGTCCGTGCGCAGGCGGTAGCCCACGCCTGGCTCGGTCAGGAGATAGCGGGGCCGGCTGGGGTCTTGCTCGAGCTTGTGGCGCAGCTGGCCCATGTACACGCGCAGGTAGTGCGTCTGCTCGCTCGCGTTAGGGCCCCAGACCTCGCGCAGGAGCTGGCGATGGGTCAGGACGCGGCCGGCGTGTTTGACCAGGGTGGTGAGCAGCCGGTACTCGATCGGCGTGAGGTGTACCTCCTCGCCGCCCAAAGTGACCTGGCGGCGGCCGAGGTCGACCTTCAGCTCGCCGAGCGTCAGCTCCGCCTCGCCACTCTCGGTCTTCGCGGCGTGCCGCAGCGCGACCCGGACACGCGCCAAGAGCTCGCCGATGCCAAAGGGTTTGGTGAGGTAGTCGTCAGCGCCCGCGTCGAGCGCCTTGATCTTGTCCTGCTCCTGCCCGCGCGCCGAGATCACGATGAGGGGGATCTTGCTCCATTGCCGCAGGCGCTCGGTGACGACCAGCCCGTCCAGGTCAGGCAGCCCCAGGTCGAGCAGGATCAAGTCGGGGTTCTGGGCGGCCGCCTGCGCCAGGCCCTGCTCGGCGGTCTCGGCTTCGATCAGCTGGTAGCCGCTGTTGGTCAACGACGCCCGCAAGAAGCGGCGCATCTGCGCTTCGTCCTCGATCAACAAGATCACGACCGCCGGCTCGTTCATGCGGATGCGCCTCGGACCTGGGGCTCGAACGGCGGCGGTGCTGGGAGCGCCGGAGCCTGACCTTCGATGGGGAGCGCGAAGCGGAAGGAGGCGCCACCGCCTTCACGATTCTGCACCCAGATCCGCCCGCCGTGAGCGGCCACGATGGCGCGGCAGATGGTGAGCCCGAGCCCGACACCGCCCGGGCTCTGTTCCCGCGCGGCGCGATGAAACTTCTCGAACACCCGCGCCTCCTGGCCCTCCGGAATACCGGGCCCTCGATCGGCGACCTCCACCTGGACTTCTCCCGATGCCAGGCTGGCGTTAATCTCCAGGGGGCCCTCGCTGTATTTGGCCGCGTTCTCGAGCAGGTTAATCAACACTTGCTCGATCAAGACCAGATCGAACGGTATCAGCGGCAGGTCCGCCGGGAGCGACACTCGAAGCTCGCGACCGAGCAGCCTATGATCCATACGGTTCAGCGCGGCGCCCACCACCTCTTCGAGCGTCAGCCACTCCTTGTTCACGTGGACCGCTCCGGATTCGAGCCGGGTCATGTCGAGCAGGTTGCGGATCAAACGATTGAGCCGCTCCGACTCCTCCAGGATGGTCTTGGTGAGATCCTGCGCCGTCGCCTCGTCGACCCGGGGCGTGCTCTGAAGCAGCGTGCTGGCCGCGCCGGTGATGACGGCGAGCGGCGTGCGCAAGTCGTGCGATACAGAGCTCAAGAGGGAATTCCTGAGCTGCTCCGCCTCGACCTCTCGCCGAGCCGCCTCCGTTTGCTCCGCGAGCATGGCCCGCTCCATGGCCAGGGCCACCTGCCCCGCGAACGCATCGACCTGCCGGCGCTGATCGATGGAGTCAAAGCGATCTCTCGCCGACGGGGTCAGGCCGAGCACCCCCACGATGCCACCAGATGCCAGGAGCGGGATGTACAGCGCATCGCTGCTCGGCAGCGTCGTCGTGCCGAGGCCCGCCTCCTTTTGATGGAGCCACACCCACTGGGCGATGCTGGCGTCTCGCTCCGACGCGGCGTCCAGGCCCGGACCGGCGTGCACGGAGCTCAGCTTTCCGTCCCGAGCGGGAGCGAACACCATGACCTTGCTGCTGAACACCTTCTCGAGCTCCGCCGCCCCGACCTCGATCACGCGCCGGCTGCTCTGGGCGCTGGTGAGCTCCCGCGAGAGCTCGTACAGCGCTGCCGTCCGTTGCTCGCGCTGCCGGGCGGCCGCGGCCTGATTTTTCAGGCGCTCGGTGAGACCGCTGATCACCACCGCGACCAGGAACATGACGATGAAGGTCACCGCGTGGCTGAAGTCGGCTACGGCAAAGGTGAGAAACGGCGGCACGAAGAAGAAGTCGAGCGCCGCGACGCTCAGAAAGGCCGCGAACACGGAGGGAGCGAGGCCGAAACGACTCGACACCAGCATGATCCCGAGCAGGTAGGTCATGACGACATCGGGCAACTGCCCCCGGCCGAAGAGCAACCAGGCCACCCCGGTCGCCGCGAGCGAAGCCGCCGCCGCGGCCGTGTAACCCGAGAGCCTGAGCGGGGTGTGCACGGGCTTTGCGGGCCCACGCTCCTCGTCGCCGGGATCGCCCGCCGTCACGTACACGTCGATGTCCCCGCTGTGCCGTACGAGCTGGTCCACGAGGGAAGAACGAAAGCGATCGAAGAGCTTGGCGACGACCGGCTTGCCGACGATAATCTTGGTGACGTTCTTCTCCTTCGAGAAGCGCAGGATCTCGTCGCTCGCACGGTCCCCGGTGAGGGTGACCACCTCCGCACCGAGCCGCTCGGCGAGCCTCAGGTTTTGCGTGAGGCGCGCCTCGTCGGCCTTGGAGATGGGCCTGCTCACTCTGGGTTCGACGTAGACGGCAAACCAGTGGGCGTGCAGCGCTGCGGCCATGCGCCGGGCCGCCCGCACCAGGGGCAGCGAGTACGGGCTCGGGCTCACCGCCACCAAGATCTGTTCGCTGGCGGCCCAGGTCTGCTCGATGCCCTGTGCGCGGCGGTAGGCGAGCATTTGCGCATCGACGCGCTCGGCGGTCTGCCGCAGAGTGAGCTCGCGCAGCGCGATCAGGTTGCCCTTGCGGAAGAAGTTCTCGATGGCGTGCTGCGCCTGGGCGGACACATACACCTTGCCTTCGCGCAAGCGCTCGAGCAGCTCGTCCGGCGGCAGGTCCACCAGCTTGATCTCGTGCGCCCGTTCGAGCACCGAATCGGGCACCGTCTCGCGGACGACGACCCCCGTGATCTGCGCGACCACGTCATTCAGGCTCTCGACGTGTTGCACGTTCATGGTGGCGAACACGTCGATGCCCGCATCCAGCAATTCCTCGACGTCCTGCCAGCGCTTGGGGTGGCGCGAGCCCTCGGCGTTCGTATGCGCCAGCTCGTCCATCAGGATCAGCGACGGCCGGCGCTCGAGCGCGGCGTCGAGATCGAATTCCTCGACCTCGACCCCACGGTAGCTGATCTTGCGCCGGGGCAAGACCTCGAGCCCGACCAGCAGAGCCGCCGTCTCGAAGCGGCCATGCGTCTCCACGACTCCGACCAGCACGCTGCGCTGCTCCGCGAGCTCGGCGCGGGCGACCTCGAGCATGGCGTAGGTCTTGCCGACGCCCGGCGCCGCACCGAAGAAGAGCGTGAGCTTGCCTCGCTGTTTTTGCTTCTCCTCTTCCGCCATGCGGCGCAAGAGCTCGTCGGGATCGGGACGCTCGTTCAGCATCTTGCGCCGCGGAGCTTACGTCATTTCAGCTGGTCGAGGGCCAGGTTCAAGAGCAGCACGTTGACCCGAGGCTCACCGAGCACACCGAGGAGCCGCCCGTTCTCGTGCTCGGCCACGAGCTCTTGCACGCGGTCCTCGGGCAACTTGCGCGCCTTCGCGACGCGAGCGACCTGGAGCTCGGCGTTGGCGGCGCTGATGTCGGGATCCAACCCACTGCCCGAGCGCGTGGCAGCATCCGCAGGTATCAGAGCGTCCGGGGCGAGGCCATTTTCTTCCCGATAGGCCTTGGCCAGGTCTCCGAAGCCGAGATAGGTCTCATCCACATCGGTGGTGGCGGGGTCATCTTTGATGCCGTTGACGAGCTTGTCGCTCGTGGGGCCCAGGTTGGTGCCGCTGGAGTTCGCGGCGTCGTAGCCCGCGCCCGCGGCGGAGGGCCGCGGGTGGAAGTATTCGGGCTTGGTGAAGCTCTGCCCGATCAGCGCCGACCCGACCAGCTTGCCCTGGGCATCGCGGATCAGGCTGCCGTTGGCCTGGCCGGGAAACACGCTTTGCCCGATGGCCCAGATGACCCCGGGGAAGGCGAGGCCGGTGAGGACGACGAAGAACGCGGTGAGCACGATGGCGGGTCGTAAATTCTGAACAATCACAGGTTTCATGATCAAGCGAGCCTCAGCGCGACGAGCAGGCGGTCGATGACCCAGATGGCCGGGAACGGCGCGATCACGCCCCCGACGCCGTAGATGAGCAGGTTCCGCCGCAAGATCGTCACGGCGTTCGAGGGCCGGTAGGCCACGCCGCGCAGCGCGAGCGGGATGAGCAGAATGATGATGATGGCGTTGAAGATCACGGCGGCGAGGACCGCCGATTGCGGATTGCTGAGCTGCATGAAATTCAGCATGCCGAGCTCCGGATACGTGACGAAGAACATGGCGGGGATGATGGCAAAGTACTTGGCCACGTCGTTGGCGATGCTGAACGTCGTGAGCGAGCCGCGCGTCATCAGCATCTGTTTGCCGATCTCGACCACCTCGATCAGCTTGGTCGGGTTGGAGTCGAGGTCGACCATGTTGCCGGCCTCCTTGGCCGCCTGAGTACCGGTGTTCATCGCCACGCCGACGTCGGCCTGAGCGAGCGCCGGCGCGTCATTGGTCCCGTCTCCGGTCATGGCCACCAGGCGCCCGCCGGCCTGCTCCTTGCGAATGAAGGCTAGCTTCATCTCCGGCGTCGCTTCGGCGATGAAATCATCCACGCCGGACTCCGCGGCGATGGCGGCCGCGGTGAGCGGGTTGTCGCCCGTGACCATCACGGTCTTGATGCCCATTTCCCTGAGCTGCGCGAAGCGCTGCTTCATCCCCCCCTTGACGATGTCCTTGAGCTGGATGACCCCGAGCACGCGGCCACCTTCCGCAACGACCAGCGGCGTTCCGCCTTCGCGCGCGACGCGCTCCACGGCCGACTGGACATCGCCCGGAAACTTCCCGCCGTGCGACTCGACGAAGCGCTTCACGCTCTGGGCGGCGCCCTTGCGGACCTGCTTGCCATCGTGGTCGACGCCGCTCATGCGCGTCTGCGCCGTGAACGCGACGAATTGGGCGGCGCCCAGCTCGCTGAGCTCTCGGCCGCGAATTCCGTACTTCTCCTTGGCCAATACGACGATGCTGCGCCCCTCGGGGGTTTCGTCCGCGAGCGAGGCGAGCTGCGCGACGCGCACGAACTCGGCGAGCTGGACGCCCTGCGCGGGATGAAATTCTGTGGCCTGGCGGTTGCCGAGCGTGATGGTTCCGGTCTTGTCCAGTAACAGCGTGTTGACGTCTCCCGCCGCCTCGACGGCCTTGCCGCTCATCGCCAGCACGTTGTGCTGCATCACACGATCCATGCCGGCGATGCCGATGGCGCTGAGTAGGCCACCGATGGTGGTCGGGATCAGACACACGAGCAGCGCGACCAGCACGGTCACGCTGGGCACGTTGCCGCTGTCACCGGCGGCATACTTGGCGAACGGCAGCAATGTCACGGTGGCAAATAGGAAGATGAGCGTGAGCCCCGCCAAGAGGATCGAGAGCGCGATCTCGTTCGGCGTCTTCTGCCGCTTCGCGCCCTCCACGAGCGCGATCATGCGATCCAGAAAGCTATGCCCGGGGTCCTGCGTCACGCGCACGATGATGCTGTCCGAGAGCACTTTGGTGCCACCCGTCACCGCGCTGCGGTCGCCGCCGCTCTCGCGGATGACGGGCGCGGACTCGCCCGTGATGGCTGACTCGTCGACGCTGGCAATGCCCTCGACGATCTCGCCATCGGCCGCGATGATGTCGCCCGGTTCGCACACGAACAGGTCGCCCTTTTTGAGCTGCGGCGCCGCAACGCGCTCCTCGTGGCCGCGGGCTCCCTGGATCAGGCGCCGCGCGACCGTATCCGTCTTGGTCTTGCGCAGCGCGTCCGCCTGCGCCTTGCCGCGACCCTCGGCCATGGCTTCCGCGAAGTTGGCGAACACGACCGTGAACCAGAGCCACAGGCTAACTTGGCCGACGAAGAGCGTATCCGCCGCTCCCGTGACCAGGCCACGGATCCAGAAGTAGGTGGTGACGACGCTGCCCACCTCCACCACCATCATGACGGGGTTCTTCGCCACGAGGCGCGGGTCCAGCTTGATGAAGGCCTCTTTGATGGCGCGTTTGACGATGCTGGCCTCGAAGAGCGCGCGCGGGGCGTTCTTGGGACGTACCGCCCGAGCCGGGGCCGGGGCGGGCGTCGGGACCGAGACTGCAATGGGCATCTGCTGCTTATCGGTGATCATGGCTGCCACTCTTTGAAACAGGGCCGTAAATGGGGCCGTCAGTGGGTCGTCTGCGCGACCATCTGGTAGTGCTCGACGATGGGCCCGAGCGAGAGCCCGGGGAAATAGGTGAGCGCGCCGACGATCAGCACGACGCCGACCAGGAGCCCAGCGAAGGTGGGGGTGTCGGTCGGGAAGGTCCCGGACGAGCTCTGGACCCGGCCCTTCTTGGCGAGGGCGCCGGCCATTGCCAGGAGCGGGACGATCATCAGGAAGCGGCCGATCAGCATCGCCAGGCCGATGCTGGTGTTGTACCAGGGCGTGTTGGCGGTGATGCCGGCGAAGGCCGAGCCGTTGTTGCCGGTGGCCGAGGCGTAGGTGTAGAAAATCTCGCTGAAGCCGTGCGGACCGGAGTTGTTCAGGTTGCCGGTGGCCGCTCCGTACACGCTGTCGCTGCTCCCGTAGGCGCTGCCCGGCCAGGTATTGAGCGCGGCGAGCGCGCCCTCCTTGGGCAAATCGATGGTGCTCGATAGCGCGGTGAAGGCGAGCACGCTCGCGGCCAACACCAAGGTCGCCAGCATCGCCATCTGCACCTCGAACTTCTCGATCTTCTTGCCGATATACTCGGGCGTCCTGCCGACCATCAGCCCAGCGATGAACACTGCGAGCACCGCAAACATCAGCATGCCGTACAGCCCCGCGCCCACGCCGCCGAAGATGACTTCTCCGGTGAGCATGTTGAACAGCGGCACCAGGCCGCCGATCGGCGTGTAGCTATCGTGCATCGAATTCACGGCTCCGCACGAGGCGCCGGTCGTCACCGCCGCGAAGAGCGCGGACGGCGCGATGCCAAAGCGCACCTCTTTGCCTTCCATGTTGCCGCCGGGCTGCAGCGCCGTCGGCGCGGTCTGGATGTGAGCGGCCGCGAGATGCGGCGTGCCGGCCTGCTCGGCGCTGATGCACACCAGCACGCCAGCGAGCGCGAGCGCGGCCATGGCACCAAAGATCGCCCAGCCCTGCTTGGCGTTCCCCACCAGCTTGCCGAAGGTGTGGGTGATGGCAGCCGGGATGCTCCAGATCAGCACGAGGGTGAGGAAGTTGGAGAGCGCCGACGGATTCTCGAAGGGGTGCGCCGAGTTCGCGTTGAAAAAGCCGCCGCCGTTGGTTCCGAGTTGCTTGATGACCTCCTGAGAGGCGACCGGACCGAGGGCGATCGTCTGCTTGCCGCCCTCGAGCGTCGTCACGACGGCGAAGGGATCGAAGCTCTGCGGCACTCCCATGGCCACGAACAGGAGGGCCCCCACGAAGCAGATCGGCAACAGCACGTACAGCGTGGCCCGGACGACGTCCGCCCAGAAATTGCCGATACCGTCGGCATTCTTACGCGCAAAGCCGCGGATCACCGCGATGGCGATGGCGATGCCGACGGCCGCCGAGGCCCAGTTGTGGATGGCCAGGGCGACCATGTTCGAGAAATACGAGACGCTGAGCTCGGGCGAGTAGCTCTGCCAGTTGGTGTTGGTCGTGAAGCTCACCGCCGTGTTGAACGCCAGGTGCTCCGGCATTTGCTGGGCGCCCAAGTCCTGCGGATTGAGTGGCAAGACGCCCTGCAGGCGGAGCGCAGCATAAGTGAACAGCAGCGTGACGAGCGAGAACGTCAGCATGGCGACGGAGTACGTCGTCCACCTCATGTCCTGATTGGGGTCCACCCCCAGCGCTCGATACGTGCCCCGCTCGAGCCAGCCGAGCGCGCCCTGCAGAAAGGTCCGCTCGCCCTCGAAGACACGCGCCATGTAGGCGCCTAGCGGTTTAGTAATCAGCAGCAGCACCCCGAAGTAGACGAGGAGCAGCAGTGTTGCCTGAATGGTCATGGCTCAGAATTTCTCCGGTACGAGGAGGGCGTACATCAGATAAACGCAGAGGAGCAGCGTGACGCCCCCGATCCACACGAGGTCAGTCATGAGTGCCTCCTCGGAGCTTCTCGCAGCCGTGGGTGTAAAGGATGGCCACTAGGAAGAAGCCAACGGCTGTCGCGATGAAAATCAGGTCGATCATGGTCGTGCCTCGGATACGTTCGGGTGGAGACGGCTAGTGCCCCGCACTGGCTCTCCGAAACTAGTGCGCTGGGAGCCTAGTGCTCCCTCCATCAAGGTGGCGTAAAGAGCAGCGCGGTGGGCATCAAGAAGTCATAAAGATTTGCCCGTAGGCTCGCCACCGCAAGCAGCGTGCCGAAACTAGGCGTCCCGCGCACGGCGAGCACGCACGGGCGAAACACCTGCAGGCGTGCGAAGGCTTTGCGCCCGTCGCTGCTCGCGACGCATATCGTGCGTCAGCTGCGCCGTTAGGGCCACGCTAGCGCGACCGAATTTACGGAATCTTGATGGCCGCAACAAAACTCCCTGGCGCGCGGCGCGCCCTCGCGGTCAGTGGAAACGTTGTTTGGGGTGCAAACAACCCTCTGGCGCACGACACCCCCCTCACGGTGAGTGGAGGAGGCTCGCCCGCTGCGGCGGTACACTCCGCAGAATCCGGCGTTTTTCGCCGCGATCTAGCCCTACCCGTAGCCTTATGAACCAGCAACTAGCGGCGGGCCTGGATGTCCTCTTTGGCCAACAGGTCCTGGAGAGTACGGAGGCGTTCATCGCAGGCGGCGGTCAGGGCTGGTTTTGTGCGGAGCGATAGCTCGAGCGAACGCACATTGGTGTTGCGACGCGACAGCGCCACGATCTGGCTGGAAATGTCGTCGAACCGGCCGAGCGCGGAGAGCGCGGTGGCCAGCGCTGGCTGAATACCTCGCGGTACTAGCTCTGCCAGCGACGTTACGGCGACCTTCGTTCTCGCGGCCAGGTTGGCCATTTCTTGCTCCATGCTGGCCATGGCGGCGTCGTCGGCCTCGGCGATATGGGGCGCGTGAAGGACCTGAATCTCGCGCACCGCCAGGGTTGCCTCCGCCACCAGGCCGTCGACGTAACAGCGGTCTTTGGGTGGGATGCCAGAGGCAACGACGCCGAGAGCATCCCGGAAGTTGTCTGCGGCCTCCCGCGCGGGACCGAAGGCCAAGCGTTGCGCCTTGAGATTGGTATTCTCCACGGCCAGGGTCAAGATGGTGCGGTCGAGCTCTCGGTACTCGGCGAAGCGCTTCCCGAATTCTTCGAGCACTTGGATCTCGTTCGAAAGGCTCAGGCCGCGAAGCAGGGGCATGAGCGCCGCGGCGTCAGCCTCGACGACTTGCAACGCCTGTTCCGCGTCGCGCGCATAGGCAGACGACACCTCGTCCGTATCTGCCATGACGGCCCGATTGGACGCGTCGGTTGCTTGGTTGAATTGAATGCGAAGATCCGCCGCCAACCTGCGCGAGTGGGTCATGAATCGGTCGACGCAGAGTCGTGACATAGAAGCCCTTACTAGCAAGGATGTTGCCAAGGGGTTGAGACACGCCAGGAGCGTAGGGGTGGGCTAGAGCGGGCAGCGGCGCAGCCTCGCTGCGGGAGGTTCTGGCCATTGGTCGCGTCGATCAGGATGGGGAGGGGTGGGCCGCGCCGATTGCGCCCGGGCGCCAGCTCCCGCAACTTTTGCGCCCAACGGCGGCGTGGACCCGCCTAGAGCCGAGGCAATCATCGGCACGCGCGCCCATGGGCGCGCGCGAGGTTCGGCACGGTCCGTGCTCTCGTGTTCATCATCGCCCGTACGTTCCCTACATCAAGGTCCTCACGATGCCCATCGATTCAGAGTTCGTAGTCCCCTTTCGAGAGCTCCGCCTGACCGACATCGCGCGCGTCGGCGGAAAGAATGCGTCGCTCGGTGAGCTCCTGCGCTGCCTCGTGCCGCTCGGGGTGCGCGTGCCGGATGGCTTTGCCGTGACGGCGGAGGCCTATCTGCGCCACCTTCGGGAGGGGGAGCTCGCGGCGCAGATTTACCCCGCGCTGGCGCGGCTCGACGTGCGAGACGTCGAGGCGTTGGCGCGCGAGGGGCAGCGCATTCGTACGCTCATTCGCTCGGCGCCGCTGCCCGAGAGCGTCGCCAACGACGTGCTGCGCGCCTATCAGAGGTTGTCAGCCGCTTACGAAGAGGCCGCGACGGACGTCGCCGTGCGCTCGAGCGCCACCGCGGAGGATCTGCCCGCGGCGTCTTTTGCTGGCCAGCAAGAGACCTACCTCAACGTGCGGGGCGAGGCGCAGCTGCTCGACGCCGTGCGCAACTGCATGGCGTCGCTGTTCACGGACCGTGCCATCGTCTACCGCACCGAGCGCGGCTTTGCCCACGAGGGCGTCGCGCTCAGCGTCGGAGTTCAGAAGATGGTTCGCAGTGACCTGGCGAGCGCCGGGGTCATCTTCACGCTCGACACCGAGACGGGCTTCCGCGACGTGGTCTTGATCACGGGCGCCTACGGGCTTGGAGAAACGGTGGTTCAGGGGCGCGTCAACCCGGACGAGTTCTGGGTGCACAAGCCCACGCTGGCGGGCGGCCACCGCCCCATCGTCCGGCGTGAACGCGGCGAGAAAGCCTTGAAGCTCGTGTATGCACAGGGCGGGACCACGAGCGTGGTCGAACGGCGCGTGCCGGTGGCCGAGCGCCTCGCGTTCGTCTTAAATGACGATGAGGTGCTCGAGCTCGCTCGCTGGGCGGTGCGCATCGAACGGCACTACTCTGATCTCGCGGGCCACCCCGTACCGATGGATCTGGAGTGGGCCAAGGACGGCCGGACCGGGCAGCTCTACATCGTCCAGGCTCGCCCCGAGACGGTTCAGTCCCAAAGCACATCGGCCAAGCTCGAGCTGTTCCGCATTCGTGGCAAGGGTCGGCTGCTCGCACATGGCAAGAGCGTGGGCAGCCGTGTCGCCGTGGGTAAGGCACGCGTGATCCACTCGACGGCCGATCTCAAGAGCTTTCAGGACGGTGAGATCATCGTCGCACCCATGACGGACCCGGATTGGGAGCCGATCATGAAGCGGGCGCGCGCCATCGTCACGGACCACGGCGGCCGCACCTGCCACGCCGCGATTGTATCGCGCGAGCTCGGCCTACCCTGCGTGGTCGGCACGTCTAACGCCTCTTACGTGATCGAGACGGGGATGGAGCTCACGGTCTCTTGCGCGGAAGGCGATGAAGGCAAAGTCTACGCGGGCGCCGTCGAGTTCGATCACGAAGAGATCGACCCCAAAGGGCTGCCGGAGCCAAGCGTTCCCGTGATGCTCAACGTCGGTAATCCGGAGACGGCCTTCCTCGTGGGTCAGCTGCCGAGCGCGGGCGTTGGCCTGGCGCGTATCGAGTTTATCATTTCGGGGTCGATCGGCGTCCACCCGCTGGCGTTGCTCTACCCAGACAAGGTGACCGATCGGGCGGCGCGCAATGAAATCCGGCGGCGCGTGCAGGGCTACGCGAGCCCGCGCGAGTTCTTTGTCGATCGCTTGGCGTGCGGGGTGGCGCAGATCGCGGCGGCGTTCTACCCGCGGCCGGTCATCGTGCGCTTCTCCGATTTCAAGACCAACGAGTACGCAGGGTTGATCGGTGGCGCGCTGTTCGAGCCGACCGAGCACAATCCGATGATCGGCTGGCGCGGCGCCTCTCGCTACTACGACCCCCGCTACCGCGAGGGCTTCGCCCTGGAGTGCGAGGCGCTCAGAAGGGTGCGCGACGTCATGGGTCTCGTCAACGTCAAGGCCATGATCCCGTTCTGCCGCACCTTGAAGGAGGCGGAGCTGGTGCTGGCCGAGCTGGCAAAGAACGGCCTCGCCCGAGGTGAACGCGGGCTGGAGGTGTACGTGATGTGCGAGATCCCGAATAACGTCATCCTCGCTGAGCAGTTCAGCGAGCTCTTTGACGGCTTCTCGATCGGCTCGAACGACCTGACCCAGCTCACGCTCGGGGTAGATCGCGACTCGGAGCTGCTCACGCATGTGTTTGACGAGCAGGACCCTGGAGTCAAAGAAATGATCCGTCTGGTCATCGAGCGCGCCCACCGCAAGGGCCGCAAGGTGGGCCTGTGTGGTCAGGCACCGAGCGACCATCCAGAGTTTGCGCGCTTCCTCGCGGACGCTGGCATCGACAGCATCTCCGTCACGAGCGACGCCCTGGCGAAGGTCTTAGAGGTGTTGAAGCGCGACGCCGTCCCGAGCGCGCCGAGCCCGCCATCCCGAGGCTCGAAGTAAGCGCATGTACCTCGAGTTCTACGGAGCTGCCGAAGAGGTCACGGGATCGCTGCATCGCCTGCACATAGGCGGCCTCGACATCGCGCTCGATTGTGGGCTATTCCAGGGCCACCGCGCAGAGGCGAATCGGCAGAACCGTGGGCTGCCGGAGTGGGCCACCGCCGCGCGCGCCCTGGTGCTCAGCCACGCCCACCTCGACCACGCCGGCTGGCTGCCGGCGCTGGTGAAGCAGGGCTTCAAGGGGCCGGTGTATGCGTCGGCCGCCACCCGCGACCTGGCGGAGGTGCTGCTGCTCGACAGCGCGCACCTGCAAGAAGAAGACGCGCGGCGGGCGAATCGGCACGGCTTTTCGCGCCACACGCCCGCGCTGCCGCTGTACACCACTGCCGACGCCAAGCGCACGGTCGCCCGCTTCAACGTGCTGCCCGTGGGGCGCGGCATTCGAATCGGCAACTTGCAGGTGTCACTGACACCGGTG
>JAYTOL010000054.1:0-2200 GCA_043747815.1 Deltaproteobacteria bacterium
GAGTGCAGGCGGTGGGAGGAGAGGCGCATCTCGTCGTGCGCGGCGTTCCCCGCACTCATGGGTCACCTCGGGATCAAGCGGCGGAAGCCAACATGTGCGGCGGCGAACGTCGGAGCGACTGCCAGCACAAGGGCAAACACGCCCGCGCGAGCTCCGGCCCCGTAGTCACCTCTACGCAGCGCCGCGGCGGGAATTCCAACAACTTGAAAATCCGCCCCGCTAAGCAGGGATGCGGCTCGGCCGACGGGTGAGCTGGAAATCAGGGCTTTCAAGTGTCACCTGGAAGCGAGGGCTCGCCTGGAGCTCTGAGATGGTTACACTGGTCGGCATGAGCCCCTCTGTCGTTTCGGTAGCCTCGAAGAGTGTCGATGGGGTGACCCCGCTGCGAGCGTTGGCGCTGCAGGCGTACTGGGCGCTGCGACGGGTTCGCCCGCCCGACCTGATCGGCACTTCTGAGATCCACACCTGGATGCGCACACACACACCGCGGGCTGACCGGCCCAGCGGCAGCCTCGTGCGCACGACGCTCCTGGCCGCGGGGGTTCCGCATCGCAAGATGGGGCGGCCACGCCGGGGCACGACGCTGCGGCCCGTTCCGCCCCCCCCTTTTGCCCGCTGCGCGGCGCACCCGCTCCTTACTTCGCCACAGAAGTAGGGACGATCCTTGCTCCTGCGCTGTTGGGACCCACGTTGCCCCGACTCGCTTGCGCCATCGCGGCCTTGCCGGAAAGCAAACGGACGGCAGAGGCGGTGGAGCTGAAGTTGGCGGCGACCTGCGGACGTCTTTGGTTCCCCGGGGGGCTGACGGCCGCGACGCAACAGGCGGGAGCCGAGCCGCAGGTGACGGGCCGCGCACGACCCTACGATTCGAGCACGCTGCGACGGGAGCTCAAGGCGATGGCCGCCGCGGGTGCCACCGCGTTGGTGGAGCGTGCCGTCGAGCAGCAGGTCGAGCGTGCGGTGGGGACCGCGGAGCACTCGGCTCTGGCGCACACGGACATGTTCGACCAGCCCTACTACACGAAGGCCTTGACCCACGCCGGACCCATCGGGGCGCTCAACAACAAGCTGCTCGCGGCGGTCTACTTCGGCGTGACGACGGTGCGCCCGGACGGCGGACCGGTGCTCGTCTACCACCTGTCGTGGGACAAGCCGGCGACGCCGCTGCGCCTCGCGGTCATGGATCTGCACGCCTCGCCGTCGCGTCACGCGTGGCTCACCGAGCACCTGCGACGCCACACCTGGGACCGCGGTGGCAACGGTCTGCCGCTGCTGCAGTACGCCCACTCGCAGCAGATCCCGTACCTGACGATGGCCAACGGCTGGGTCTACCTCTCTTCGCAGCGCGCATCCTTTGCGCAGACCTTGGACCGACAGCCCGTGTTTGTCCGCCGCGACGTGCGGATGGGGCACGCGCTCACCGCGCCCCTGGACGAGGGGCCGCGCGTGGTGATCTTCCCCGCGCACCCCGAGCAAGGCGCCGACGGCGTGCGCGGTCTGCGCTACCTGACCGACGGCGCACTCGTGGGCGACGAGGTTCTGCGGATGGACAAGGTCTACAAGGCCCGCTGGCCCGAGATGGAGAACGTGCTCAAGGCGCTCGTCTCGGTCGGCTTCGGACTCAATCGGGACCGCCGGCTGGTGCTCGCCACCAGCCGCGGCACCGACGGCAAGATCGAGCGTCTTGAAGCCAAGAACGACGCGCTCGGTGCCGAGGTCGCCGCGCTGAGCCACGAAGCGCCCTCGCGCGCCGTGTTCGCCAAGATCGAGCGCCGGGTGCGCCGCCAGGAGACGCTTCGAGATCAGGTCGAGGCGCTGCACGCAGAGCCATTGACCAAGAAGGTGCGCCCGGCCACTGGGCTGGAGATGATGTGCAAGTACATCCAGCTCCTGCTGTTCAACGCGTTGGCGCTGCTGCTCGCGCGCAGCCCACTGGCCGCCGTGCGGATGCTGACCCCCACGAAGGTGCGCGAACTGCTGTGGGGGCGCCACGCCTTCATCGACGTCGTGCTCGGAAAGATGACGCTCTGGGTCGATCCTGTGGTCGAGGCACGGCCGCGTCGCATGCAGGAAGAGTTGCTGCGTCTTTTCAATGAATCGCACCTCCGGCTCCGCGGCGCAAAGATCCGACTTCGCCTCGCGCAACCCCGCGAAATCGACACGAGTTGACAGTTTAGGCGGCCTCCGCCGCATCCCTGCT
>JAYTOL010000055.1:0-24042 GCA_043747815.1 Deltaproteobacteria bacterium
GGGCCGTCGCAATTGGCTGTTTACGTGGAAGGACGATGGCGGCGAGCGAATCGCCAACATCCTGACCATCGTCTCCACCTGCATCGCTCACGGCATCAATCCGCGCGAATACTTGGTGGTCGTGACTCAGGCCCTGCTCGAGAGACGCGACGTTGCAGAGCTCTTGCCCGACCGAATTGCCATCTCCCATCCGCAGCTGTGCATCCCGGGCTTCGAGGCTCCGGAACTTCCCGACTGACTTCTCGCCGCGTGGCGACGAGAAGTCGTCACGACACTGCGATGGGAGATCGGCGCCGTAAAACTGTGGCAGCAGGAGCGGTCCGCCGCCAGGCTGGCAGAAGTCCGCTGCCTGTTTTCCACGCGGTCCGTGCCCAGTGGCCCCCGTGTACACGCCGGGCGCGCACTCCTTGCCATGGCTGTTTCCGCGCGTCGAGGCCGCCGTTGGTGGACGGGTTACTGATTATCGGTGCAGACGTTGTGGCAGCCCATCCGACAAAGCCGGCAAAGCAAGCCGCTATTCCGGTGTATCCCAGGGTCTGCATGAGCGGATGAGGCCATGCGAACCCCTTGCAAATCAGGATCACGGGGATAGTTAGCGCGGCACCGATGAACAGAGGTGCTCTCCAGCCCACACCTTGGGCGATTAGGGCACCCAATACCAACGCGTCGACTCTAAAGATTGTAGCTCGGTAAATCAGATGGGGAGAGATCTCGAAGGCTACCGCGGTCGTCCTTAGGGCTGGAACGATGATAACAACTGCCCAAGAGCAAGCCAGGAGCTGCGTTCTGGGGAGGAGCAATGCAACAACAGGCCACACGACATAAAATTGCTCTTCAACCGCTAGCGACCAAAAATGCGACAGAGGCGATCTGATTTCACCAGGTTGATAGGGCTGAGTCCAGTTGCAGTAATACAGCCAGTACGGCAACGGCGGAACGTAGACGGCGAGCGCGTAGATGAACAAAAAGACAAAATAGATTGGAAAGATGCGCAACGCTCGATTGCGCCAAAAAAGCGTTATGCGATCGGATGTACTTCCACTCAGGGATAAAAGGTTGCGGGTAATAAGGAAGCCCGAGAGGACGAAGAACAGATCCACGCCGACCCATCCCGCTCGGAAGCCTGCGCCGACGAGTTTTTGAGGAAAGCCATCAAAGTTTCTCGCCAGCGGTCCTGAGAAATGAAAGATGAGCACGGCAAGAATCGCTATGCCCCGCACACCGTCAAGCGCGGGGATGTGTCCGGCTGGAGCCGCTTTGATGCGTGGGACGTCCACTCAGCCCTTTACAGTGCCATCTGCGGGACAGATAGGAACCTACACCAGGTCCCTACGGACCTTGCGTGTCGCTCGTAAAGGCCGCCGGCACGCTGGGTCCGATTTCCCAAGACGGAGCGAGAATCTTGGAGCAGCGCTCTGATGTCCTACACGGGCTCAATTGGCGGACCACTGCATCGCCGGGTTCGCGGATTCGATGAAGCCCTCGGGCCACTGCGTGTCCTTGATGATCGGAGGAAGATCGGCGGTCGGAATGTACTTGAGCCCCGCAAAGTTCGACGGGTGCACCGGGTGTAGATTGCGCGCCCCCGGCGTCCATTTGCGCCATACATCTTCAAACCACGTCGTCATCATGTCCTTGTTGTGGACGCTCAACTGGATCTTCTTCTGGATGCGCGCATCGTCGCCCACGTAAGCCGCGTGATGAAACACCGCCAGGTCTTCCGGTGCCCAGGTGATCCCACCGAGCTCCTGGAGGCGTTTCTCAATCGAGAGTGCGCCGAGCTTTCGCGTGTACTTGTTGAACAGTAGCCGCCAATAACTGGCGACCTCGAGATTACGATTCTCCTGGAAGACGATCCCTGGCTTTACAAATCCCGGTTGGAAAAAATTGTCGCTAGGTTCGACCACGTAATTCCACGTGCGGAAGTAGCTCACTCCGCGGACGTACATCACCTTCGGTGCTTTCGCTTTCAGATACTCCAGCAGCGAGCCAATAGTGCGCGGATCGTAAATCTCGTCACCGTCGATGATCCAAAAATAGTCAGCTCGCTCGCAGAAGAGCTCCACCTCTCGCTGCATCCCGACGGTATTCCGATGGCGATGGTGCAGGTCATAGCCGTCCATCCGCATCAACAAGTTTCTGGTGAGCGCCTCGTCAGGCAATCTGCGGATGAGTAGCGCGATCTTCCCCTGTGGATCCGGCAGGCTGAGCAGCTTTTCGACGGTACCATCCGGCAGGACACGCTGGTTGTTCCAGCTGCGATCGTAACCCGTTTGAATAAATATCTTATCCACAAACGGGTAAATCGCCGACACAGCCGCCCCGATGAACGGCGCCTCATTGAGGGCAACGATGATTGCCGTTATTCTCATTGGTTGCCTTGATTGCGTAGGCAGTCTGCAAAGGGCAACTCACGCAGCATGGCGGCGAGGCCCCGGAAGGAAGACGACCCACTGAATGGCGAGCAACATCGGAATGTTGCGAAATACGGAAATAAAGAAAGAATAGTAGAGGCTATCGATGTGACCCAAGAACCCGAACATGCATACGACGACAAAGACGGCAGAGCCGCCATGAGCCAGTAGGCCACGAAACAGCATGGATTGGATCACGCCGACCGCCAGGAAGCCCAGAAACACGGCGACCGCCCCGCCCGCGAAATTCAAGTAAGTCACTGGATACATTGCCGTGGACGACATCGTTCCCGTACCCATGACGACGCGCGTGTACCAAAGGCCGAGGTCGTTCATCGGCTTTCCATCCCACAGGATGCGCGGGACGATGCTGTAGAAGGGTGAGAAAAGTATGTCTTCGAGGAACTGGGGTGACCCTTGAGGCAGCACCTCAGTCCTGGCCGCATACTCTATCCCGGGAACGGCCGACCCCACGTCGTTACCTCGCGCCAAGAAGGTCACCACGGTCGTGGTGAGCGCACCATCAGGCTCAACCTTCATGTACGTCGGGTCTCGGCTCGCCGAAAATGTATCGATGATGGAGAACAGGCTCGTGCCATCAAATGAAGTCTCTTCGTTGCGCGCTGTTCTGAAAGGCTCGATCAACGCATACGCAACGAAGATCCCAGAAATAGCCACCGGTAGGAGCCAGCGCGGGATCTTACCGCGCTGCGCGTAGTACGACATGCCCACGATGATGACGGGAAGTACGACCGCGCTCTTGAAACCAGACAGGACGCCAAAGGCTGTCTCGACGACTAACAATCCAATCACCAGCCAAGCGCCCGCACCCGACTGAAAGTAGACGAGGCTTACGGCCACCAGGGCGACGCGCCCCAAGGCGCTCGCGATGAAGATATACTCCGAGTAACCGCCCGCAGCGATCAAGGTGTCATATGAGGACGAATACCCGTACACCCCCAGCGAGACAGCCAGCAGGCGAACGCTACAGGCAATGATGACGAGCCCGATCACCCCGGCGTTGTTGAGCGCGACGCCCGGGCGCAGAACGCGCTCTAAAAAGCGAGAATGGACCAGCAGCTTGGCCAAACCGTTCGCCAGGCCAGACCAGTATCCGGTCCAAAGCGCAACTGCGCCGATGAGGTTCAGCCATTCGTACTGAACAGCCCATTGATCCGTCGCCGCGCCGAAGCCGACGCTCTCCTGCAGCTCATAGGGCAAAACGGCGAGAATCAGCACGCTGACCGTCGGAACGAGATGGACGAAGAGCGCCGACTGTACGGCAGGGTTGATGACCCAATGCGAGGGCTGAAAACGTCGCAGCAATGCGAGCTGGAGTAGCGCATACAGGATGACAAGCGCGCACATGGCAGGGAAGGTGAATAGTGACCCCGCGTCTGACGCTTCGTCACTTGCTTTGGCCAACGCGCCACACGCCAAGACCATCACACTCAAGATCAGGTGAGCGCTGAACGGCCTCCCCTCATCGACGAACGCAGGCCGCGGGACCTCGTCCTCCTCCTTGAAGTTGAGCTCGGTCAGCTCCGCGACGTCAGACATAGTCGATACTCGGTAGCGGATGTCCAGAAACGCTGCCCTCGAGCGTATCGAGCAGCACGCCCAAACGATGTGCGTAAGTATGCTCACGCTCTGCCCGCAGCTTGCCTGCGCGAGCAATCGCCAGGCGTTCATGCTCGTGACCGAGGTAGTGTTCGAGCTTGCGCTTGCAGTCGGACAAGCCACGAAAGGACACGAGCTCTACGCCGTCCTCGAACAGATGCGCCAGCCCTGGCCTCCAATCAACCATTTGAAACGCTCCCACTCCCGCCGCCTCGAACGTGCGCGCGTTGAGGCCCCAGATTTCTCCATAATGCAGGTTATTTAGCACGACCTTAGCACCCAGAAAGGCGCGTGCCTTATCCGCATTGAGCACGCCCCGCCCCTGATACATGGCGGCCACAGGCCCTAAGGGCAGCCAAAGCGGCGGGGGCGGCCCCCACAGTTTGACGTGGTAGCCGGCGAGGTGCTTGTAAAACGCCACTCGCCAAGAGTGCGGGTTCCCCGCGGTCGCTATATCGCACTGGTATTCCGCTCCGGGGACCTCCCCTTCCGGCAGCTGATGGCGAGCAGGGTTGAAGCATTCAGGCAGGTAATGGACGGGGCTCGAGAGCACGCCGGAGAAGGACTGCACGATGTACGGGTCTTTGAAAAAGAGGCCGTCGTAATCGGCGTTCATGAAAAAGCCCTTGCCGATGTTGGCAGCGGCGTCGGGGAACCAGAGGGCGATTCTCGCCCCCGAGCGGCGCTTCAGCTCCGCCACCTCCCCCGGCCAGAGGAAGTCGTGGCACACGATGACGACGTCAAACGGGCGCTCATCCACGAGCTGCCAGAGCGGGCGCATACGGCGCGCACGGATCGCCGGGATGGCGTCGGTCGATGAGTGAATCACGCCTCGCGCTTGGTTGAGCCGCACACCGAGCCGCGTCCCGGCTGCGTTCGAGCGGAAGCTCGGTTCAAACCGCGCGACACCGTGCCGCATCGACACCAGCGTTTCGGCGATATGCAGCGCGAAACCCTCGGCGTAGAACGTACCCAACACGAGGACCTGCATGAGCGTCGCGATTAGACCTGAGCCTGCAAAACATCGACGCGTGGCTTGCGAGCGGCGACATGAATGGACTCTGGCCCATCTTCGGTGCGCACCGCTTTGGATGGCAGGCTCGCCAGGTCGGCAGCCTGAAAACCGGCCTGCATCACGCGCCGGGTGATGCCGGGAAGGTCATACATCCAGCGGTGCCGGAGCCCTTCGAAGCCGAGGAACTCGAGCACCCGATATTTGCGCGATGGACGCCGTGGCGAGCTAAAAATCGTGGCCTCGATGAGCTCGTCAGCGGAGGTGACGCGCTCGAGGTACGAGCGCACCAGGTTTTCGAGGTCGGGCACGATGATGTGCACGGTGCCGCCGGGGCGCACGACGCGGTAAAAATCGGCGAGGATACGCACCGCCTCGTCCGGATAGACGTGCTCGATGAAGTGGGAACATAGAATATGGTCGACGGATTCGTCCGGGTAGGGAAGCCGCCGGCGGCAGTCGTGAACCACCACCGCCGCGCGGCGCTGAGCCGCTCGGTAGCGCTCCAGATTTGTCACGTGCGCTTGGCCGAGGACGTGCCTCAGGATCGGGAGCAGAGGCTCGAGCCGGAAGTAGATGCTGTTGTCGAGGTTGACGTACTCCGGCAGGACGTGGGAGGACGACGCGACGTTGAGCCAAACTTGGCCCTGTTGATTGTGAGCGGGAGAGAAGTCCAGCATGATCGACGACACTGGCGAAGCTAGGCCGAGCCCATCCGATCGGCTCAGCGCTTCGCGCAGACCAAGAGGTCCATCCTTGCCCAGTTCTTTGGCAACAGCGGATCAACGACTGTATCAACTAGGCGCATAAGTGCCGTGTACGGGTAGAAGGCGGGCTTTTTGTCGAGCCACTTCGTCCAGCCGAAGACGCGCCGGTCCTTCCTGCCAAAAGCAGCCAATTTCGTATACGCCGCCGTTGACTGTAGCCACGTCTTCTCCATCCCGTGGTGTTCGAGCACAGAAAAACCTGCCGCCCGGAAGAGGTCCGCGTTCTCGTCCGGGGCCTGATACCCGAGGTGGCCATCTCCGTCGAGGAACAGCTGCTGGTAAAGCTCAGGAGCCTTGCGTTTGTAGCGACGGATGAGCGGGTTATTGGTCTCCACGTCATACAAGAAGATGATTTTCCCACCGGGCCGAAGGATCCGCGCACATTCGGACAAGATGCGAGGCTTGAGGGCAGGCGGTATGTGTTCCCAGAAGTAGGAGCTGACCACCGCATCCACGGATTGATCCGCCAGCGCGATGCAGGCCGTTGCGTCGACCTGGAGGAGAGCCGTGTACACGGTCTCTAGCCGCTCCAGAGACACGCGCGAAAGGTCGCAACCGATCATGCGGTAACGCTTGCCGAAGTAGCGCACGCCTCCGGCGCACCCGATCTCGACGACGGTGCTCCCTGGCGCGACGTGGCGCCTGACCATCCAAGGGTAGCCGCTGTTGATCAGCCAGAGCGGCCAGACGTGCCAAGGGCGTTCATCCTTAGGCAAGAACGCCACTTGGTTCTGATACGCACCTTCGTAAAATTCGTCGTTCCGATCCAGCAACCGGGCCACGCCCCGCTGAACGGGGTATTGCCGCTGGCAGTTGTCACAGTGATAGCCGGCGCCCTCGATATGGCGGAGCAGAGCCCTATCGTGTGGGCAGATGACGGGGATCGGTGCGCCCATTTGCTGCTGTTTGTACGTCACTTCCGGCATCCACTCGCCCCTTTTCACGCAAGAATATCTAACTCTGCCCCGCGCGAAACGCACCTATTCGCCGCCCGAGCAGGGTCAGGAGCCGCTGCTTCACGTGAGGCGCAAGGTCGGACCATTGAATTCGGTACAGGACCAAGCCGACGAGGGCTGCGCCCCCGGCACCGACGAGAGGCTGTACCAGGCCGGCGGCGACGGCGAGCAGCGCGCCAGCCACCAAGGCCGATGCTGCAACGACGACGAGCATCGACCGAAGCGGGATGCGCCGCATGGTTTCGGGTTCGAGCCGCCACATGAGCACCACCGGAGCCAAGACAGAGCCCACGAGCTCACCGACGGCGACGGCAGCACCGGCACCTTTCAGCCCAAAGCGAGGTGCGAGCAGCAGCAGCGCCCCTACCATCGTCGCGCCCTGCAAGCCGTTGATCCAGACTTGAGCTCGCAGCGCGTTTAGTCCAGCGATCAGCGCGTTCAACGGGGCGCCGAAGCAGCGCAGCGAAATGGCCGCCGCGAGCAGGGCGAAGAGCCCCGCGTCGAAGGGCATCGCGCCCCGCATCCAGGCCGTATAGAGCGGCTCATAAAAAGGGACCCCCAGGCACAGCCCCAGGTTCACCGGGACGCCCGTGACGAACCAGACCGCCCGTACGGTGTCGGCCAGCTTGTCGTGCTGGCGCAGCGCGCTGAAACGCACCATCTCGGGCATCAGCGGGCTGGTCACGACAGTGGCCGCCTGGAAGAAGAGGTTCGCCAGGGTACGCGTGGTAGTGTACGCCGGAACGACCGAGAGCCCGACGCTGCCCGAGAGCACGAAGATGATTCCGTGCTGCTGCAGCTGTACCAGCAGAGCGCACCCCGTGACCACGATGGACCGCGTGATGTTCTTGACTGCAGCGCCGAAGCGGGCGCCGCGCCAAAACGGATACAGATAATGGAAACGCGTTTTCAGCTCGTGCCACAGAAAGGCAACGAAGATGAGCGTCATGACCGACGAGGCGACCACCGCAGCCAGGAGGCCTGCCCCGAGCAGCACCGCGGACGCGAGCACTGCCGTTTGCGCGATGCGGTTGGCTATCCCCCACCAGGCGCTCCGAGCATACTCGCCAGCGGGGTGGTAGAGCCGAACCAGCACCCCTCCGGCGGACCCTTGTACAATCCAGACGACCAGCAGCAGGCCTAGAACGAGCGGCGCCTCTGCCGGTAGTACCCGGTCCGATTGCCCGAGCGCCCACGGCAACGCCCCGGACAAAGTGAGCACGCCGGCCACTCCCAGCTGAAAGGCTCCCAAGAGCAGTGCCCCCAGTAGGCCCGCAGCGAGCATGCTGCGCATGGCGCCGCGGTCGGTCGGAAACAGGCGCAAGAACTCGTTCCCGACGTAGGTTTGATGACCTGTGTCGAGCGCGATGACGACGCCGTAAAGCGACTGCAGCGCCAGCCACAACCCATAGCGCTCGGGACCCCAGCACCTCAGAAAAATGGGGACGAGCAGCAGCGTCTGAGCGAACGTCGCCAGAAACGAGACGGCACCGGCGACGCTGCCACGCAGAGCTCGCTCCCCGACGCTGGTCGCCACCGCCGGACCGGCTTCGCTGGGCGTTACAGGTTGTCCCATTGCTTTAGCAACCATCTCGACAGGGCCACAAGATCAGGGCTTTCAGCTCCGGGCGCTCTTGCTGAGCAAGGGAACCGCCGCGAGGCGCACCAGGCGTCGGAACCCCCGAAGCCAGAGTTGGTCCTGACGGGTGATGGAGTCGCCTGCCGTTTCAATCATTTGCCACCGGCGGCGGACCAAGGCGTACGCCAGCCATTTTGCCGTGTTCAAGCTCAGCCTGAAGCGGAACGCCAGGAGCTTCCGCCGCCCTCGGAGCTCGTGTACATCGTAAAAGGTGAGCCGGTTCGCCGCGTGGATTTCATAGAGGTAGCGCTGCCTGACCCAGGACCAGCCCTTGCCCTGGTAAATCTCGGGATAATAGTCGGGGCGGAGCTGGCGTATCGTGATGAGCGGCTCGCACACGTAGCCCACGGGGCCGCGCGCGGCCAAGCGCATCCAGAGGTCGATATCAGCGAGCAGACCAAATTCCTCCCGCAACCCTCCGAGGGCGTCCCAAGCGCTGCGCCGTATCATGGCCGTGCCGCGTACGGGGCAGCCCCAGCTCGGGAACAGGTGGTGCTCGAGAAACCAATTGCCGTCCAACCTTTGCGCCGAAAACGGGTGCGTATAGAGTCGAGGCGACTGGTGAACGCCATAGGCGTTGAAGACGAAGCCGACATCGGGATGTCGATCCATCACGCCCTGCCATTTCTCGAGCAGGTCCTCTCGGTAGAGGTCGTCGTGGTGCAGCAAGGCAATGTAGGGGCGGCTGCAATTGGCCACGGCAAAGTTCGCGTTGCCAGCCATACCCAGGTTGCGAGGGGTCCTGATGGCACGCACGCGCGGCTCCTTCGCGGCCAGCGCCAGGACCAATTCCCAGGTGCCGTCGGTCGAGCAGTCGTCACTGACGATAACTTCGTGGCCCGAGATGGTTTGCTTCAAGATGGAGGCTAACGTCGACTCGATGACAGCGACGTGATTGTACGTCAGGAGGCAGACGGAAATCTGGTCGCCGCTCCCAGCGCTCATACCTTGGTCGCCTTGAGCAGGATCTGGCCACCGAAGAGATTGGGCCAGTGCCGACAACCCCAGCTGTCGATGGCAAGGCTCCATTCGTTGGGCAGCAGGTGCCGCCGGAGCCAGCAGAGGGGAACGCTGCCTGTCACCTGTTTAGCGCGCAGCTGCAGCTCCGGAGACTGCCCCAAGAGATAATGATCTGCGGTGAAATACGTGAAGAAACGCAGGTGAGTATCGTCGAGCACCCCGGACGGCTCATATTCAAAACGACCCTGCAGGAACTGAACGCGTTGCCGCCAAGACAGCACGTTGGGCACGGCGATCAGCACCGCACCACCCGCCTCGAGGAGCGGGGTGAAGCGCGACAACACCAGGGCTGGGTCGCGTAGATGTTCGAGCACGTGCGAAAACATCAGCGTATCAAAGGTCCGCGCCGCCAACTCCTCAGGCAGCTCGCCCTCGATGTCAAAGACCCAGCACTGCTCGAGGTGCCTCCGCGCCACGTCTGCCTCGGCGGCGCCGTGCGTGATCCCGAACACCCGACAGCCCGGGTAGCGCGCTTTGACGAGGGCCGCGTTGTCCCCCGCACCGCAGCCGACGTCGAGCACGCGCTGGCAGCCCGTCCCGAGGAGCTCGACCAACGGCCAATTTCCACGATTTTCGTAGATCCGGTTGCGGCCTTCGATTTCAGTGCTCAGCACATGCCCGTTCGCCGTCATGCATGCGCCCCTAAGCCCGCGACGGCAGCACGGATCCCTTGCTTGCATTGCTCATAGCCCCACTCCGAAATCAACCGCCGGCTCTCGCTACCCATGCGCTGACGTAGCGCGGGGTCGGCCACCAGCGGCTCGAGCGCGGCGGCGAGGGAGCTGGGGTTGCCGGCGATGCAGGTGAAACCGTTGACGCCGACCTTCACCAGGTCCGGCACACAGCCGACCTCTCTGCCCACGACGACGGGCAAGCCGGCGCACATCACCTCGTTCACGATCAAGCCCCACGGCTCGTTCTCGGCGGCGAGCACGAACACGTCGCTCGCCGCATATAACTTGGGGAGCTCGCTCTGATTGATGAACCCAGTGAACGTGACGCGGCCGAGCTCGAGATCGCGAGCCAGGCCCTTGAGCTCGGCATCCATCTCGCCCGAGCCGGCGATGACGACGTGGAAGGCGTGACCTTTGCTGGCGAGCTGGGCGGCGGCGCGCAGCAGGTCGTCAGGGTGCTTGCGCGGCATGAGCTTGGACGCATAAAGAAGGATCGGGCGTTCGTCCTCGATCCCGAGGCGGGAGCGGTAAGCACTCCGCTCGGCCGTGGAGAGGGACGAGGCCAAGATGAAGCGCTCGTTGTCCACGCTGTAAGGGACCTGAAAAATGCGCTCGTCCGGCACGCCGAGCGCGCGGTAGTATTCCCCGTTGGCGCTGCCGATGGCGAGGAAGCGATCGATCCAGCGGTACTGCCAACCGAGCACGTGGTCGCGTACCCGTGCTCGCAGACGCGACACCGGCAGGCCCAGGTGGGTCTCCCCACGAGTCATCACCGGGATGCCCTGCAGCTTGGCCACGGCGAAGGCGAGCAGATACGCCGCGAACTGTTGGCCATGCACGAGGACCACATCGTAATGCGCTTTGCGGATTTCCACGGCGAGCTCGGGGCAGATGAGCGACCAGAAGCCCGCCACCCTGCGAGTCTGGGCGCGTTCGCCCAGAAACACCGAGTCATAGCCACGAAGCAGGTCGACATCCCAGGTGACACGACGGCCAAAGCCGGGATCTTCTGCGCCTCTCAGGCTGACGTCGCTGCAGAAAAGCGCAGTGACCTCCAGCTCGGGATCGCGATTGAGGTAGGCGTAGAGCGGCGTCGCATACTGAATTGGATGCGAAATCACGACGGCGATCCGAACTCTGTTCATGCCCACCGTCACTTAGGCGCGAGCTCCCCGCCCGGCACCCGTCGCGAGCCCTCTCACGGCCGCAAGGATGCCCTGCAGGCCTTCCTCGTAGCTCCACTCGGAGATGAGGCGCCGGCTCTCGTTGCCCATGCGGCGCCTCAAAGCTGCGTCACCGACCAAAGCGCCGAGCGCCATGGCGAGCGACTTCGGATTGCCCGCGACACAAGTGAAGCCGTTGACCCCTTCCCTCACCAGGTCGGGAACGCAGCCCATGCCCGCGCCGACCACGACGGGCAGCCCCGCGCACATGGCCTCATTGACGATGAGCCCCCACGGCTCATTCTCGGCGGACAAGACGAAGACGTCGCTGGCCGCGTAGAGCCTGGGGAGCTGGCTTTGATTCATGAAGCCGACGAAGCTCACGTTGCCGAGCTGGAGCTCTGCTGCCAGCCGTTGGAGCTCGGCCGATAGCACTCCCGACCCGGCGATGGCGACGTGAAAGGTGTGGCCCTGTGCCTTCAGCATCGCGGCGGCGTGGAGCAGGTCGTCCGGGTGCTTGCGCGGAAGCAACTTGGACGCGAAGAGCAAGATGGGGCGCTCGTCGAACACGCCCATGCCGGCCCGCACTTCGGCGCGCTCCGCCTCGGTGAGGGCGGACGCGCGCATGAAGCGCTCGTTGTCCACGCTGAACGGCACGTGAAAGATGCGCTGCTCCGGTACGCCCAACGCCCTATAGTAGTCATGGTTTGCCCTGCCCACCGCCAGAAACCGCTCGATAAAGCGGTATTGGAGCGCTAGCACGGAGTTACGCACCTCTCTCCTGAGCCATGGCCGGACGAGCCCCATGTGCGAGTCGGCGCGCGTCATGACGGGGATCCCTCGGAGCTTGGCGAGCGCGAAGGCGAAGACGTACGCAGCAAACTGCTGCCCATGGATCCAGACGACATCGAAGCGATTCTTCTTTATCTCTCGCGCGAGCTCGGGACAGACCAGCGACCAGAAACCGGCTTTGCTGCGGGTCTTGGCTCGCTCTCCGAGGAACACGGCTGTGTAGCCCGCGAGCAGATCGACATCCCAGGCCACAGAGCGGCCGAAGCCGGGATCCCGCGCGCCGCGCAGGCTGATGTCGGTGCAGAAGAACACGGTGATGTCGAGCTCAGGATGGCGATTGAGGTATGCGTAGAGCGGCGCCGCATACTGGATGGGGTGGGAGGTCACGACGGCGATCCGGATTCGGACCGGCCTCTCGCCGTTATGTGTTGCAGCTTCGCCCACGACTCAAGCACGAGCCAAGTGCACGGGGACATTGCTTCTATCGAAGGAGAAGTTACATGCCACCTGCTGCAGCGACGTCCCTATCCGAAGCAAGACGAAATTCGTCTGAAAGTACCGCTCGAGCTCAGGGTGCCAAGCGTCAAACACCTCGATGCGGTTGTGGCACAGCTTACCCAGCACGTAGGGTTTGCCTCGTAGCAGCTCGAACACATCCCTGAGAAACGAGCGGGAAAAAACCCACCGATGGTTGTACTCGAACTGCCAGACGTCGATACGACCTTCAGCGAGTGAGCGGGCCCCACCGCGCAGGACGGCAAGGTCACTCCCTTCGGTGTCGCTCTTCAAAAAGCTGACGCGCTCGATTCCCCGTTGCGCGAGCAGGTCATCTATCGTCGTGACCTGGACCTGAGTACGCACGCCCCCCTCGGCCCCGAAGAGAGAGTTCGTACCCGCCATTTCAGTCACATGGAAAGTAAACTCGCCGGCCTCATCCGAGACCGCGAGCGAGAGCGGGCGAACCCTGCTGTCGCTTGCGAAGCGCTGCGTGAGAAATTGGAAGGTCACAGGCGTTGGCTCGAAGGAATAGGTGATGCCCTCCCGCTGGTGCCGGGTCAGACACTCTCGCGCCCGAGCCGTCCAATCCCCCAGGTTCGCCCCCACGTCGAACAGGGTCAGTGAACCGCTGGGCGCGTTGGCCACGGCGAGGTCCAAGATCCAATACTCGCCGTTCGTCTCCGGATGGACCGACACTTCGCGGCGAGCGTATCGGTAGAGAGTTCTTCCAGTGCGCCACAGCCATGAGCGAACTGTCTGCAGGTCGAGCGGGTCGAGCATCATAGACTAGCCAAGCTTCACGCCAGGAGAACCAGGGCCGAAGGCAGCTCGCGCCGGGCAGGCGTTTTCACTGCAGGCTCGACATTGGCATGCTCGTGCATGAGAGGCGCGGGTCCTTCCCTCATCAGCGAGCTTGAAGAGTATGCGGCGGCTCTCGAATGGTCAATGACCCGCCCGTCAGAACGCCAGCCGTCCTTCGCCCCCTTTTCTTTTGTTTGAGGTGAGCCGCTGAGAGCTAGAGCGATACTCCTATGGCTTTGAGCTCCACGAGAAAAACGGTGCTCGTCACCGGCGCGGCAGGATTTTTGGGGTCCCATCTGGTCGATCGGCTTTTGGCCGAGGGCTACGAGGTCGTCGGCCTAGACAGCCTCATGACAGGGGATCTGACCAATTTGTCCCAAGCGGGCCGAAACCCTCACTTCCATTTCCAGGCCGGAGACGTCCGCGAGCCGCTGCGCGTTTACGCGGAAATTATCTTCAATTTCGCGTGCCCGGCCTCGCCCGTCCACTATCAACACGACCCGTACGCCACGTTCACCACCAGCGTCCTCGGCGCCCAGCGGCTGATTGACATGGCGCGCGGGGGCCGTTGCATGATCGTGCAGGCGTCGACCTCCGAAGTTTATGGGGACCCCGCCGTTCACCCTCAGCCCGAGAGCTATTGGGGCCACGTGAACCCCATTGGGCCCCGCGCGTGCTACGACGAAGGCAAGCGCGGCGCCGAGACCCTCTTGAGTGATGCGCGTCGCTGCTGGGGCGTGGACACCCGCATCGTTCGCATCTTCAACACCTACGGGCCGAGGATGGCACTGAACGACGGGCGAGTGGTTTCGAACTTCATCGTACAGGCCCTTTCCGGCAAGCCGCTGACCATGTTTGGCGATGGCAATCAATCTCGGTCGTTTTGCTACGTAGACGACCTGATCGAGGGCTTCATGCGGGTGTCGCGCCTGCCGACGCTGGAGGGCCCCCTCAACCTGGGGAACCCCGGCGAGTTCACGATGCTCGGGCTGGCTCAACAGATTCTGGAGCTCACACGCAGCCGCTCCGATATCAAATTCAGGCCCCTGCCGGCGGATGACCCGAGGCAGCGCCGGCCCGACATCAGGCGCGCCCAAGAGCTCATCGGGTTCGAGCCGAAGGTCGCGCTGCGCGAGGGGCTGACGAGAACAATCGAAGACTTCGCGCCGCGTATTCCAGGTTAGCGTCCGCTTCAGGCAGACCCGGGCGCTGCCTGCTCGGTCCTCTTTCGGGGACACGCCTGTCGGGCTTAAGCTGCCGCTGCCGAGCGCCGCTACGACGCGTCTCGACTCGAGGAGCCACACGCTCAGGCGCTCGCGAGAGGTGCTGCCGCCTGCTCTATCGCATCCGCCGCTCGAGCGGAGAGCCCGCGTCGCCGCAGAGCCTCGCTCGACGCCACGAGGCTGTGAGGTGGTGTCGTTTCGCGCGAGTTCGTTCTGGGAAAGTCCTGCAGCCGACGTGCTGATAGGCATGCTAACGTTCTCAGCATGTCGGAAACTGTCCTGGTCACCGGCGCAGCCGGATTCATTGGTGCTCACGTCGCTCGCCATTGCCTGAGCCAAGGGATGCGAGTCGTTGCGTTGGATGATCTCTCGGGTGGGTTTGCCGAAAATCTGCCCCCTGGGGTCGCCTTCATTCAAGGCTCAGTCACTGACGCAGCTTTGGTCTCCCGCGTGTTTGAACAACAGCGCTTTGACTACGTCTACCACCTGGCGGCGTATGCGGCGGAAGGCTTGAGCCATTTCATTCGCCGCTTCAACTACACCACGAACCTGGTGGGCAGCATCAACCTGATCAACGAGTCGATCAAGCACGAGGTCAAGTGCTTCGTGTTCACCTCCTCAATCGCGGTCTACGGCGCCGGTCAGACGCCGATGACTGAAGATCTCGTTCCACAGCCTGAAGATCCCTACGGCGTTTCCAAGTATGCCGTCGAGCTGGACCTCGCTGCAGCGAGGCACATGTTTGGGCTTCCGTTCATCACCTTCCGCCCGCACAACGTCTACGGGGAGCTGCAGAACATCGCGGACAAGTACCGGAACGTGATCGGCATCTTCATGAACCAAGTGATGCAGGGCCAGCCGATGTCCATCTTCGGCGACGGCGCGCAGACCCGGGCCTTTTCTCACATCGACGACGTCGCCCCGATCATCGCTGCAGCACCTCGGGTGGCCAAGGCGTACAATCAAGTCTTCAATGTGGGGGCCGACAAACCGTACAGCGTCCTAGAGCTCGCCCAAGAGGTAGCGGCTGCGTTCGATGTGCCAGCGAGGATCAAGCATTTGCCGGCGCGTAACGAGGTCGTCCACGCGTTCTCGGACCACGCGAAAGTGGCGAGCTTCTTTGAGACGGGCTCCCCGGTCAGCTTACGCGATGGAATTCGGCAGATGGCTGGCTGGGCGAAGCAACGCGGCCCGATGGCCCCCGTCGTGTTTCGGGACATCGAGGTGCGGAAGAATCTCCCGCTGTCTTGGAGCCTTTGAGCGATGTCCGACGCTCAATTGCCGCGAGTCAGCATCTGCTTGCTGACGTACAAGCGGGCGCAGCTCCTCCCCCGGACGCTCGATTCGCTGCTGACCCAGTCGCATCGAGACTTCGAGCTGATCATCAACGACGACAACTCCCCGGATACCACCGAAGAGGTATGTCGAGAGTACGCCCGACGTGATCCTCGAATCAGATACTTTAAGAACTCCGAGAACCTCCGCTACGCAGGCAACCAAAACGCCGCGATCTGTCGAGCTGCCACCGACTACGTCGGCATCGTTCACGACGGTGATGTGTACCGGGCAGACATGGTCGAAAAATGGGCGCTCGCGCTCACGCGCCATCCAACAGCGGCCTTGGTCTTCAATGCAGTGGAGGTGCTCGATTTCGATGGGAAGGTGGTGTCGACCCATCGCCACCCCTACGGCAGCCACATTCCGGGGCGTGAGCTGCTGGACGAGATGCTGGAGTCCGAGGGGTCACCTATTTTTGGGATCGTGATGGTGCGCCGGTCGCGTGTGCTCGAAGCAGGGCCGTTTGACATCCGCCTGCCCGTCCTCGCCGACGTGGACATGTGGCTGCGCCTTCTCCTGAAGCATGACGCGGCCTACATCGCCGAGCCGCTTTACGCCGTCTCCCCGCGGGAATCGGATCATCAGAACACCTACACGAACTGGCGAATACTCGCGGAGCGCGAGCTGATTTACGGGCTGAACTACCGGCGCAGGCTCGCATCGAGTTGCGGCACAGGTGCAACACCACCCGCACGTAGGACCCTGAACCGAGCGCTGTGGAAGACGCGCGCGGAGCAGCTCTTCGCGTGCTTGCGCCATGCCGAGCCGCGCGCCTTTCTCCAGCTCGTCCAGTATTTGCGAAGCAAGCCTTTTCCCCTGGCTGTCGCGAACGAGGCAGAGAGCGCGGGGAGCTGGGATACCTACGAGCGAATGGCCGCCACGCCGTCCCACCGCGAGCCCGCCCTCCCCCACAATGGGATGGCGCGGAGGTCAACGCCGGAACACATGGGCCCGCGTGGCGCTCGTGAGATGCCGGGGGAATGAGAAGGCGAGCACCTTTCACCTCGCCGGGCTAGAGCTACCCCTGCTCAGCTTGCGACGTCCAACGCGCAACCGCCACCGCGTAGCTTTCGAACGCCGCGACGCCAGACGGAAGCTTCTGGGCGGCGGTGCCGAACGCGGTCGAGATGGTCGCGCAGCACGGCGAGTTTGCGGGCGACGATGAGCGCGTCGGTCATCGCGCCCCCGTCGCTATGCGCTGCAGGTACCGCAATGACGCAGTCATGATGGCTCTCCGAGCGGGTCTCCGATAGAATGTGGGCGTGTCGAGTCCGCACGACGCGCTGTTCAAGTTCGTCTTTGCTCACCCCGAGGACGCGGCCTCGGAGTTGCGTGCGGTGCTCCCGCTCGAGCTTTCACAACGCCTCGACTGGAGCTCGCTCACGCCGCAACCAGCGAACTTCGTAGACGAGCGGCTCAGCGGGCGTCAGGCGGACCTGCTCTTCAGCATCCGCTGCGAGGGCCGTCAGACGTTCCTGTATGTCCTGTTCGAGCACCAGAGCACCAACGACCCGCTCATGGCGTTTCGGCTGCTGCGCTATATGGTCCGGATCTGGGACAGTTTCCTGGCCGCGCACCCACAGAGCCTTCGACTGCCCGCCATCCTTCCCGTCGTGCTCCATCACAGCGACATGGGCTGGACGGCGGCGACGGACCTCGCCTCTCTGATCGATGTGGACGCCGAGATGCTCTCGAACGCGGGCAGTTACATTCCGCAGTTTCGCTTCATCGTCGACGATCTCTCGGGCGTCGACGACCACACACTGCGAGCGCGCTCGCTGACGAACACGGCCGTTATCGGTCTCGTGCTGTTGAGCCGCGCCCGTAACGATGCCAATTTGGTCGCTGAGCTCCGGCGTTGGCTCGGTGCCCTGCGCCAGATCGCCCTGGCCCGCAACGGTCTCGGGGTGCTCTCGGCCTTTCTGCGGTATGCTCTGCAGGTCGGCGAAGTTCAGCCCGAAGAGCTTCGCCAGCTGGCTCTCGAGATTGGACCCGTGGCTCAGGAGGCTTACGTGACCGCAGCGCAGATACTCACCAAAGAAAGCTATGCCCAGGGCCGAGCCGAAGGCGAAGCCAGGGGGAAGGCCGAGGGAAAAGCCGAGGGCAAGGTCGAGGGCAAGGCCGAGCTGCTCGTTCGGCTCCTGGGCCTACGATTTGGCCCTCTACCAGACGCCATTCGGGAACGAATTGCTCACGCCACGCACGACGATCTCGATGTCTGGGCGGAGCGAATCATCACTGGCGCGAACCTTGAAGAGGTCCTCAGTCGCTGAGCGCGGTGCTGAAGAAGCGCTCGCCCGCACGAGCACTAGCGGAGCGCCCCGGGCAGCGCAGTGAATGAGCGTCAGCGAATGACGCTCTGCAACCGCGGCGATGAGCAGATCGGGGATGCCTGCCGCTCGATGCTGGCCACGGCGAGCCAAGCGTTCGAGAACGTCTATGGCTCGAGCGAAGTCCTCTCGAGACATCGCGAGCTGCGGGAGCGCGCGACGCTCGCGCAGGGTAGCGACGATGTCCGCGTGCGTCTTTGCGCTGAACAGCAACTCCAGATCAATGACGGAGCATGTTGCTTGCTCCGCAGAAATCGGCGCTAGGCGCGCTGCAACGGAGGCCAGGGAGCGGTCGACAGCCGCTCGCCCAACGCCAACGAGCCCGGCAGCACCGCCCGCGGGGCTCTCCGATGTCTTGCCCTTGACGGCATGGCGCAAAATGGCACACGTTTAGCGCTGCAAGCGTTGCGTTTTTATCGGTTCGTTGTGGCATCAAGCTTGCTCGCCGAGGGCCATGGATAGGACGCTGAGAGACTGCATGCGCACTCATCTCACCTCGGTGCCCTCGCCGTTGCTCGTGGTGTTCGCCCTAGCCTGTTCGGGCTTGGCGGATCCGGACGACACGGCCGGCGCCCCACCGGACGACGGAGATTCGATGGCTGGGGGCGGCTCGGGCGGCGGTGGCTCGGGCGGTAGTGGCCCGAGCGCTCCCCCGCCGCGGCCTCTGCCCAGTCCGTCCTGTGAGGTGGCGGGGCAGACGTTCCCCGGCGGCAGCAACATTCCATCCGGTGACAGCTGCAACTACTGCGCGTGCTACGGCGGTGGGGTCAGCTGCACGTCCTACGTCTGTCCGCCCGTGGTCTGCGCGCTGACGGTCGATGCGGCGGACGGCTTGTGCTCACGCTTGCCGCTCGACCCGTGCAAATCGCAGGACCCGGACTGTGTAGAGGGTGCCGCTGCCTGTGAAGCCGGGGGCAAGAGCTATCCCGACGGCTCCGGCGTTCCGTCAGCTGATACCTGCAACAGCTGCTTCTGCGACGATGGCAGCGTCAGCTGCACCGAGATCGACTGCGCCCCCCCCAGCGCCGGTTCTTGTCAAGCCGCCGGGCAGAGCTTCCCGGACGGGGCCGAGGTCCCATCGGGTGACAGCTGTAACAGCTGCGGTTGTAGCGACGGCAACGTCACGTGCACCGACGTTGTGTGCGAGGCGGTCAGCTGCGCGGAAGTCGTCGAAGTGTCGGACGGCGTTTGCTCGCGCTTCCCGCTCGACCCGTGCATTTCCCAGGACCCGGATTGCGGCGCCGGCGCGCCCGCCGGTGCCTGTGAAGTCGCGGGGCAAATCTTCGCTAACGGCGCCGAAGTTCCATCCGGTGACAGCTGCAACAGCTGCGGCTGCGAGGAGGGCGGCCTCGTCTGCACCGCGATCGGCTGCGACCTCGTGTTCTGCGCGGAGTTCGTCGAAGCGTCGGACGGCGTGTGCACCCGCTTCCCGCTCGACCCCTGCATATCTCAAGATCCTGACTGTGTCGTCGCGCCCGAGCCGGCGGAGCCCCTCGAGCCGGCGGAGCCCCTCGAGCCAGCAGAGCCCCTGCCCGGCTGATACCCCTGATACCCGGGTGCGAGCTGGCGAGGGCGCGAGCAACGACGCTCACGCCCTCTCGGCAGCCCTGCTCAGGGGCGCATCGAGCTCAGGTCGATGACTTCGACGCCGCGCGGGCCCACGGCGCAATACGCGGCGTCACCCGCCACCTCGAGCGACGTGCAGCCCCAGCCGGGCAGCTCGCGAGTGACCCTCTCGGATGCCGGGTCCGGGTCGAGCGTGTCGATCACGGTCACGGTCTGGTCGAAGATCTCGAACAGCCGCTCGTCGCGCGCGTAGAGCTCTCCGGAGTAGAAGGCACCCTTCGGCAGCTGGCGTAGCTCGCGTGAGGCCAGGCGCGTCAGCTTGCCGGCCTCGAGGTGCAGCGACTCCAGCCGGATCGAGCCCAGCTCGACCGGCGGGGGAGGAGCGCCCCCACCCGTGAGCTCGGCGGGCGCGGCCGGCTGCGGCGACACGCCCTCACCGCTCGACCCCACACCGCTCAACCCCTCCCCGCTCGACCCCTCCCCGCTCGATACTGCGCCGTCCAGAATACCTATTCCACCGCCGGGCACGCCCACCGGCAAGTCCATGGTCGTGTAGAAGATGCGGCTGTCACTGACGGCGATGTTGGCGGTGCGGCGCTTTGTATCGAGCTGGAGGTGTCCCGTGCGTATCGCGCGGTCGGGCTGGAGCAGCAGCGCATTGATGCTGCGGCGCGCGACGCGGCAGGCGCCCTGCGATGCATCGAAGTAGGCAGAGTACCCGCGCGCCTCGCAGGACTCGGGGCTCGTCGTTGGCTCCAGAGTCTCCACGTAGTCGACCGTCACGAGCTCGCCCGTGGTGGCGTTGTAGTGGACTGGGGTGCCCGGAATGTTGATGCCGGGGAGCAAGATCGGCCGGAACGGATCGCTCACGTCGAGGCGGTCGAGGTAATACTTGAGCTGACCGGGCTTGCCGGGCACCGGCTGGGCGTGCTGGCTAATGACTTGATCACCGTCCGTCAGCTCGGCAGTCCTGCCGCCGCCGTGCCAACCCCAACCCACGTCGACCGAGCAGCCAAGCACTGCGAAGTTGCCCCAGCCGTTGCCCGCGACCTGCGCGGGCATCTCGAAGCGGCTCGCCACAGTCGGTGCGCTCGGGTTACCGAGCTGGATGATATCGTAGTAAAAGCGCGGCGAGCCGGTGACCGCCCCTGCCAGGGGATCATAGCTGTACGTGCCCTCAGAGCGACCGACGAGCAGCGTGTTTTCGGTCTGGAGGATGCCGGTGATCTGCGTCTCGCCTCGCGCCGGCTCGACGGCGAAGCTACCGACCGCTCGCGGCGCGTTTCGGTCGCTGATGTTCACGATGTAGAATTTGAGGCGCTGCTCGCTCTCGCCGGTCTCCAGGTCAAACTCGTACGTGTAGCGCGGCACGTAGGCGTGGTCGCCGCGGGTGAAGACCTGGCCGCTCCACGAGGCGCTGCCGTTGCACGTCTGTTCGTCTGCGCCGAACAGCGCAGACAGGTCGATCTCCGCCTGGGGCTCGGCCACGCTGGCCTGAGCGATAGGCGTCATGTCGAGGATGGTCTGATTCGTCGCCCAGTCGCTGCCAAACCGCAGCAGATGATCGCCGAGCACGCGCACCGTCGACACGTTGCGAGCGACGTCGAGCTGGCCCGTCTCCACGGGTGCGTCGCGATCGGAGATATCGAAGCTCTGCACGGCGTTGTCGCCGATGCCGAACAGGTGATCCCGATGCAAGAGGGCGCGGCGGGCTTCACCGACCTGGGGCGCCACGCCGCGGGGCGTGAGCGTGTCGTCGGTGAAATCGACGAGCTGGATTCCGCTGCCGTAGTCGTATTCACAGCTGAGCTCATCGAGCGAGCCGCCGCTGAACGGCACCAGGATCAGCCCAGCCTCGGGCAGGATCGAGAACGCCTTGTGGATCTGGTTCTGCCCCTCGGCGAAGCTGGCAAAGTCACCGCCAAACGGCACGCGGCTGAGCAGCACCGGATTCGCCAGGTCTTCGACGTCGAACAGGCTGACATGTAGCGCGCCGTCCGGGTTCTGGGGGTCGTTGCCGAGCGCGAACACGCGATCGCCGCGCGGCTCCATGTGGTACACGGAGCCTGGCATCTCGAGCTCACCCAGCTGCAGCGGCTCGAAGGGGTCGGACAGATCGAAGGTGAACAACGGGTCGACCTGCTCCGCGGTGATGGCGTAGGCTCGGGTGCCGTCGAAGCGCGCGCTCTGCAGCACCTCGTTGTCCCGCGGCAAGGACACCGTCAGGTACCCCACGCGAGCAATGTCGTCCGAGGAAAAGACCTCGAAGGTCTCGACGACCGGCGGGAGATCGGTACCCCAGCCGCCGGGTTGGCTGATCACGCGGAACACGCCCTCGAATTCGTCCATCTGCCAGCGGCTCTGGATTGGACCTGCCACGTCGAAGCGGGCACCCAGGACGAGCGCGCCTGCCGGATCGGAGATGTCGACCACCTGCACCGAGCCGGGCAGGCTGTTGAAGCTCTGGTCATAGTCGTAGCCGGCGACATAGATGCGCTGGTCGGTGACGCTGATGCTGCGACCGCCGCCGAATTGGCCCGCCGACGGCAGGCGCAGTTGATCGAGCTCTGTGAATTGGCCGGGCTGGGACAAGTCGAACGAGGTCAAGGTGGTGTTCGACTCCGACTCACACCCCCAGCAGCCCAGCGTCTGTTCGGTGGCCAGGTACAGCACGTCGCCGACGCGCCGCGAATCAGCGATCGTGCCCGGCACTTTCAGATCGGCGATGCGCTGGATGTTAGCGGGGTCGCGCGTGTCGAGCGCCTGCACGCGGCTCTCCGACTGCCAACCGCAGACGCCTAGAGAGTCGCAGCCATACGCCGACCAGTTGTTGTACATCGCGTACACGAGGCCGTCCTCGACGTACATCTCGAACGGCTCGGCGGCGCTCCGGTAGCTGCCCTCGAGGCGCAGCGCGGCGGGGTTTCCGACGTTGATGACGGACAGCCCGCTAAAGCGCGAGAGCGCATACAGCCGATCGCCCGAGAGCTGCAGGATATCCGCTTCGCTGATCGCGCGCTCGGCGCTACCCGGCTGCTCCGCCGCGGTTGCCGTCGGACCACCTGCCTCCCCGGAGAGGGTGTCCACGTTGTTGGCACCGCTGGTCGGTGCGTTCGACACGAAGTCGGTGGCGCCGTCACCGAGGATCTCGTCGGTCACCGGCTCGTCGATGCCGCCGACCGGCGGGAGGGGCCCTAGGGGCAGGGCAGGCTGCATCGGCAGCGCCCCGGGCCCGACCGGCAGCGTGGGCTCGGCGGGTGGGTCAGTGCCGTTGGAAGGCGTCGGGGTCGGCCTCGGGTCATCGCCACACGCCCAGCTCCCCAGCAGGCAACCGAGCAAACCCCCCAGCCCCAACGATCGATGCAGTTTCACCATGCGTCGCGCGACTGCAATCGCTGCGCCAAATCGAAACAGTCTGGGGACAGCCTCGAGAGCGCCGGAGATGGCAGAAAGTCGGCAGCGTTAGCGGACTGGTTTGAAGGCCGGGAGGCGACTGGGGCGCTGGCACACTGCGCCAAGTAGGACTTTGGCGTCAGTGCCATCGACGCTGCCGCTGACGGGTGAACCGTTACCTGCGTGCCCCTCCCGCGTCGCGCGCTGCGCGCGACGCTTGGGAGCGGGCGGCGGCACGCGCAGGCGGTTGCCGCCGAGCATGACGCGGGGTGGGCAACTGATGCTCAGCCACGACCGGGTGGGATTTACGGGTGCCCGCGGCGCACCTACTCCAGGTCATCGGCCGCCGTGCGGCTATGGGTTGCGAGCCCTTCTCCATCCGGTGCATAGCGGCGGCATGGCCAAGCCCACCACGACCGACGCCTACCTGGCGCTCCTTCCCGCCGAGCAGCGCACCGCACTCGAGAAGGTGCGTAAGGCAATTCGGGCCGCCGCGCCCCAGGCGCGAGAGTGCTTCAGCTATGGCTTGCCGGCCTTTCGCGATCAGGGCGGTTTGCTCGCAGGCTTCGGCGCGAGCGCGAAGCACTGCGCCTACTATCCGATGAGCGGCTCCGTCGTGGCCGCGTTCGAGAGCGAGCTCGAAGCCTATGCGACGAGCAAGGGTGCGATCCGCTTCGACGCGGCCAAGCCGTTGCCGGCGGCGCTCGTGCGTAAGCTGGTGAAAGCGCGCCAAAGCGAAAACGCGGCAAAGGCGGCAAAGGCGGCAAAGGCGGCAAAGGCGGCAAAGGCGGCAAAGGCGGCAAAGGCGGCAAAGGCGGCAAAGGCGGCAAAGGCGG
>JAYTOL010000056.1:0-19300 GCA_043747815.1 Deltaproteobacteria bacterium
GCGCCTTGGATGGACTGCCTTGCGCCCGGTACAAGAGCTCGCAGGGGAGGCAATCCTCGATGGCAAGAACGCTGTCGTTCTGGCTCCGACGGCAGGCGGCAAGACCGAAGCGTCGATATTTCCCGCGCTTGCCAGCCTCGTGGAACGGCAACCGGATGGCGTTGGCGTCATCTACATCGCGCCGATCAAAGCTCTGTTGAACAACCAGGAGGAGCGGATCGGGACGCTCACGGAGATGGTCGGACTTCGTCGGTTCGTCTGGCACGGCGACGTGGGGGACAGCGCAAAGCGACGCTTCGTAAAGGACCCTGCCGAGATTCTCATGACGACCCCAGAGTCGCTCGAAGTCATGTTGGTCTCGCAGCGGTCTCCCGTGCAGCGACTTTTCAAGGATCTCCGGCTGATCATTGTTGACGAGGTTCACGCGCTGGCGGGCAGCGATCGCGGCGCCCACCTAATGTCCGTCATCGAAAGGCTCGCTCCCACGAGCCAAAACGACATCCAGCGTGTCGGGCTCTCCGCGACGGTGGGCAACCCAGACTGGATCCTCGAATGGCTGAAGGGTTCCTCCCGTCGCGCGGGCGTTGTTGTCGATCCACCCAAGAACCCCGCGAGACGCGACCTATCCGTTGGGCTTTACGAGAGTGTCACGGGCCTTGCCAATGAAGCAGCCACGCGGGCGGCCGGGAAGAAGAGCCTTTTTTTCTGCCAATCGAGATCGCTGACGGAGACCGTGGCCGAGCGGATGAGAGGGCGCTCGGTCGACGTTTTCGTCCATCACTCCTCGGTGTCGCTGGAGGAACGAACGGCGGCCGAGGACAGATTTGCACACGGCACGAACGCCTGCATCGTTTGCACGTCTACCTTGGAACTCGGAATCGACGTGGGCGACCTCGATGCCGTGTTCCAGGCGAACGCCCCTTCGACGGTATCCTCGTTCATGCAGCGGATGGGGCGGACGGGGCGTCGGTCGGGAACCACCGCAAACACGACGTTCCTTTGCGAAGACCCCGAAGGCGTGCTCCAAGCCGTGGCGCTCATCGAGTTGGCCCGTGAGGGATGGGTCGAACGGGTCGCTCGGCAGGAGCGCTGTTGGCCCGTCCTGGTCCACCAGCTCCTGGCCATGACGCTTCAGTTCGGTGCCATCAGCGCCGACCGGTGCTGGGAACAGTTCACCCGTGTCCCCGACTTCCGCGCGATCTCGCGCGCCGAGTTCGACACGGCCGTCGAACATATGAAGAAGGAAGAGTTCCTCTTCGAAGCAGGGGGCCTTCTCTCGATGGGTGAGAAGGCGGAAAAGCGATTCGGCAGGAAGAATTTTCTCGAACTCTACGCGGTGTTTTCGAGCCCGCTGCTCTATCGCGTCGTGACCCACGCGAAGCGCGACGTTGGTTCTCTCGAGCAGGATTTCGTCGATCGCCTCGTCGAGCAAATGAGCTCCTTCCTTCTCGGTGGCCGAGCCTGGACCGTGGACCGCGTGAGTCACGAGGACCGCGAAGTTGTCGTCCGAGAAGCTCCACGTGGCGGAAAGCCATCGTGGGGGGGATATATCCCTCAGCACCTCGGCTTCGAGGTGGCCCAGCAGATGAAGCGGGTGCTCACGGACACCATCCGCTATCCCTATCTGGACGAGGCCGGCTTCAAGCACATCGCGGAGAAGCGTGAAGACCTCGGCGATCTCCTCCGACGTCTCGGACCGGCAGTGCAAATCGACGGCGGGGTCGCACGCTGGTGGACGTTCGCGGGCGGGCGCGTGAACCACACGCTGAAATACGGCTTCGAAGTGCTGGAGGGCTGGAAGGTTGTGGCGGACAACTTCCAACTCCGGATCGAAGGGGACGGCATCGGTCACGAATCCGTTCGGAGAGCCATCACACGCATGACGGCTGCTGCCTTCTGGAGCGAGCCCGACACACGGCGTGCGGTGCTCGCCCGCTTGCCCGGCTACCGTCTCTCCAAGTTTCAAGATTGCCTACCGGAGGTGTTCGCCCTGGAGGTCATCGAGAGGTACCTTCTGGACGTCGAGGGCACGGTCCGATGGCTTGCTAGTGAGTCGGATGGTCCCTAGCGCGCTTGCCACCCAACCGCTTCTGGCTCGGAGGGCATGGTGACCCCATACAATTCAACGGGATCGGGAACGAAGCAGCCAAGACGAGTACCTGGAGGGTCTTGGACGGCGACCATCCCGGGAGCACTGGTACCCCTTCCGCGGACCACGCTCTTCACGGTCCAGCGCGCGCCGGCTAGCACCCGGCGATGGCAAACAAACGCAAGCGGGACCCTCCCGCACCCGAGATGAATGGACGCAGCTCGTCATGCTCCTTCCACACCCAGATGGAGCAGACTTTGAGCCCAATGGAAAGCGCTTCTAATGCCGCTAAGGCCCCGCACGTCAATCTGAGCTCGGACGCTCTGGGCACTTACATCCGAACACCCGAAAAGCTCGAGCCAGATGCGTAGTCACTCGAGAACCGGACCGGAACCGTAGTTGCTACGGTGAGGACCGGAAGCGCAGAGGGACATAGCAGATGGCCGAGATCTTCGGGGGTCGTCGCGTTTTCCAGATGGGACCGCGATGCTCAGCGCATGGTCAGGGCGCCGAGGTAGTCCCCTTTGCCGATGCTCACGCCGTTGTGGCGCAGGATCGCGTAGGCGTGGGTCAGGTGGAAAAAGAAGTTCGGCAGCGCGTGCTCGACGAAGTAGTCGGCGCCCGTCATCGATTTCTCTTTCCAACGCGGTTGCGTCACGCTGCGCTCCGCCGCGCCTGCGAAGTCAGGCGCAGTCAGGCTTTGTAGGTAGCCGACCGTGGACTTGACGCGCGCGCGCAGCTCGTCGAGCGTCTGCTCGGTATCGGGTTGGGCGGGCGCCTCTTTACCGGTGAGGCGGGCAGCGGCGAGCTTGGCCGTGTCACACGCCGCCTGGACCTGGCGCGCGAACGCGAACTGATCGGGGGCCAGACGCAGGCCGAGGAACACGTTCGGGTCGAAGGACTTGGCCTTGGCGACCGCGCCGGCGGCCTCCAGCCACTTGTCGAGCTGGCCAAGGGATTTCTCGAATTGCTGAAATAGTCGATGGTACATGCGTCGATGTTACTGCAGCGATCCCGCTCAATCGATGCCATTGTGCGGAGGTGCCTCGAATCAGCCCGGTCACGCTGCTGACCAAGGATCGATGACGGCCACGCCGCAATTATCAAAGTCGGCCGCGTTCCGCGTTGCCAACGCTGCTCCGGACGAGCGGGTGATCGCGGCCACCTGAGCATCGAATTGCGAAATAGGCCGTCCGAGGCTGCGGCGCTCTGAAGCGATGAGTGCATACATCCTCGCCGCATCGCTACCGAACGCCAACGTCCGACCGGCAAAGTCTTGCTCGAACATCTCCGTCGCAGCGCGGTCCAAGCCCGTGCGGCGGCGGCCTTTCGGGAGCAGCATGATTCCATGGAGTATCTCGGCCTGAGTGACCGTGGTCGTGAACAGGCTGACCGCAGGCTGCGTGCCGACCCAGCGAATGACGCCGGCTGCCGGCGTCCGCTTCATCAGCTCAGAGACCACATTTGTATCGAGCACGATCACTTGTTGAGCTCGGGCGGGTCACGCATGGGCTCGCGAGGAGCCACTTTTAGATCAACGCCGCCGATTGGCTCGAAGCGCGCTCTGATGCTTTCTGCAAGATTGGTGTGCCCGAGATCCTCTCGCGCCAACGCCTCACGCAAGATGTGACGGGCCTCGTCCTCCATGGACCGCCGCCGCTGCGCGGCTCGGACACGCAGGCGCTCCTTCGTCTCGGGATCGAGCTTCCTAATCGTGATGCTAGCCACTTGCAATCAATGATAGCATTGCTATCAGTGATGTCAAACACGCGATGGGCTCGCCATCGCTGTCAGGATAAGATGACTTGATGGTACACGTGGAACTGACTATAATAGTCAGATGAAGACCGTTTCCGTTACCGAGTTGAAGGCGAACCTGTCGCGTTATCTCGATATGGTGCAGCGGGGGAGCGAGCTACAAGTGCTGGAGCGCGGCGTTCCCATTGCGCGGCTGGTGGGGGTCGAAGCGGGTAGGGCGAGGGGCAAAAAGGAGGAGAACGAAAAGCTGTCTCGGCTCGAGCGGTCGGGGATGCTTCGGCGTGGGACGGGGGATGCGCGTTGGGTCCTCGAGCAAGAGCCGTTGAAGCTGCCTGGGCCGAGCGTGCTCGGCGCGCTGCTCGAGGATCGCGAGGACCGATTTTGAGATTCTGGGATGCATCGGCCATCATCCCGCTTTTGATCGAGGAGGCAGGGAGTGAGCTCGTCCGTGCCTGGTTGGCGGAAGATGGGTCCATCGCGGTCTGGGCATTGACGCGGCTGGAGGTCGTTTCAGCGATCGAGCGTCGGGCTCGCGAGGGTCATTTGAACGGGCGTCGGCGCGCCTCGGCCATTGATACTTGTGAAAAGTTGATGCAGACGGCGCACGAGGTCTCGGATGTGATCGCGGTGCGGTCGAGAGCGTTGCCGTTGCTTGGGCGGTATCCTCTGCGAGCGGCGGATGCGGCGCAGCTCGGGGTCGCATTGCTGCTAGCGGAGTCGGACGTCTCGTCGGTTCCGCTGGTCGCGCTCGATCGGCGGCTGGCTGAAGCTGCGCGTCGGGAAGGGTTGCGCGTGTTGACGTGGCCGGAGGATCCATGACGTCACCGCGCCCTCGCCCCACGATCCATGACAACGGCGACGCCCACGATTCCTGACTGCAGACAGCCGCCCCCCAGAGCCGCCACAACGCCGAGACTTGGGAACACGCGCCTCGCAGCGCCTAAACCAGGTGGGCCACGAGGAAGCGTCGCCCGTCGCTGCTAAACTGCTCGATGAGTGACCACCGCCCGTCGACCAGGCCGCGCCAGAGCTGTAGGGCCTGGTCGGGATCTGCGTTGCGCAACGCTCCACGCGCTCGCTCTGTGGCCAGCGCTGCGTGGCGCAAGAAGGCGCGCGCGTCGCGGTGCTTGGCGGCGCCTTCCGCATGCATCAATTGGCCCGTCGGGGAAAGCACGGCGTCGGGAGGTGAGCCTGGCGCAGAGCCTTGGCTGAGGCGGCGTCGGAGCCGCAGGCCAGCGGCAACGTGCGCTGACACCTGGGACCAGCGTGTAGCCCTTCTGAGCGCGACGTTCGACGGTGAGGAATCGGGCGCCGCCAGAATGCAGCCCGACCGGGATGGATCGGTCGAGTTCAAGATGAGTACGTCCGAGCACGTGGGGATGCCGCGAGCTTCACCGGACGAATTCGCTGCGACATCCCCGTTCCGTTGCGTCTGAGCTTCGACGGCTTGCGCTCGATGCAACCCGACTGCAGTCTACACACCGTGCCGACGAAAACCATTGCTTCGACGCCGACGCGCGCGCGTGTTTTGCCATGGGTCGCGGTGGCGATCGCGGCGCTGAACGTCCCGATCCAGTTCTGGGACCACCCTGGCGAGCGGTCCCCGTGGATTCGCTCCCAATGGCTCGCAGCTCTCTTGCTCTGCCTCAGCTTGGTTTTCCTCGCTGCGGCATTGCGCACGGACTCCGGCCGGGCCAAGCGCGTTTTCGTGAGCTTGCAGGTTCTCTCGGCCATCGCACTCTGCGTGATCAGCATCTCTCGATTTCTACAGCATTGATTCGAGCCGCCACCATCGGACACTCGGCTAGACCGCGTTTCCCTCACGTTCACGAACGACTACGGCCGTTCCGTCGTGCGCATCGATCTGCCTCCGGCGGGCATGTTCATCTCGGGTTGAAGCGCCGCTTGCAGCAGCCCGGGTCCGGACGGGGCTATTGGGACAAGGTCAGTTCATGTGGCCCCTGCGGAGTAACCGAAACGAGCCCTTGGGCGGGTTGCTGCCCCTGCCGTCAGAAGGTTGAGTGCGGAGTTCATTTCGCTGGGCATGTGCTGGTTGCGGGCTCGCGGCCGTGGCCTGCGCAGATCTGCTCGGCATACCTCCGCATCCGCGCTGGGTCGACCCGGCGTCGCTGCGCCAAGATGACGATGCGGGCGCACCTGGTGCCAGCGCGCGTGAGCTCGACGACACGGTCGGATCCCAAACGAATCCTGCGGACGCCCTCGGCGAGGATCGTCCGGCGCCTTCAGAGTTGCTCATCGATCCGCCTGCTTTGGGCTCGCTCGCTCCCGAGGCGGGAGCGGTGGACGCAGATCCGCCCACTCCCACGCCGCTCGACGCGGGCGAGAGCTTGGACGCCGGCGGCGTGGCTCCCGGAGACGCCGAGCCCCCCTGTGCAGGCGTCAGGCTGTTCGGGATCTGCTGGTACGTTGGCGCGCTGGGAGCGAGTTGCAATCAGACTTGCGCCTCGCACGGCGGATACACAGAGGCGGCGACGTCGCGCGTAGGGACTGCGCTTCAAGGGGGCAGCGCCGTGGAATGCAGCGCGATTCTGCAGGCGCTTGGCGAGGCTGCGCCCGCCGAGGAGGGCAACCGACTGGATGGCGCGGGAGTCGGTTGTCATATGTTTGGCGGACAACGTGACCCGTATTGGCTCGTCAATCCGGACTTCGCTCCATCGAGCCAACTGGGGCTCGCGCGCGTCGTGTGCGGGTGCCAGCAATGAGGGTCGCCCGCGCACACCGGACCTTCCGCACAGGCGCTCGAGCGCCGTGAGCTTCGGATCGCGCAATTGCGCGTATTCGAGTTTGGCCATCCTGCGTTGCCAAGCCCTTGATCGTCCTGCGCGTGTAACAGCGTGGAATAGGACCAGCGTGTTCGCGGGCTCGCAACGCACGGCGACGAGCGGCTGAACGTGCCCGCGCCCCCGTCAACGCGGCACGCGCCGGGCGTAGAGCAGCGTACAGGCGAGTGTCAGCGCTACCAGGCACAGCGCCGCCTGGAGCTCGTTCATGCCGAGCACGGGGCTGCCGCCGAGCAGTGAGCGCACGTGCGAGCGGGGGAATGGCAGAGCCAATGCGCTCTGGCCGGATCCGAGCAGCCAATCCGCGAGCACGAACAGCGCGCGCCCCAGGCTGCCTGCGTACAGCGTGGCGAGCCCGAGACACGCGACGTAGCAGAGGGCGGCCAAGCCGGCGATGCCGAGGACAGCCCACAGGCTCGCCACGTTCAACGGCAGCTCCAGGCGGGGGTCGGTGCTGGCTCGGCCCAAGCCGAGCGCGAGCGCGCCCGCCAGAGCGCCCGTCACCGAAAGGAGCAGCATGGGCCAGGTTTGGCGCCCGAGCGCGTAGCTGCGCCGATCGCCACCGTAGCGTGCCCAGGCCACGCGCATCAGCTCGTCGAGGCGGCCACCGAGGCGCGTGCTCAGCGCGATCGCAAACAGCGGCACCACCAGACCAAAGGCGACGCCTTGTAGGAGGTGCAGCTGGTTATTTCGACCGCGGCTCGGCGAGCCGATGGCCTGAGCCTCGAGCACACCGATGGCCGCGACCGCGAGCAGCGCCGCAACCGCGGAGGTCACCGGCCAGACCCAGCCGAGGGTCACCCGGGCGTCGCGAAAGCCGTGCCGAAAATCGCCGTTCATGTCGGCTTGTCCCGTTCGCCCGCCGCGTTGCCTGGAGAGCTGCCTGCCGCGCGGCTGACGTGGCCGCTCCCGCGCACGGCAGCGGGGCCGCCGCGGCGGTTGCCTTGCGCGGCGCGATAGGCGGCGTGCGCGATGCCCGCCGACGCGCCATGTGCTGCCTCCAGATCCGGAGCACCGACGCGCAGCGCGCGCACCTCGACCTCGGCGCTGACGGCCGCGCGCGCGACGGCGAGAGCGAGCCGTTCCAGATCGGCGCCGCGCAGCATCAAGCGCCCGCCCTGGCGCTCGTCATAGCGCGCCTCGAGCACGTCAGGCTGCCCAGCGAGCTCGGCGAGCAGCGCGCGTGGTGCCTGAGAGTCAACCCACAAAAAGACGTCGAGACCCGGAGTGACGGCGGCGGGCCAGGCATGCGGGAGCTTGCGCGCGAGCACGCCGCGCTCCAGCACGTACAGTGTTCCACCCAAGCGGCGCGCGTCTGCGATCGAGGCCGTGGCGATCACGACGACTGCCGAGGCGCTGAGCTCATGGATGCGCGCGAGCACGCCTGCGGTGGACCCGGAGGGGCTCGCGGCCAGGGGCTCGTGCAAGGCCACGAGCGCCGGATCGTCCTGACCCAGAGCCAGGCACAGCGCGAGCTTGCGCCGCTCGGAGCTCGTGAGTGAGACGAGCGTTCGCCCCGGCTCGAGCTCGGCGGGCAGGAGCTCGAGCGCGCGCGCCGCCGCAAAGCCGCGCAGCTCGGCGATCTCGGTCAGCCAACGGCGCACGTCGCCGGTGCCGCTCACGGCTTCGCTCGCGAGCAGAGCGGCGATGCGCCTCCGCCCGGCGGGCGATGCGCTCTGCGCGTGCCCGTCCAAACTGACCACACCGCGGCGCGGACGCTGGAGCCCCGCAACGAGCTCGACCAAGTCACCCGTCCCGTCCAGCTCGTGGCCCAGCACCACGTGCAGCCCGATCCCGAGCTGCACGGACACGTTCTTCAGCGGTGGGCTCCACACGCGCTCGAGCACGAGCTCGCTCATCGGCCGAGGCCGATCTGCAAGCACGCATCCAGCACGCCCGCGTAGCTCGAAGCCAGCGTCGGCAAGCCCGGCCATGCCGGCGAGAGCAGCTCCGGAATCAAGACCACCCCGAGCAGCAGCGCTTGGCCGTGCGCTGCGCCGACGACATGGCAGAGCTGCGCGAGCAGGCCGAGGCCGAGCCCGAGAGCGCCCAAATAAATCAGCGCTCCGAGGCCGAGCCCGAGCAGATGCGCGGCGTGCAACGGCTCGGGTGTGGCCACCAGCGCCAGCGAAATGATCAGCAGCGCGAGCACACCGATGCGTCGCAAGACCCACAGGCTGAGCGCCAGCGGTTGCTCTGCTCGCACCGCGGAGAGTGGCACGCCGCGGTTCAACAGCAGCCCGCGCCCCGCTTCGAGCAGCCGCGCTGGAGCAGGACCCGCAGCGGAGAGCGCCGCGAGCCCCGCGCACCAGGAGAAGGTGACCAGCGCCAAGTGCACGAGCGCGCCGTGGGTCTCGGGCAGCGGACGGGCGGCATAGAAGGCCGCGATGGCAAAGCCGAGTGCCGCTGCCCGCGCCAGCCACACCGCGCTGCGCGCGCCGAGGCACTGCTCGAGCGCTTGCTGGGCGACGCGCAGCCGGGCCAGGCGTCGCCGTGCATCCAGCAGCGCGTCGCCGGCTCCCCCGCCCGCACGCGCCGACGAGCTCATTGGCCCGCTGGCGCCGGGCTGGGGTTCGAACGCAGGCACGGCTACGCAACTTGCCATCTCGGAGCCCTGGTGTACAACCTCGCGGAATGCCGGCCGAGCCGCCCCCCGAGCCAAAGAACGAACTCGCCGCGCCGGGCGCTGCCGCGGGCCCCGCTGCGTCGGTGCCCGCCACCGGGGTCGACGTGATCGAGAACGAGCGGCAACTGAACTCACCCACGCCCCTCACGCTGCGTCTGCTCGGGGTGATCTTCATCGCCACCTTCTTGCCCTGGGCAGGGGCCAAGATCGCGTGTAATCAGCGCGAGAGCCCCGTGCGGCAGCCGCTCGATCTGCCTACGGACGTGCTGGCCAAGACCCCCAAGGGGGCCGCGCTCGAGCTCCAGCAGCGTGCCGCCACCAGTCGCTACGCCGAAGCCGCCGAGCTCGCGAAGGCCGAGGCGGCACGGGACCTCTTGGCCGCTGACGCGCGTTGCAAAAGCGACCCCCCGCCGTGCGAGCAGCGCCGGGCGCAGAGCGCGAAGATCTTCAGCCGCGTGGTGGTGTTGAGCCGCGGCCCCGCGGCGGCGACGGTGCGCGCCGAGAGCGAGATCGACGGGAAACACGTCGATCGCGTCGCGATGCGGCTCGCGCAGGAGGAAGGGCGCTGGTACGTCATGGCTCGCACCCCCTACGCGGGCGAGATGGACGCGCCCGTGGCGCCCGAAGACATCGTATCGCCGATTTCAATCCGGGAAGTCTCCGGTCCCGAGCGCCCCGTCAGCCCTCACGGGACCGATCCACACAGTGGCCCTCGGCCGGGCTCACCTGCCGCCGCCGGTCCCGTTCCCACGCCCTGAGCGTTGGCCAGTGGCCGGGCGTCGGCTCACGGCGAGCTCATCACCGCGTCGCCTCACGCCGGCGCTGGTGGCGAGGCGAGCAGAATATCGGGGAAGGCGCCGAGCAGGCGGGAGCGAACCTCGCCGTCCAAGGTCATGAGCTGCGCGCCGCGGTCCAGCGCCAGCGCCGCGTAGACGGCGTCGTAGGCCCGCAGATGTGCGGCGCGCGCAACCTGACTGGCGCGTTCGATGAGCGCGGAGTCGATGGCGACGGAGTGGAAGCGCGGCCCTGACACCAGCACGTCGACCGTGTCCATGAATTCCTCGTTTTCGCGGCGCTGCGCCAGAGCGGCGAGCACTTCCGTGCGGAACAGCGCGGGGACCAGGAACGGCCGGTCCTCGGGCGCCGTGTCGTACAGGGCCCGCGCCGCCTGATGGTGGACCTCGTGCGGAGATATCGCGGCCAAAAACACGGATGCGTCGAGCACGATGTCGCTCATCGCCGCCCCACCTTCACGAGCTGCAGCGCGTCGAACGGGTCGCTGGCGCGAGGGATGCGAGCGATCGCCCACATCAGCGAGCGCACCGTCGCCACCTCGCTGGCGGTCAAGTCGCGGAGCGGGCCCTCCACCGGGGCGATGAGCGCGGCAGGGGCTCCATCGACGGTGATCACCATCGCCTCACCGGTCTGCCGGACGGCCCGTACCAGCTCGGAAAGCTTGGCTTTTGCCGAAGAAAGGGGCACGGAGCGACCTGAGCTCTCCATACTGACTAGTATGGTGCGATCCGACTACTCGTCAAGCTCGAGAGCGTTTCTAAGTGCTGGACGAGGCCGGCGCTCAGCACTCAGCGGGGGCCGAGCTTGGGTTCAGATCAGCGACTTGAGATCCAACATCTCCTCGATGTTCGGCATCAGCACCAGCTCGACGCGCCGGTTCTTTTCCCGTTCCGCTGGCGTCTCGTTACCCGCTACCGGATCCGTGTCCCCGTACCCGGCGGCGTGCAGCCGGGTCGGATCGAGCCCGCCCCCGCCGTCCTTCGTGCCCACGGGCGAAATCAAAAACACGAGCACGGTGCGCGCGCGCATCGCGGATAGGCCCCAGTTGTCTTTGAACTGGCCCCCCTTCAGCGGCTGCGCGTCGGTGTGGCCCGCCACCTGGAAAAAACGCTCGGCGAGCTGCGCATCGGTGCGGATCACGTCGGCGACCGCCATCAGCACGTCTTTGCCGCCGTCGCGCAGCTGATCCTTACCGGACGGGAACAACACGTCACCCGGCAGCGAGATCACCATACGGTTGTGGCGCACCTCGACCTTCAAGCCCATCTTCGTGAGCTTCTGCAGCTTGCCTCGCAGCACCTCGAAGCGGCTGCGGATGCGTTCGAGCTGGGCGGCGCGTGCCTGGTACTCCGTGACGGCCCGCTTGAGCTCGTCGACGTCGGCGACCAGGCGCTCCTTCTCCGTGCCTTCGGCGAGCAGCTTGGCCGACAGCGTCTCGACGTCCACTCCCATCTTGGTGAGCTCGTCCGACAGGGTGGTCGCGCGGGACTGGGTCTCGAGCAGCTCCGCGCGCGTCTGCGCGAGCTCCGCCTCTTCCCGCTTGTGCTGCGAGTCGAGCTCCGAATACTTGGCGAGCTGCGCCTGCCATTCGTCTTCCGAGTATCCGCAGCCAGAGAGGGCCGCGATCAGCAGGCCGACGCCGATCCGGCGAACCCCGCGACAGTTACAGTTCATCATTTTCGGGCGGGAGGCTAACACCGGTCTCGCCACTACGAAAGGCCGGGCCTCACGGCGCGCTCAGCAAGCCGCGCCGCTCGAGCAGCTCGACGATGACGGCGGCCGCGCTTTCGCTGCGGTCGCGGCTCGTGTCGACGACGGCGGCCGGGTCGCTCGGCGTTTCGTAGCTGGGCGTGGGATGGCGAGCGTAGAAGGCCGCCGCGCGCTCTCTGCACGCCTCGATCGGAGTCCCGACGGCGACCTCGATCCACTGCTCGGCACCAACGGTAGCCTGCCAGCGGACACGCTGCTCGCGGCGCGGGGCGGCAAACGGCAAGAGCACGACGAGCCCCAGGTCCGCCGCGCGCCGGGCTAGCTCGAGAGCGGCCTGCGAGGGCTCCTCCGGGTGTGCGGAGAGCTCGGGATTTTCGAGTGACAAGGGGTCTGCCGGATCCACGACCAGGCCCAAGCGGCCTCGATCGAAGAGCAGCCGCTCCACGGCGTAGGCGAGCTCCGTCTTGCCCGCGCCGGGCAGACCCGTGAGCAGGACCACGGCGCCGCGCTGGCCGAGCCGCTCCTGGCGCTCGTGCGGGCTGACCATGCTGTGGTCACCCAGGCGCGTTGCGTCGGAGCTCGCCGAGGCAGTGGCTGCGCCCAGAATTACTCCGGCCGCGACCGTGCCGTTGCTGAGTGAATCGATCAACACGAACGCGCCGGTGCGCCGGTTCTTCCGGTACGCATCGAAATACAGCGGCCGGTGACAGCTCACCCGCACCGTGCCGATGTCGTTGAGCTCCAGGGTCTCACAAGGCTCCGGCAGCAGCGTGTCGAGGTTCGTGCGGTGCAGCACCTTCTCCACCTCCACCCGCAAGAGCTGCGTCGTGTGCTTGAGCAAGTACGACTTGTGAACGTCGAGCGGGCGTTGGTTCATCCAGACCAGGGTGGCCTCGAAGCGCCGATCCACCACGGGCACCTGGTCGGGGAAGACCAGCATGTCACCGCGGCTGACGTCGACCTCGTCGGTCAGCGTGAGCGTCACGCTGAGCGGTGAGGCCGCGCTCTCGAGCGAGCCCTCGAAGGTGTCGATGCTCGCCACCCGCGTCCGCTGCCGCGACGGCAAGACCAGGATGGGATCCCCGGTCCGCACCTGCCCCGAGGCAATTTCGCCAGCAAACCCGCGGTAATTCAGGTGGGGCCGGAGCACGTACTGCACCGGGTAGCGGAAGTCGTCCAGGTTGCGATCGCCCGAGATGGGGACCGTTTCCAGGAACGACAGCACGCTCGGGCCGTCGTACCAGGGCGCTTCCAGGCTCCGCTCGACGATGTTGTCCCCGCGCAGCGCGCTCACGGGCACGAAGCTCACGTCCTTGAAATCCAGCTGTGCGGAGAAGCGCCGAAACTCGCCGGTGATGCGCTCGTAGGTCTCGCGGCTCCAGCTCACCAGATCCATCTTGTTGACGGCGACGAGCAGGTGCGGGATGCCGAGCAAGGAGGCGATGTAGGCGTGCCTTCGCGATTGCGTGAGCACGCCGAGCCGCGCGTCGATCAGGATCATCGCCACGTTGGCCGTGGACGCGCCCGTGGCCATGTTGCGCGTGTACTGGATGTGCCCTGGTGTGTCGGCGATGATGAACTTGCGCCGCTCGGTCGCGCAGTAGCGGTAGGCGACGTCGATGGTGATGCCTTGCTCCCGCTCCGCCTTCAGACCGTCGGTGAAGAGCGAGAAATCGATCGCCATGCCCGCCTGGTTCGACGCCTTTTTGACGGCCGAGAGCTGGTCGTCATACACGCCGCCCGTGTCGTGCAGCAGGCGCCCTATCAGCGTGGACTTGCCGTCATCGACCGAGCCGACGACCACCAAGCGAAGCAGCTCCTTCTGTTGATGCCGCCGCAGCTGCTCTTCGATGTCGATGCTCGAGACGTTGGTCATTTAGAAGTAACCCTCGCGCTTCTTGGTCTCCATCGAAGCGTCTTCGTCGTGATCGATCAGGCGCCCGGAGCGCTCGGAGTGGCGCGTCAGGAGCATCTCGCTGATGATCTCTGGTAAGGTCTGCGCATTGGAGATGTCGGCGCCCGTGAGCGGGTAACAGCCGAGCGTGCGAAAGCGGACGGTCTTCTGGACGGGTTTTTCACCCGGCTCGAGCGGCAAGCGCTCGTCGTCTACCATCAGCCAGGCGCCGTCGCGCTTCACCACGGGCCGCGGCTTGGCAAAATACAGCGGGACGATCGGGATGTTCTCCAGATGGACATACAGCCACACGTCGAGCTCGGTCCAGTTCGAGAGCGGGAAGACGCGGATGCTCTCCCCCTTGTTGACCTTGGCGTTGTACAGGTTCCACAGCTCCGGGCGCTGGTTCTTCGGGTCCCATTGCCCGAAGCGGTCGCGGAAAGAGTAGATGCGCTCCTTGGCGCGCGAACGCTCTTCATCGCGGCGAGCACCGCCGAACGCCGCGTCGAAGCCCCCTTTGGTCAGCGCCTGGAGCAGCGCCTGCGTCTTCATGATGTGCGTGTATTTTTGGCTGCCGTGGTCAAAGGGGTTGATGCCTTCGCGCACGCCGTCTTGGTTCGTGTGGACGATCAGCTCGATGCCGTTGTCCTTGGCGAACTGGTCGCGGAACTCGATCATCTCCCGGAACTTCCAGGTCGTGTCGATGTGCAGAAAAGGGAACGGGGGCTTGGCGGGGTGGAAAGCCTTGAGCGCCAGCCGGGCCATCACCGACGAATCCTTCCCGATGGAATACATCATCACCGGGTTCTCGAACTCGGCCGCGACTTCCCGAATGATGTGGATGCTTTCCGCCTCGAGTTGCCGGAGATGGGACAGCTGGGTGGTGATGGGTGCGTTCATGTTCGCTTGCGCGGATAAGATACGGTTACCGCGGGCCAAATATCAGTTACGGACTCGGATTTGCTGGAAATCCACCGGCTAGGTTGGCACAGCGACCGAGACCGAAGCTCGCGCGTCGGGGAGAGGCCCACGCGTCTGCCCGAGGGCTGAGCCTCGGGGCGTTTAATTAGTGAACGAATTCCGCAGCCTTGGGCGCACCTCGGCCTTTGGGAAGGCAGCGCTGCCGACGGTCGCGGGGGCGGCACCGCTCGATCGCCGGCGTTCGCCGAGCGGCGTGGAGCGCGAGCGGCAGCCCCGGGTCAACGAGAGCCGCCAACCCGTTCGAGCCGGCGGCGGAGCCGGCGGTCAGGATACTTCGTCAGGGTCGCGGCGGTCAGAACGGTCAGAGACGACCCCGCGCGACTCGAGCGTACCGGCACCGCGCAGCTCTCGCACCCCAACGCCGAAGCGATCGTGCAGCAAGCGACACAAGTGCTGCGCGCTGCCGAAGCCGACCTCGGGAGCGATGGCCTTGAGCGGGAGGGCTGTCGAGCGGATCAGATCCTTGGCGCGCTCCAGGCGCAAGGCCCGGAGGTGCTCCATCGGCGTGTGACCCGCCACCTCTTTGTAGACGCGGCAGAAGTAATACCGGCTCATGCCGATGTTGGTGGCCAGGTCCTCGAGCGTGATGGGCTCGCCCAGGTGCCGGAGCATATACGTGCGCGTCTTTTCCTCGATACGGCTCGCCGCGACCACGCTCAGGCGCAAGTATTCACCGACCAGCGCACGTAACAGGCCCTGGCGGTAGTCGCTGACGTTTGGAAATTGCGCGTCGCGCTCGGCGACCAGCCACGAGGCGATCTCGTGCAGGCGCCCGCAGGTGTCCTGCACCGTTTCAGGCAGCGCGATCGGCGCGGTCCGCCAGTGGAAGGTGATGCGCAAGCGGTGCAGGTCGACCTCACCGGCGTTGCGCTCCCTGCGCCGTACGCCTGCCTTGAACAGAACCGCCTCGACCGGACCCGAGAGGGCCTCGCCCTCGTCCCGCGTCGTGCCTTGACTGCCGCGCACGATGACGGTGAGCTCATTGTTCTGCAGCTCTTCCTCCGGCGCGCTCCAGCCCGCGGGCACCTGGGTTTCCGTGACACTGAGCAGTAACAATTCACCGATCGGCGGCGCCTCGGTCGGCACGGGGGGGGCCGGCGCGCGCAGAGGTCGGTTCATGGCTTGATGGATACCGCTCTCCGGCTCGCCACCATTCGGGATGCCATGGCTCGGGATGCCACTGTTCGGGATGCCATGGCTCGGTAGGACGACGGCCGCGGCGCTCGCGACGTTGGTTATCGTGCTGCCACGATGCGCGGTCGCGCTGACGTGCGCGCCGTTTTCGTGGGGACGATCATCTCTCGCGGTGTCTGTCATTGCGTTACCTCGAAGCGTCCGCCGCGGGAGAGGTGAATCGACCGGTCGAGTGGGGCTGGTGCTGACTTCACGTGTTTGATCCCTGGGTGGAGTGTTGGGCCGCAGAAACGGCAACGACCAAGTAAGGACCCGGAGGAACGCTGCGGGACGCCGCCCCGAACCCCGTGCCGCGTGCGACGATAACCTGAAATCGTGCAATTTACCCTCGTTGCTTTTGATCGAAAGCGCTCCTCACGCGCTCATGCGGCGCCGGGGCGCAGGTGCAGCGCCAGGTGAACCGGCTAATAGTTCGAGCGGTGCTCATGCATGAGCGCCGCTATGTAAGGCTCGTCAGCGAGCGCCGGAACGCGCTCGCATGTCGCGAAAACGCTGGTGATTTGATGCTGATAACAGCTTGTCGCCAGAACCCCGCCGAGCTCGAGCGGCGTCAGTGATGTTGATAAAATCTGGCTAGCCCGAAAACCAAGCGCGTCGTCTCGATACGCTGGAGAGCGGCCATTGGCGTTGCTGCCGGAAAGTTCGCGGCGAAATTAGCCCTCATTTTTGTTTGGCAGGGCAGGGTCGCGGGGTGGCTTCCAACGTAACAATCCAGCACAAACGGTTGATTGTCGGGTTCATGGCTGGCGGGTGCCAGCGCACGCGAGACGCGCCGTGGGCGCCGCGTGAGCGCGGACGCGCCGAGCGCGGCCTCGTCGGAGCAGGGCCGCGCGTCGAGGGTCCTGGACAGCGTTCCTCTGACGCGAGCTCGAGGCGCCGAGCTCGCTCCAGCGCTCGTACACGACGCGCGCGGGAGCGCGCGCGACAGTGTTGCATCGGTGTTGCATCGGGAGCGGCGCTGGCCGCCCGAGCGCGCCGCTCCCCAAGCAGAGCCCCCACAGCTCCCTGATTTCAGCGTTGCGACGTCGGACGCAGAGGAGTGCGATCTGCGGGTGCGGCCCGCGAGATCATGCTGGCTCGGGCGAGTGCAGCTGGTTTCACCGGTCCGCAGGCGCTACGGTTTAGACTGAGCCTCGAGCGCGGTGCGCCAAAGGCAAAGAGAACGCGCCATGAAGAGATTTGTCGTGATGGGTACGGTTTCGCTACGGGCCGCGCCGGCCTGGCTGTCGCTCGGGGCCTGCTGCCTGGGCCTGGGCTGCTCTGCGGGCGGCACCGATACCGGCGGGGCGACGGTCGGAGGTGCAGGCAGCTCGAGCAACGCGCCTGCGCAGAGCGCTAATTTTGGCTCGGGCGACCAGCTCCCCCCCCCGGGGGTAAACTTCGGTGAGGCCGCCGTGCGCGGGCCTGGCATCGACGCCGATTTCACCGGCATCCCCGCCTGCGAGTCGTGCCCGGACTTTCCGGCGCAGCCCCTGTTCGAGGACGGCCTGGGCCAGGCAGCGGCAGCCCTCTTCGAGCGCCCGGCCACCGGCGCCGGGCCCTGCATCATCGAGCCCCGCGACGGGATGCTGATCCCCGCCAACATGTTGCGGCCGCGCGTGCGCTTCACGACCCCGGGCGCGGCGGCAGGCGCCGTGCATCAGATCACGTTCGACACGCCGCGCGAAGCCAACGACCTCGTCGTCTACACCACGCAGAACCCCTGGCTCATGCCGCCCGAAGTGTGGAACGGCATGCGCGCCAACGTGTTCGAGGAGGACATCAGCGTCACGGTGCGCACGAGCGCCAATGGCGCCGCTCCCAGCGAGAGCAAGGTGAGCTTTCGCATCGCGCCGGTGCAGGCCGGCGGCAGTATGATCTACTGGGGCGCGACGACGGACCAGCCCGGCTTGACCACGACGCGCCTCCTGGCGTTTAGCGTCGGGGAAGAAGCGGTGATCACTGCGCTCCGCCCCGGTGACGTCAAGGAAACGATGCTGGGCGACAACGGTCAGATCAAGCGGGAAGAGTACGGCACTCCGAAGGGCCAAGCGCGCTGCGTCGGCTGCCACACCTCCACGGGCGACGGCAAAGCAGTCATCACCAGCGATCATTGGCCCTGGAACCTCGCGGTGACGAACATCACCGAGGGCGGCGGCGGGCGCCCAGCAGACATCACGCCCTTCGGCGCCTTGCTCCTGCAGATGCCCTGGCTGGGTGTGTCCACGACGTCGCGCGCCGATTGGGCCCTCGGCGAGCGGACCGTGATCACCTCCGCGGGGCCGCGCCCCGCGATGGATGCCGCCTTCGTGCCGAACCCGAACGAGCCCCAGCGGGACATGGGCTTCACGCGGATCAACAACCAGACGAATCAAGACGCCTTGGTCTGGATCGACATGGCGGCGCAAGGTGTCGTGCCCGCGCTCGACGGCGTGGATGACGACAAGGAAGTGGGCACGGCCATGCTCGGCGCGCGCAACGTGGGCTGGGGGGTCATGGCTCGCACGGGCGACGCGCGCGGCGCCGTGACGCCGGACTGGAGCCATGACGGCGCGACGATCGCGTACACGTCCACGGACAGCACGAAGGATGGCCACGTCGGCGACAACGCCAACCAAGTCGACATCTACACGGTCCCGTACGCCGGCGGCGTCGGCGGGCAGGCCACGCCCGTCAACGGCGCGAGCACGCCGGGCGTTGCCGAGTATTATCCGGACTACTCCGCCGACGATCGCTTCATCGCGTTCAACCGCGTGCAACAGGGGCAGGGCAAGATCTATTACCACCCGCAGGGTGAGATCTACGTCGTGCCCGCGGCGGGCGGCGAGGCCACGCGGCTCGCGGCCAACGACCCGCCGATGTGCAGCGGTGAGTCGAGCCCCGGCGTGACCAACAGCTGGCCCAAGTGGTCGCCGACGGTGCGCCTCGGTCCGGAAAACAGCGCACACGCCGGCAAGCGCTACTACTTCCTGCTCTTCTCCTCGACGCGGCAGTCCCCGTTTAAGCTCCAGCAGGCGCAGGCGCCGGCTTCGCAGCTGTATCTGGCCACCATGGTGCAGCTGCCGAGCGGCGAGGTTCAGTCCTATCCCGCCATGTACCTGTGGAACCAGGGCTTCGAGATCGTCGACCCCGACGCCGACCCGCCGGGGCTCGCGCCGATCCAGACTAGCAACCTCACGCCGGCGTTCGACGAGTTCGTCATCCCGAGGCGCCCGCCCGTCGTGGTGCGTTAGCCGAAGCCCGCGTCCGCCCCCCCTTTTTGGCGACTGAGCATATCGCCGAGACGCATTCGGGCCACCCTCCGAATACTCAGTAAAATCTCTCCCAGCGAGGCCTGCTGAACTCGCCTCTCGAACACCCGAAAAGCTCGAGCCAGATGCGTAGTCGGACGAGAACCGGACCGGAACCGTAGTTGCTACGGTGAGGACCGGAAGCGCAGGCCGACATAGCAGATGGCCGAGATCTTCGGGGGT
>JAYTOL010000057.1:0-59454 GCA_043747815.1 Deltaproteobacteria bacterium
AAACTCGCACGGAATTTCCTCGCGTTCCTTCACCTGGCCTCCGCCTTGGTGTGGCTGGCCTGATCGAACGAAAGAGGGGTTTGAAAACACTCCCTAGCACAGACAGGGAAGGATCTGCGATTGTGGCGAGCGCGGAATGGCAGATACTTTGTCGCCTGTCTGGTGCTCGGCGGGATGGCTCTTTGGTCCCCGCAGGCGCTCGGGCAAGCTGCCCTGCCTCGGGGGGTGGAGACGCACGGCTTCGTCAGCCAAGGCTTCATCAAGACGACCAGCAGTAACTACCTGGGGCCGTCCGAGCGCGGGAGCTTTGAATTTACGGAGGCGGCGATCAACTTCACGCACTCGCCCACAGACGATCTGCGTATCGGCTTGCAGATCCTGGTCCACGACTTGGGGCCGCTCGGCAACTATCAGCCTCAGTTCGACTGGTACTATCTCGACTACCGTTTTTGGGATTGGCTCGGTATCAGGGCGGGCCGCACCAAGCTGCCCTTCGGGCTCTACAACGAGCTCAACGACGTGGATGCCGCGCGGGTGAATGTGCTCCTGCCCCAAGCCGTGTACCCGGTGACGAGCCGCGAGCTTTTGCTCGCGCAGACGGGGGCGGAGTTATACGGCTATGTACCGCTGGGCGCGGCTGGCGCCGCCGAGTATCGGTTCTACGGCGGCACCATTTATCTCGATCCGGGCAATACTTCGAGCGCGGTGCAGGGCTTTACGGTGCCCTATCTCGTAGGCGGCAGGCTGACGTGGCTGTCGCCGATCGATGGATTACAGCTCGGCGCCAGCCTGCAGGCGCTGCGCCTCGACTTCGACTTCACGCCCACGGCAGAGCAGCGCGCCGAGTTTGAGTCCAGCGGGCAGTTGCCTCCGGACTACGTGGGGATCGTCGCGGCGCGCGTGCCCGCCGTGCTCGGAGTCGCCTCGGTAGAATATCAGATGGGTGACCTGTTGATCGGCGCAGAGTACACGCGCTCGTACGTCGACTTCGAGAGCTCGCTCTTGGTGCCGACGCGGCGCGCGATCAACAACGGCGCCTATGCTCTCGGTTCTTACCGGCTCGCCCCCTGGTTTACGCCGGGAGCCTACTATTCGATCTATTACCCGGACGCGAGCCGCCGAAGCGGATCCGCCAAGTACACCCACGATATAGCGCTCACCTTGCGTTTCGATATCAACGCGCACTGGTTGTTCAAAGTCGAGGGCCATTTCATGCATGGCACCGCCGCGCTCCTGCCCGAGCTGAACGACGGGGCCGCACCTCAAACCCTGGACCGCGACTGGGGAGTGCTATTGCTCAAGACGACCGCCTACTTCTGAGCACCTCGACCGCCATGACGCATCTACCCCGTTGGCAGCCCGAGGCGCGGACCTCATCCGGCACGCAGCATCCGGGCGCTCGCGCTTGGCTCCTGTGCATCGTGTTCGCCATCTTCGGTGCGCTGCCACTTGGCCGCGCGCTCGCCGAAGAAGAGGCCCAGAGCTTCGTCGTGATCGTAAACGCACAAAGCGGGGAGTCTTCGGCGACGCGCGAGTTCCTGACGGGCGCGTTCCTCAAACAGGCGACGCGGTGGCCCGGAGGCGAACAGCTTCGGCCGGTTGACCTTCGACCCGACTCGGCGACGCGGTCACGCTTTTCCGAGGTCGTTCTGCGACGTTCCGTCTCTGCGGTGCGAAATTATTGGCAGCAGAGGATCTTTACGGGGCGGGGTGTTCCACCTCCCGAGGTCGAGTCGGACGCCGCCGTGCTCCAGTACGTGCGGCTGCACCCGGGATCGGTCGGTTACGTCTCCCCGCAGGCAGACTGCCGTGAAGTCAAAGTGCTCGCGATCCGTTAATCTAGTCATGACGCTGTCGCTGCGGTCCAAGCTGATCGCCATCGTCGGAGCTACCGCGGTTTGCTTCGTGGTCGCGCTAGCTATCTTCGTCCGCCTGGCGTGGCAACAGAGCGACAACCTGGACGACCTGGAGCAGCGCCTGGTCCCCAAGCTGGAGCTCGAGCCGCGCCTGCTGGCGCAGTTCGAACAGTTGGCTCAGGGGCTCAAGGACGCGGTCGCGGCCCAAGACCGGGCCGCCGTCGAGGGAACGACGCAGGTCGTCAACGGTATGTTCGCGCTGATCGCTGACGCCAAAGGCGCGCTCGACCCGGGCTCGGCTGAGGCTCTGCGCGAGGCGCTGGGCGCCTACCACCGCAGTGCCGTGAACGTATCGCTCAGGCTCCTGGACGGCGAGACGGGTGAAGAGTTGGTCGAGGCGATGGATGCGATGCAGGCCCGGCACAAGCTCAGCATCGAGGTGATCGAGCGCACGACGCGCCTCGACCGGGGGTCGCTGCGCTCTGGATTCGAGACCTTACATCACTCGACGCGCATGGCAGGCCGCTACGGGCTCGGCGTCGGCGTGTTGTCAATCGTGCTCGTGGCGGGGCTTTCAATCTGGCTGGGCCGGGGCGCGCTGCAATCGCTCGAGAGCATCACCCAAGCCTTCGCACGATTCGCGCACGGCAAATTTGATCAGCCGATTGTCACATCGTCTTCTGACGAGCTCGGTAAGCTCGCGCACGAAGCGAACCAGATGGCGACCGCGCTCGCTCAGTTCATCTCGGGGCGCGAGACGGCAAACTGGATCAAAGCCGGGCAGGTCGAGCTGTCTCATTGCCTGCGCGGCGACCTGGAGCCGGAGCAAGCTGCGCGGGCCGCCATAGTCTTTCTGGCGCAGCGCGTGGGGGCGGTGGCGGGCGCGGCCTATCTGATCGCCGGGGATGGTTCCCTCGAGCTCGAGGGCGCGTACGCTCTCGGTAGCGGCTCTCGAGATCCGTTGGCCGCGCGGCGCTTCAGACCGGGCGAGGGGCTGGTGGGTGAGGCGGCGTTCGAGGACGAGCTCAAGGTCGTGACGGCTGTGCCCAAAGGCTATTTGGGAATCGCCTCGGGGCTCGGCAGTGCAGACCCGACCTGCCTGGTGCTGCTCCCGCTGCGGCGCGCCGAGCGTGTGATCGGAGTGCTCGAGTTCGCGCTGTTCGAGCCATGCTCGAGCCAAGCACGCGAGTTTCTCGGGCGCGTTCGCGAGAGCCTCGCGGCCGCCTTCGAGTCCGCCAAGTCTCGCGCCAGCTTGCGTGACCTCTTGGAGGAGTCACAAACGCTGGCGGCGCGTCTGTCGGCGCAGGAAGAAGAGCTGGTGCAGAACAACGGTGAGCTCGTGGCGCAACAGGAAGAGCTACGGCTGGCCAACGATGAGCTAGAGATGCAACGCGCGTCCCTCAGGCTCCGCAACGGGGAGCTCGAACGAGCGCGCACGAGCCTGCAAGAGAAGGCGGACGAGCTCTCGAAGGTCAGCTCCTACAAGTCACAGTTCTTGGCGAACATGTCTCACGAGCTGCGCACGCCGCTCAACAGCATGCTCCTACTCTCGCAGATCCTCTCGGACAACGATGCGGGAAACCTCAGCCAGAAGCAGGTGGAGCACTGCTGCACCATCTATTCGGCGGGCAAGGGCCTGCTCAACCTGATCAACCAGGTGCTCGATCTGTCCAAGATAGAGGCGGGCAAACAAGAGCTCTGCGCGACGCGCCTCTCAATCCTCGAAATGGTCGAACATCTGCAGAAGAGCTTCGAGCCTCAGTTTGTGAGTAAAGGGCTGAAACTTCGCGTGCAACTGTCGGCGCAGGCGCCTGAGGCCATCCAGGTAGATGGTCAGTGCTTGCAGCGCATCTTGATCAACCTGCTTGGCAACGCATTGAAATTCACGGACCGCGGCGCGGTCACCCTGAGCGTGGCGCGGCCCCTCCCAGAGACGCGGTTCGAGCGACCCGAGCTGACGCCGGCAACCTGCGTCGCTTTTAGCGTCACCGACACGGGCGTGGGCATCCCAGCCGAGGTACAGGCGCGCATCTTTGCTCGCTTCGAGCAAGCTGACGCCCGGACGGCGCGGCGCTACGGGGGCACCGGGCTGGGCCTGTCTATCGCGCGCGAGTCAGCGTCGCTCATGGGCGGCGAGCTTCGCGTCGAGAGCATCGAGGGGGAAGGCAGCACGTTCACCTGTTTCGTGCCAGATACGCCTCCGGCGGAGGTGGCTTCGGCCGTGCGGCAACTACCCGCGGGCCCGCTGCCGCCCGCTTCCGCCTCCGTGCCGGACGATCGCGACGCGCTGCTGCCGGACGAGCCGCACCTATTGATCATCGAAGACGACCCGGTGTTTGCCACGCAACTAATAGAGACCGTGCGTCGGCTCCGCCTCAAGGCGCTCTCCGCCGCCAGCGGTCGCGAAGGGATTTTGCTGGCGCGAGCCCGAAGGCCCGCGGGCATCGTGCTGGACGTGCGGCTTCCGGACATCGACGGCTTCAGCGTGCGAGATGAGCTGCGCAAGGATCCCATCACCGCCAGCATCCCGGTCCACTTCGTCTCGGCCTCCAGCGCGCCCGCGGGATCGCTCGGTCAAGGCGCAGTGGGTTACCTGACGAAGCCCGCCAGCCGCGAGGCACTGGTCGAGGTGATTCAAACCTTGATCGTGCCGCGGGCGGCCGCGTCGGCGAGGGTCCTGATTGTCGAGGACGACCCGGACCAATCGGATTCAGTGGCCGAGCTGCTCCTGGAGTCAGGGCTCCAGGCTCACCAGGCGCGCACCGGGGACGAGGCGGTGCGCGCTCTGCAACAGGAACGCTTCGGCTGTTTGGTGCTCGATCTCGGGCTGCCCGACGTGGATGGCTTGCAGCTCCTCGAGAGCCTGCAGCAGCGGACGGACATCTCGCTGCCGGCTGTGGTGGTGCACACGGCGCGCGCTCTCTCACGCGAGGAGGCGCGCCGAATCCGCGATTACACCCAGGCCGTGGTGCTCAAGGATGGCCGGTCCGCGGAGCGCCTCGTCGACGAGGTGCGCTTGTTCGCGGGCAAGCTGCGTGACACCCTGCCCCGAAGTGCGCCGGCTGACGCAGCGCTGTCGCTCCGAAGCGACGTGACGTTGGAAGGCGCGAAGGTGCTGATCGCCGACGACGACATGCGGACCGTGTACGCCCTTTCCGCACTTCTGCGCGGCAAGGGCGCAGAGGTGGTCGTGGCTGAGACGGGGCGAGAAGCACTCCGCGTCCTCGCGGAGCATTCTAACGTGCAGCTGGTGCTCATGGACATCATGATGCCGGACATGGACGGCTACGAAGTCATGCGGCGCGTCCGCGAGCAGGCGCGTTACGCGGACCTCCCGCTGATAGCGCTCACGGCGCGGGCCATGAAAGGCGAGCGGCAACGCTGTGAAGAAGCAGGCGCCAACGACTACATGCAGAAGCCGCTGGATCCGAACGGCGTCCTCTCGACGCTGCAGCAGTGGCTCTCACCGAAGCCGACCCTGGACGTGGCCTCGTGATCGCGCAAGCCGCAGAGGACATCGAGACCCGGCTGGTGCTGGAGGGGATCTTCGCGCGCTATGGCTACGACCTGCGCGACTACGAACCGACATCGATGAAGCGCCGCGTGCAATCGGCGCTGGCGCGTTCGGGGGCGCGTCACTCGGGCGAGCTCTTGCACCGGCTCTTGCGCGAGCCGGAGTTCTTCGTGTTGGTCTTGAACGATCTGATGGTGCAAGTGACGGAGATGTTTCGGGATCCTCCGATGTATCTGGCGTTTCGGCGGAGCGTAGTGTCGCTCTTGCGCACCTACCCGGAGCTCCGGATTTGGCATGCAGGCTGCGCGTCGGGTGAGGAGGTGTACGCCACGGCGATCATCCTTTCAGAGGAAGGCCTGTACGACCGGACGCAGATTTACGCGACGGACTTGACGGACGCGGCGCTGACCCGAGCGCGAGAGGGCGTCTATTCAGAGCGCCAGGCGCAGACGTTTTCACAGAACTACCGCGCGGCGGGGGGTACCCATAGCTTTGACGACTACTGCTCGTCGGGGTACGGCCGCATGATCATGCGCGACTCGTTGCGCAAGAATATGGTGTTCTTTCAGCACAGCTTGGCCTCCGACCACGCGCTCGGAGAGATGCACGTGGTCTTTTGCCGCAATGTCCTGATCTACTTCAACGCGAGGCTTCGTGAGCGCGCGCTGTGCGTGCTTTCAGACGGCCTGGTTCAAGGTGGGTTTCTGTGCGTGGGCCAGAGCGAAGTCGTTCCGACAGGCACGCCCGGATTTCGTGAGTTCGAGCGCAGCGCCCACATCTATCGCCGAGGTCAGGCGTGAGCGCCGGGGACCTCACTGCGCCCCTGATCCGCGGCGCTCGTCGGGGCGCGGTGCTCGTCGTAGACGACGTCGAGGCGAACCTCACCGCGATGGACGCCCTGCTCTCTGAGCTGGGTTGCGAGATCGTCCTGGCCCGTTCTGGAAACGAGGCGCTGCTGCATTTGCTGAAGAGAGACTTCGCCGTAATGTTGTTGGATGTGCAAATGCCGGAAATGGACGGCTACGAGGTAGCCCGTTACGCCAGGGAGAACCCGGCCACGCGCGAGGTGCCGATCGTATTTTTGACGGCAGGCGGCACCGCGAGGAGCGGCCCGGATCTGGCCCGTGCCAAGTCGAATGGATCGGAGGACGGGATGACTGAGGAGAACGTGCTCAAGGGCTATGGCTCGGGCGCGGTCGATTTCCTCTTCAAGCCCGTCAACCCCAGCATTCTGCGCAGCAAGGTCCGGGTCTTTCTGGAATTGGATCAGGGGCGCCGGCAGCTGCTGGATGCGCGCAATGCTTTAGAGCGCATGAACTCTGAGTTGCGTGACACGGCCGAGAGCAAAGCTGCTCTGGCCGACCAGTTTCAGGCGGCCAACGTGGAGCTGGGGCAAGCCTACGATGATCTCAAGACGGCTCAGGCGGGCCTGGTCCACGCGGCCAAGATGGCGTCCCTCGGTGAGCTCGTCGCGGGCATCGCCCACGAGATCAACAACCCGCTCGCGTTCTGCGTGAGCCACGTCGAAACCGTGAAACGCAGCCTGAGCGCCGTCGAGCCCCAGCTCAGCCAGACGCTCACGGAGGCGACGCTCGAGCAACACTGGACGCGCGCACAAAGTCGCCTGCGTGAGATGTCGCTCGGGCTCACTCGTATCAGCGACCTCGTGGTGAAGCTGCGCGCGTTTTCGCGCCTGGACGAGGGAGAACGCAAGCGCGTGGACGTGAAAGAATGTATAGACGCCGTGCTGACCATTCTCGGGCACCGCATCGAGCCGCGGATCCGCGTGGCCACGAGCTACGAGGCGCCCGAGCACATCGAGTGTAACCCAGGGCTGTTCAACCAAGCGCTCATGAATTTGATATCAAACGCGATCGACGCCATCTCTGGCGAAGGTACCATCAGCATCTCGAGCGGGGCGGCGGGCGACGTGTACCGGTTGGTGGTTCAAGACAGTGGCTCAGGCATCGATGCCAAATTGCGAGACCGGGTGTTTGAGCCCTTCTTCACCACCAAGCCAGTAGGGCGTGGCACCGGGTTAGGGCTATCCATCGCGTATTCCATCGTACAAAAGCACGGCGGCAGGCTGGAAGTCGAGGACGCGCCCGGCGGTGGAACTCGCATGGTGATGCAAGTGCCGCTCGAGAAGCAGGGGAGCGCGGCGACATGAATGCCTATGTTGCGCACGCGGAGAAGCGCCGAATCCTGCTGGTCGATGACGAGCCTCAGGTGCTCGTCGCGCTCGAAGACCTGCTGAGCGAGGAGTTCTGCGTGCTCAAGGCGCAGTCCGGAGAAGACGCGCTCAAGCTCATCCGCGCCGAACCGGAGATTGCCGTCGTCATCACCGACCAGCGCATGCCGAAGATGACGGGTGACGAGTTTCTGACGAGGCTCGACAAACACGGCGCGACGCGCATCCTGCTGACCGGCTACGCGGACCTGTCCGCGGTGATCCGCGCTGTCAACGAGGGCAAAATTTTCGCCTACGTGACCAAGCCGTGGAACGCTGAGGACTTGTGGCTCAAAGTTCACAGCGCGGCGGAGCACTTTCATCTTGCACAAGAGCTGATCAATGAGCGTCAACTTTTGCAGTCGAAGACGCGCATGCTCGACTCCGTCCTCGATTGCATGGGGGAGGGCATCGTCGCGGCGGATAAGCGCGGCAGGTTTCTGGTCTTCAACAGGCGCGCAGAGAAGATCCTCGGCATGGGCCCGGAGCAGGTCAGCCTTGCCGATTGGACGCGCACCTACGGCTTACACCTGCCTGATCAGAAGACGCCTATTCCCGTAGATCAGCTGCCGCTCGCTCGCATCATGAACGGCGAAAGGTTCGTCGAGCTGGACATGTTCGTGAAGAACTCGGCCGTCACGGGCACAGCGGTCGCCGTCACTGCCACCCCGCTGACGGATCCGAGCGGCGCTCTGGTCGGCGGGATCTCGGTCCTGCGAGACGTCACGCAACAACGTCAGCTCGAGGCCCAGCTGATCCAATCGCAGAAGATGGAGGCGATCGGGCAGCTCGCTGGCGGCGTGGCGCACGACTTTAACAACCTGCTCGCGGTGATCATGGGGTACGGCGAGCTCTTGCTCGGCGAATATGCAACAGATGATCCCAAGGGCAACGACGTGGGCGAGATGCTGGCCGCGGCGCGCCGTGGCGTGTCGCTGACCCGCCAGCTGTTGGCCTTTAGCCGCCAGCAGATGATTCAGCCCGTCGTGCTCGATCTCAACGAGATCGTGGGAGGTATAGAGAAGATGCTGCGCCGGATCATCGGTGAGCACATCCGGCTCAGCACGAAGCTCGCGGTGTCCCTCGGCCGGTTCAAGGCCGACGTCAGCCAGGTCGAGCAAATCCTGCTCAACTTGACCGTTAACGCGCGCGACGCGATGCCCGAGGGGGGGCGGCTGCGCATCGAGACGCAGAACAGCTTTTTCGATGAAGCTGCCGTGGCGGCCCAACCCGGCATGGCCGTGGGCGAGTATGTCGTCCTGACCGTGGAGGACACGGGCGTCGGCATGGACGAGGCGACGAAGAAGCGGATATTTGAGCCATTCTTCACGACCAAGGAGGTCGGTAAGGGCACGGGTCTGGGCCTCTCCACTGTCTACGGCATCGTACGCCAGAGCGGCGGTCACGTCATCGTGCGGAGCGAAGCCGGTCGCGGCAGCACCTTTGAGGTCTTCTTTCCACGGACACGCCTCACGGAGTCCCTGAGCAAGAGCACGCCCCCTCCGGCTCAGCGAGCGCGCGCCACGGAGACAATCCTGATCGTGGAGGACGACGAGGGTGTGCGCCTCGTCGCCTCTCGCATTTTGCGCGAGCAGGGGTACACGGTGCTCGAGGCGCGGCGCGCGACCGAGGCGCGCCGCCTCTGGGAGAAGCATGGGGCGGAAATCGACCTGCTGCTCACGGACGTGGTCATGCCGGACATGAACGGGCCCGGCCTGGCAGCGGAGCTCGCGGAGGCTCGCCCCAACTTGCGGATCCTGTATATGTCGGGGTACCCGGGCGCGGGCGGGCTCGCAACGCCGCCCAGCGGGGTCGCCTTGTCTTGCATCGAGAAGCCGTTCACGCCCGTATCGCTCACCACCAAGATCCGGGAGATCCTGGACGAGCCCGCTGATCCGCCGCGCGCCTCCTGATGCCGAGCTGAAAAATCCGTCGGGGCGCCGTCGACCGAATTTCAGAAGGCTCGATCGAGCACGGGCTCGGAGCGTTCGAAACGTTTGAGGTTGGCGATGAAATGCTGTACGAGCCGCTCGCCTTCGTCGCGGTGGCCTCCCGCCGAGTGCGGCGTGACGAAACAGTTCTCGGCCTGCCATAGGGGGTGATCGGCGGGCAGTGGCTCGGGCTCGGTCACGTCCAGCAACGCCGCGCCCACGTGTTTTGAAGCGAGGTGGCGGAGTAGGGCAGCCTGGTCGACGGTGGTGCCGCGGCCAACGTTGTAGAAGACGGCTCCGCGTTTGAACGCGGCGAAGCGGCGCTCGTCAAAGAAGCGTGTGGTGGCAGGCGTCCCCGGCAACAGGTCGATCACGTGGTCAGCCGCGCCGAGCAGCTCGTTCAAGCGGCTGTCGTCAAACGCGAGGGTGGGGATGGGCTCATCGCCGCGCACGCTGCGACGCACACCGGTCATGTGCTTGGTAAACGGCGTGAGCAGCTCGACGAGGCGCGCGCCGATCGACCCAAACCCGAAGAAGACGACGCGCTGCTCTTCGAGCAGGAACGACTTCCGCCGCACTGCCTCCTGGGGCCAGCCGCGCTCGTTCCACTGCGTATGCAGCGCGGTGGGCAGCTGGCGCGCCCAGGCCAACATGAAAGCGAGCACGTGCTCGGCGCATGGCGCGGCGTAGACGAATGAGCTCTTGGTGAGGACGGCACCGCGCTCGGCGAAGGCCTGGCGCACGTCGTCCCGATCGTAGCCGCCGTATCCGGCGCTCGACAGCTGCACCCAGCGCAGGCGCCCGCTAGCGAGCACGTCCGCGAGCGGTGGTTGCCCGAACGCGACGTCCGCCTCGCAGAGCTCCGGGGCCGAAGCCGCTCCGGGCGCGAGCACGAGCCGATGTGCCGCGCTGGCCGCGCGTAGCTCTGCCTCCTCGTCGGAGGTCATGCGATGGTTCGTCCATACCGTGAGTGGGGTCACAGAGCGGCTTGTATCGCGACTCGCCGCGCGCTGCCAGTTGAACGGCGCTCTGCCGCCCTTCTTCTGCTTGTCGCAAGCGAGGCCGGCGCGCTAGCCCGTGACCCAGGCCCGAGCTGCTGGCTCAACCGCGGTGACGATGCCGATGGTGAAGATCGGGCAGGTGGGGATGCACGTGTTCTCGCTCGGCGTGCTCGTGCTCGTGCGTGTGCCAGCGTTCGACCTCGGCGGCGTGCTCATGCTGGTGGTGGCCGTCATCGTGACGATGCCAATGCCGATGCGACAGCGCCTCATGCTGGTGAGCATGCGCGTGCCGCTCGCGGTTATAAACCCAGAGCGCGACCAGCATCAGCGCCGCCGCCAAGACCTGCGCTCCCTGGATCGGCTCGGCAAACCAGAGCCACGACAGGCCGAGCCCCCAGGCTGGCGCGGTCGAGAAGATCAATTGAGAGCGTGTGGCTCCGAGTTGCTGCGCCGAGCTCACGTACAGCACGAGTGAGGCGCCGTAGCCCAACGCGCCCACCGCCATCACACCTAGGGCCGGTCCAAGCGCAGGGCTCCGACCACTCATGAAGGTAGCGAGCCCGAGGTTGACGGTCGCTCCGAGCAGCCCCTTCGCGAAGGTGATCTGCGCGGGGGTGTAGCTGCCAATCACGGAGGTGAGGTTGTTGTCGAGACCCCAGGCCAGGCAGGCCAGCGCGACGAAGCCGGCGGCGACGAAGCTGGATGCGCCCTGGGACGAGAGCAATATGCTGCCCAGGGCGATCAGCGCCACGGCCAGCAAGGTGGGCAGCCCCAGATGCTCCTTGAAGAACAGTCGAGCCAAGGCCGCCGTCGCCACCGTCTCCAGGTTCAGCCAGAGCGCGACCGAGCCGGCGGGGGCGCGCGCCAAGCCCATCACGAGCAACACGGGTCCGATGACGCCACCGGAGATCAGCGCGCCGGCGAGGTAGAGCCGCTGACGGCGCGTCGGCGACAGCGAGGCGCGAGCCCAGCTTCTGAGGGCCCAAGGGCTCACACACAGCCCTGCGCCGGCGTACAACAGACCCGCGATTTCAAACGCGCCGAGCCGTTCGGTAAACTGCTTGGTGGCGGGCGTGGACGCGCCAAACAAGGCGGCGGCGAGCAAACACCAGGCGAGCGGCGCGATCCCGGTGCTCCCGGCCGTCGCTCGGGGCGCTGCTGGCAGGTGGTCGTGATCGCTCGCCATGCGCGCCTCAGAAGTATTGCGCGATGAGCGCCGCCGCTCGCGTCGCGATGGCTTCACTCGCCGTCACCCCTGGCGACTCGATGCCGAGCAAGTTCACCAGGCCCGGCACGCCGTGCGGCGTGGCGTCCTCGATCACGAAGTCCCGAAATTCATCCTTCGGCCCCTGCAGCTTGGGGCGAATGCCGGCATAATCAGGGGAAAGGTGCTCGTCCCGCAGCTCGGGCAAATAGCGCCGCGCGGCGCTAGCAAACAGCGCTCGCTTCTCCACATCGACCCGGTAAGTGAGCTCCGAGACGTACTCCGTGTCCGGGCCGAGCGTCAGCTTTCCGCCGAGATCGAACGTGATGTGGATGCCGAGCCCCGCGTGGACCGGGGTGGGATAAACCAAATGGCTCACGAGCCCCCGCAGGCTGGGATCGAGCGAGAAGTAGTCGCCCTTGCACCAATGGTAGCGGTAGCGGAGGGAGTCGATGTCTAGCCCGGCGCGCTGTGCGACGCGATCGGCGTGCAGCCCCGCGGAGTTGATCAGCGTCGTGCACTCGAGGTTCGCGCGCTCGCCCGACGCGCTCTTCGTGGCCACGCGTAGCGCGTGCGCCGAGCGATCGATGCCTTCCACCTCCGTCTGGAACACCACGAGGGCTCCGCGGTCGGCGGCCTCTTTTTGATAGCTGTACATCAGCTCGTGCACGTCGACGATGCCGCTCTCGGGTGACCACAAGCCACAGCTGGCGGAGACCCGAGGCTCGAGCCGCGCCACCTCCTTGGCGTCGATGTGGCAGAGCGCGCCGGCGCCGTTGGCGATGGCGCGCGCGTAGATGGCGGCGAGCTTGAGCTCTTCTTCAGGCGACGTCGCTACTAGCAGCTTGCCGGTCTTGGCGTGGCCGATTCCGCGCGTACGGCAGCGCTGGTACAGGAGCTCCCGCCCCTGCACGCACAGCAGCGCCTTGAGCGAGCCAGTCGGATAATACAGCCCCGCGTGGATCACCCCGCTATTGCGGCTCGACGTCTCCTGACCCGGACGGCCGTGACGCTCGAGGAGCACCACCGATCGCCCCTGTGCCGCGAGCTTTGCCGCACAGGCGAGGCCCACGACTCCGCCGCCGACGATGGCGACGTCGAAATCGCTCAATCCTTGCCCTCGCTGCTCTTCAGGCGCGCGAGGAGCGAGCGCCCGAGCAGCTCGATGCCAAAAGGCGCGTCGTGCCACAGGTAACGCTTGCCCAGGCGGCGCGGTTCGCTCGCCAGCCGATGCACCCACTCGAGCCCTGAGCGTTGCATCCAACGCGGCGCGCGCGCCATGTGCCCGGTCGTGAAGCTAAAGCTCATGCCCACCCCGATGAACCAGCACGCCGGCAGCGAACGGCGCAGCTTGCTGATGAGCCACTCCTGCTTCGGCGAGCCGAGCGCTACCAGCACGATGTCGGGCCGCGCCTCGGTCAGCGCCTGGCGCGTGGGCTCGACGGCGGCGTCGTCCGGCTCCGTCGGTAGCCACGGGCTCGAGAAGCCAGCCACTCTGAGCGACGCAAACTCCTCACGCAGCTGCCGCGACGCAGCCTCCGCGGTGCCGGCGTCGCCTCCCAAGAAGTAGATGCTGCGCCCTTCTTCCGCGGCACGGCGGGCCAGCGGCCGGACGAGGGAAGCGCCGGCGATGCGCTCAGGCAAGGGCGTGCCCTGAAGATATGCTGCCCAGACCAGCGGCATTCCATCGGCGACCCGCAGGTCAGCCTGCGCGTACAAGACCTGCATGCGCTGGTCTTTGTAATAACGACGCAAAAAATCCAAGTTGGCGGTGATGAGCCAGCCGCCACGCTGCCTCTCGAGCGCACGAAAGAGCGTCTCGAGCAGCTGCGACTCAGAGCACGAGGCGAGCCTCATGCCGAGCAGCTCGATCGCCGAGAGCTCCGCGTGGAAATCGATGGGCTCGCCGTGCACAGGCTCGCCGGAGACGCTCTCCGCGACGTGGTCGTCAGCTCGGGCTCCGCTCGAGGTGCTATGGCCGCTCTTGGGAGTCATGCGTTGGCTCGCGGGGGTGGGGGTAGGGGAAGAGGCCGCCATGATCTCGTGCGTAACGATAACTCAGGATGCGCTGGGCTCATAGCGCTGCAGGGCGCATTGCGGAGCGGCTCTCGCGCATCTCTGCTCCGCGCGGGTCGCGTCCGGCGGGCGCCAAGGCCCAGAACTCCCGACGTTTCAATTTAGCATCGACTCCGCGCGGCCAAGGGGCTAATGAATTACGCTAAATCGCCGCATGTCTTCCGTGAAACTCACGCCCTCGGCAGCCGCTGTCGCAAACGTCGAAGGCGCTGGCACGGTCGGGCGGCGCGCGGCGGGCGAGGGCGGCGCGCTCGGAGGCGGCACGTCGCAGAAAGGCGGTTCGCCTGGAGCCGGTTCGGCTGCAGCCGTGCCGCCTGAAGATGCCGTCGGGGTGGTCGTCATCGGGCGCAACGAGGGGGAACGCCTGAAGCGTTGCCTCAGGTCCTTGCTCGCGCAAGGCGCAGGCCCGATCGTGTACGTGGATTCGGGTTCGGTGGATGACAGCGTCGCGTTCTCGCGTTCGCTCGGGGTCGACGTCGTCAATCTCGACACCAGCATCCCTTTTACGATGGCGCGAGGCCGCAACGCCGGCTTCGAGGAGCTCTCGCGCAGGTATCCAGCGCTCCGTTGGGTACAGTTCGTGGACGGCGACTGCGAAGTGCGCCCCGATTGGATCGCCCGCGCTCGCGAGGTGCTGTCTGGGCGCCCAGACGTCGCCGCCGTATGCGGCCGTCGGCGCGAGCGCCACCCCGAGGCGTCGATCTACAACCGCTTGGCGGACATGGAGTGGAACGCTCCCATCGGCGAGGTGGACGAGTGCGGCGGCGACGTGTTGTTTCGCAGCCCGGTCTTCCTCGATCTCGGCGGCTTCAACCCCGGCATGATCGCGGGGGAAGAGCCAGAGCTCTGCGTCCGTGTGCGCGGCGCAGGGTTCAAAGTCCTGCGCATCGACGCCGAGATGACCTTGCACGACGCCGCCATCACGCGCTTTTCGCAGTGGTGGACGCGGGCGGTGCGAGGCGGCCATAGCTACGCCGAGGGCATGGCCCTGCATGGCCTGGGTTTCAGCCGTCACAACGTGCGCCGAACCGCCAGCGCGCTCACGTATGGGCTGTTTCTGCCGGCCCTCTGGTGTGGCGCGCTGGCCTTTGCGCCGCTGGTTTTTGCGCCGTTGGGCATCGGCTTGGGTCCCGCGCGCCTCGTCCTCTGGCTCGTCCCGCTGGCGTTCTTGCGCGCGGCGCATGGCGCCTACCGGCAGCGCCGCCGCCAGGGAGATCCAGCGCAGCACGCCGCGCTGTATGCCGCCTTCTGCATGCTCGGCAAAGTGCCGGAGTCGATCGGCGTGCTCACGTATTGGTCGAATCGCTTGCGCGGTCGCTACTCCGGGTTGATGGAATACAAGGCCCCGAGCGTGGCGCAGCAGGCAGAGCACGCACCGGCGGTGGCTGAGCCACAGCAGCCGCAGAATGGAGTGGCTCGGCCATGCTGACGAAGCTCTCGGGTCGCCTGACCCATCGCCTCTCCCATCGGCGCCACTGGCCGCAGCTGCGGTCCGTAGCCGCGGAGTACAAGCCGCTGCTGCGCGACGGCCTCGCCGGTATGCTGGCCAAGCTGGGCGCGACGTCGCCCTCGCGGTTCGCGCGCGGCGCGCTCAGCATCGTTACCTTTCACAGAGTGTTGCCCGCGGACAAGATCCGCCTTTACCCGATCCCCGGCTTGGCGGTGACGCCCGATCAACTCGAGGCGATCTTGGCTGAGCTCGAGCGGCACTTCACCTGTACGCCCGTCATACAAGCCTACCGGTTCTGGGAGAAGAAGGCGGCGCTCGAGCGGCCCCCCCTCGGCATCAGCTTCGATGACGGAGCTCTCGACAACTACGAACACGCCCTGCCCGTGCTCGATCGGCTGGGGTTGAAAGCCAGCTTCTACATCCCCGTCACCAACGTGGACGAGCAGCGAGGCCCGTGGCACGACCGCCTGGGGTTTGCGCTCTTGCGCTCGGTCGCCGCGATTCGCAAAGCAAGGGACAAGGACTTTGATCGCTTGCTGTTGCCGTTTGCGTGCAGCGCCAGCGCCTTTGAGGCCGTCCTGCCTGAGGACGCCGTGCGCCTGGCGGCGCAGGGCGTGGCGGCGGCCAAGCGCCTGTCCCCCGAGCAACGCAGCTCGCGCCTGGTCGCGCTCGAAGAGGCGCTCGGCGGAGATCAGGTCCCAGACTTCGCGGGGATGATGAGCTGGGATCAGATCCGGGCCCTGCACCAGGCCGGGCATGAGATCGGCAGCCACTCGATGACGCACCCGCTGCTTCCCGATCTGAGCGATGAGCGCGTCAAGGACGAGATCGCGACGTCGCGGCTCAGGTTGCAGAGCGCGACGGGCGGTGAGGTCGCTTCGTTCTGCTATCCAAACGGCAGCTACGACGCGCGTGCTCTCGATGCGGTGCGCGCGGCGGGTTACGCCTGCGCCGTCACGACCAGCTGGGGTTTGAACCGAGCGGAGTCAGCGCATGAGCTCAAGCGTTGCGACATGGATTTCGCTCGCCTGCAGAGCCGGCACGGGGAGTTCTCCAGTGAGCGCTTGTTGCTGCGTCTGAGCGGGCTCCAGCCGGGCTTGACCCAAGCGCAAACCCACTACTGACGCCGCCCGCTCGCTCGACCGGCGGCGCCATCGGCTGGCGCCGTCCGTATGCAGCGTCCGATCAGGGCACGACGCGGGCGGCTCGCTCGCGGGCGCGACGCTGCGTGAGCTCATCGAAGAGCTCTCCAAACAAAGCCGGATCCCGCTTCGCCGCCTGGAGGGCGGCGTGGGCCACCCGGGCGCGAGACGCGCTCGAGGGTGAGGGCACCCAATCTCCTTCGAGCGGCTCGACCACCACGGTCTCGGCATCATCGAAGGCACACACGAAGACCTGCCCGCTCGGTGCATCGAGCACATGCAACACGAGGCGATCGGCGTCGATCTGCGGCTCCGACACCACTCGCGGCTCGCCACCGTCGTCGAGCACGAGGTCTTCGGTCACAGCGTCGTCCTCTTCCACGCTGGCGGCCACGTCCACCCTGACCCTGGACTCTGACGCAAACCCGCCTCGAGCCGCGGACTCGATCACCTCCGCTCGCACCCTGGCGATTAGCACGGAGCACGGCGCTCGCCGCATCACCTCCTCCGCGACCGAGCCCAACACCAGATGTGAGAGCCCCCGACGCCCATGCGTGCCCACGGCGATGAGATCCGCTTTTCGCTCGCTCGCCTCCGTGATCAACCGCTCCGCTGCATCTCCGAAACGCACGCAGGGCTCGAGCCGCGGCAAGGCCAGCATCAGCGACTGGGCTCTGAGCTCGAGCAGCCCCCGGAGGTTCTCTTTGGAGCGCTCGACGAGCTCCGCCGTCATCTCGACGGCCGCGTCGCTGCCGGTGACGGGACCTCCAGGCAAGACCAACAACGGCAAGAGCAGTACGTCGGCGGACGCGGCGGCGATCTTCAGCGCCTCGTCTACGGCCGGAATACACTGGTCGGAATAATCGACGCCAACGACGATGGTGCGCTCAGTCACAGTCATGCTCAGAGCATTGGCCTTGGCGCGGAGCGAGGCAAGCCCCGCGACGCGATCCTTATATATCCTCATCGTCGACATGCCGAGCCTGAGGCTGGCGTCGAGCTTGGCAAAGGCATCGGGCGTGCTCTGACGTGCGCGCTCTTTCGAGAACCCAGCGAGCTGGGGCGCGCTGCCATTTTGCGCTCGAGAAGGCACATGCGCGCCGCTCGAAGCTGGCTTTAATGTTTCGAAAGGGTGCCTTTCGAGCGCCACGTGCTGCGGGTCGACGCGTCACACTCTGCCCGATCCAGACACTTTATGATTGGTTTTCGCCGCTCTCGATGGCAGCGTCCAGCCATGCTGGGGAAGCAGGCGGCTCTCAAAAAACTCGACGGGACGGAGCAATGAACAGGCGCGGTTTGATTCGAGCAGTCGGGTTATTGTGCAGCGTCGTGCTGCTCGGCGGTTGCGCCTCTCCGCAACCCTTTGTCTGGGCGAGCCGCCTTGGGCAACCGGATGAGCAAGCGGCGATCTATAGGATTGGTCCGGGGGACGAGATCTACGTTCTCGTTGCTGATCAACAGGCGCTCTCGGGTACGTTCACGGTCGGGCCCGACGGCAGCTACGTGCAGCCTGTCGTGGGCACGGTCCTCGTCAACGGCTTGACCCCCAAGGAGGCCACGCAACAGCTCTCGGCGCGGCTGGCGGGCATTCTGGTGAAGCCTCAGGTCACCATCTCCGTGACCAAGCGGCGGCCGATCCGCATCTCCGTGATCGGCGAAGTGCAGAAGCCCGGTCGCTTCGAGCTGCCGTATGATGAGTCCATTCTGGGCGCGCTGGCGATGGCGGGCGGGCTGACTGAGTTCGCCGACGCAGAGTCCGTTTATGTGGTGCGTCGCGAGCCGCATCTGCTCCGTATCCGGTTCCGTTTTAGGGACTTGTCAGGCCCCGAAGCGATCAGCGCCCGTTTTCGGCTCAACGACAGCGATGTCGTCGTGGTCGAATAGGAGCTGACGCGAGCGTATGCCGGGTCCCGCGTGTTGCATGATCGCGCTTGCTTTCGCCTCGGCAGTGGTCGAGGCCGCGGTGGGCGCAGACGGCGAAGTGGCCGCGGGCCGTGCCCCCGTAGAGCTCGACGGGCCCGAGGAGAACTCGGTCACCTTCACGCTGGTACCCGGAGCGGGCGTGCGCCTGCGTTCGAAGACGGAGAGCCTCGCGCTCAGCTACACGCCGCGCATCTTCTATCGGGTGCCGAACGCGCTTCAGGTCAGTCGACCATTGATTCTGCACCAAGCGTCGCTCAGTCACGCCGCCGCGTTAGACCGCAGCGCCGCCTGGGCCTCGAGCGCGCAGCTCAGCGCAGGCGAGGTCGACTACACCGCGTCGGGTTTGTTCGATCCTGGCTCGAGCGCCGTGCGGACCTCGATCGCCGAGCTGGTGCGGGTCGAGGGCGAGACGGGGCTCAAGGTCGAGTTGAGCCGGCGCCTGCGCTGGACCCTCGACGCCTCGGGAGACTACACGACGCCCATCGGCGCGTCGAACACGCCCGCCGTCTTGACCCCCGTGCCCGACCCAGCGTCGGAGATGCCGGTCCCCGAGCTCACGCTCAGCGCCGGCGGCGGCCTCCCCGAGAGCGCGCAGCTCTCGACCCAATCGAGCCTCTCTTATGCGGTCAGTCGCACCGATCGGCTCGCGACCTCCGCGGAGGTGACCTATCAATGGTTTCCGGACACGGGTCGGTTCCTGCTCTTGTCGCCCGATATCTCCTGGGAGAGCCAGGCGAGCCGTCGCACCAGCTTCACCATCTCCGCCGGTGTTGCGTATGTGATCACCCTCGAGACGCCGACCAGCTATGACTCGAGCGACGCCATCGGCGGCACCGGTGGTGTTCGGATTGACTCGGTCTTGTACAAGTCGCGCAATACGAGCGTGTCCAGCGCGCTGAACGCTTCGCTCGATTGGTTCTTCGATCCCATCGCGGGCACTTCGCAGCCGCGCGCCGGTGTCGATCTCGGCACGGAGATCAGCATCGGGCGGGACTGGTTGATCGGTCCAAACGCTTCTTTTTATGCGGTGCTCCGCGGCGCCCGCGCGCGCGTGGGCGGAAATGACGAGCTTGGTCCCGACGGGATGCCTTTACCCGTGCGAGAGGTCGTCAGCGCCGACTCCACCGTGCTCCGGGCGGAGGTCCCTATCAGCTACGCTGTCTCGCGCGAGGTGAGCCTGAGCTTCGGGGGGCGTGCTTCCTTTCGCGGGCGGCCGCTCTCGCAGGACGGTTTTCGCCTCGATGAACGGCTGGAGCTGTGGGCGTTCTTCGGCCTGACGGTGCGGCTGGCGACAGGCCACGACTACGGGTCCTGGCTGTCGCTCTGAGGCTGGGCGGTGGTGGCTTAGAGGGCCGTCGCTCAAACAGGAGGCTCGCCCCATCCGGCGAGCCTCCGTCCCGATCTCACTCCGCTAGGCGCCGAGCTGGCTCATGACGTTCTCGAGCGCTTCTTCTTCCCCGGCGTCCACCAGCCGCTCGATGGCCCGGTTGGCGTAGAAGCGTGCGAGGGGATGGTCCGAGTTGCGTGAGGAGTGTAGGCGCGTGGCGATGCGCCGCCGGATCGACTCTGACTCCGTATTCAAGAACGCATCGACCAGGCGATCGTAGGTCTCGGGCTCGGAGCGATCGCCCACGTCGGTGGTCGGGTCGGCGTGTTCTTCCAGCACCGGCTCCGGTGGCGGAGCTTTGGGGGCGCTGACCACTCGGGGTGCGGGTTGTTGTCGCACCGGCTGGTGTTGCACGGCCGCCTGTTGCAGCGGCTGCTGCTGCACAGGCTGCTGCTGGACGGGCTGCTGCTGCACAGGCAACTGCTGCGGAACACGTGCGCTCGGACGCGCCGCGGCCTCCGCGCGCTGCACGGCCACGGGCACGTTCAGCGGCGGCTCGAGCTGAGCCCGCGCGTTGATCGACTGGGCGCGCCGGCTCGGACGCGCGGATCGGCGCCGCACGTTGCCGCCGCCCGCCGGCGGCATCGACCCCGAGCGTGCGGGCAAGAGATCGAAATCGGCGATGTCCCCCAGCTCGAGGCTCGCGACGCTGCGGTTCAGCTTGTCCCTGAGGGCGCTGCCCTCGCGCTGTGCCGCGTTCACGATGCCCTGAATGCCCTTCGGCAAGGTGGGCGTCGAGGCCAGCAAGCGCAACGTGGTCGTGTGCGACGGCATCTGATCGTTGCGGTAGACCCCCATGTAGATGCCGGCGCCCGAGGTGCCGCTCTTCAGCCGCTCGCTCACCTCGTTGAAGAACGTGAAGGGTGTGTTCGCCAGCAGATCGCCCGAGGCCTCCACCACCAGGCCCAGGTACGCGATATCGGCCATGGCAAACCCCGCGGGCATGACGCTGCTGTTCTGCAGCGAATGGTTCACCCAATCCGTCACGCCCTCGACGCTGAGCCCCTGCAGCTCGCCTTCGGCGTAGTTGAGCACGCCCGTCGACATCAAGAGCGTCCGGAGGTCCTCGCCGTCCAGCGTGCGGATCGGGTGCAGGCCTGGGCGCTGGTTGAGCCGATTGAACGCATCGAGCGGCTCGACGATGAGCTCATTGATGCGCTCGAAATACTCATCGAGCGTCACGGTTCCGTGCAGCTCGGCTAGGCGCGCGTTGTCGGCGAAGATCAGGCCGAGGTCGGGGATCTTCACCAGCTCGCTCACCGCGCGCACGGCGTTGACCTTGGCGATGCCGCTCTCCTGGTCGCCCGGCAGCGTCGCGAGCGTCGTGATCGGCAGCTCCAGCGACTCCAGCACCTTGACCAACTCGCTCACCGCCGACCCCGTGCCGCCGCCGAGGCCCGCGGTGAGCATCACCACGTCGGCTCCTTCGGTGTGCCGCGCGACGACCTCTCGAATGCGCTCTGCGCTCTCGATGACGCACTGGCGCCCGTAGTTGAGGTCCGCGCCGGCGCCGTCATAACCATCGATCCCGATGTACAGACGCTGGGCCTCCGACAACGTCGGGTGGTTAGCGGCGCCCAACGCCGACAGCGCCGACAGATCGGTGCGCGCCGTGTTCAAGGCCATGGCGCGATAGCCCCGCCGAGCGAATTCGGCGGCGAGATTGCCTCCTCCTTGACCGAGGCCAATGACGGCAATATCGAGTGAGCGGTCCGACGGTTTCATACGTCTCTCCGGTGAGTTCTTCTGAGGGCAGACTAAGGGTAACGTTATCGGGATGGCTGGCGCGAACGACGGCTAACCACTGCTCTCGATAACTGAGGAGAGCAGGTCGGGTAAAGCGGACCCGCTTCTTTAGCAAACTCGAGCGAGATCAGGGGTTGTTCCCTCACCGGTCGACGACGGAGTCTTGGGCAGACTGCGGCCGGGTCGAGGCCGAGTAGCCGGTCCCCGCTCGGGAGAGCGCGACGCGAGCCTGGCAGATCCCGCCCGAAGGTACATGCGCGAGAGCGCGATCTCGCGCCCAATTAGCGTATTGTATCGCTTTTTTTCCCGTTGTCTGCGCGCTAAACAGCAGCGCATGCCCAATCAGTTCCCCGTCGTGAAGGCCGCCGGCACCGCCGCATTTGATATCGTGAGCTTGGGAGAGGTGATGCTGCGCCTCGATCCGGGCGAGGGACGCATCCACACCGCGCGTACCCTGAACGTCTGGGAAGGAGGCGGCGAATACAACGTCGCCCGGGGCCTTCGGCGCTGTTTCAATCAACGCGCGGCGATCGTGACGGCGCTCGCCGACAACCCGATCGGGCGTCTCGTCGAGGACCTCATGCTGCAGGGCGGCGTCGATACGCGTCACGTCGTCTGGAAGGCGTACGACGGCGTCGGGCGCCGCTCGCGCAACGGGCTCAACTTCGTCGAACGCGGCTTCGGGCCACGCGCCGCTCTCAGTTGTTCCGATCGCGGGCACACCGCCATCTCCCAGCTGACGCTCGGCGACGTGGATTGGGACGCGCTCTTCGCTGCGGGGGGCGGGGCGCGCTGGTTTCATACGGGGGGCATTTTTGCGGCGCTGTCCGACGGCACACCCGACGTCGCGCTGCGCGCGATGCAGGCCGCCAAAAACAGCGGCGCGCTGGTCTCCTACGATCTCAACTACCGCGCTTCACTGTGGAAAGACGTCGGCGGTCAGTCCAAGGCCCGCGAGGTGAACCGCGCGCTCGTGCCTTACGTCGACGTGCTGTTCGGCAACGAGGAAGACTTTTCGGCGGCGCTCGGCTTCGAGCTCGGGGGCGGCGCGGCGGACTTCTCCCAGATCGAGGTGGAGAGCTTCCGGAGCATGGTGGCCCAAGTGCAGCGGACCTTTCCCAATTTGAAACTGGTCGCTACCACTTTGCGCGAAGCGACGTCGGCGAGCGTCAACGGTTGGGGCGCGGTGTGTGCCGGAGGCGACCAGTTTTGGCAGGTGCCGATCCGAGAGATAATGATTTTGGATCGGGTCGGCGGCGGCGATTCTTTCGCCTCGGGCTTTATCTACGGCCTGCTCGAGGGTAAAGATCCCCTATGGGCCCTACAATGCGGAGTGGCGCACGGAGCGCTCGCGATGTCCACGCCCGGCGACACGACGATGGCCACCTTGCCAGAGGTGCTCAAGGCGATGGGCGGCGGCGCGGCGCGTATCGAGCGCTGAGCGCGCGTGTCTAAAGGCGGCTGCCTCGGATTGGGATGCAAATGACGACTGATGTTTTTGATATTTTGCGGGCCTGTCGCGTCGTGCCGGTGGTCAAGTTGCCGAGCGTGGCATCTGCGGAAGGGCTCGGTCGCGCGCTGCTCGCTGCAGGTCTGCCGTGCGTAGAGGTCACCTTTCGCAGCGCCGCTGCCGAGGAAGGGATCCAGATCATGTCGCGCATGCCGGGCTTGTTGGTCGGGGCGGGCACGATCCGCAGCCTCGACCAGGCGCGCGCCGCCAAGCGCGCCGGGGCGCGCTTCATAGTGAGCCCGGGCTTGCGTGAAGACGTGTTGCGCTACGCGCTCGGCGAGGGTTTGGCGGTGAGCCCCGGCGTCTGCACCCCCGGCGAGGTGGAGAGGGCTCTCGACCTCGGTGCCCGAGTCTTGAAGTTTTTCCCGGCAGAGCCCTTCGGCGGCACGGCGACGCTCAAGGCGCTCGGGGCGGTCTACCCCGACGTGCCGTTTATGCCCACAGGCGGTATCAACGCGGACAACTTGCTGTCGTATCTGGCGCTCGAAAACGTCCTGGCCTGTGGTGGCAGCTGGATGGCTGAGGGCAAGTTGCTGTCAGAGGGTCGCTTCGACGAGATAGAACGGCGCGCTCGCCAGGCGGCGATCCTTGCCGGAAGCCAGAGCCCCGCGCGCTGAATGGTCGCGCGGCGCGGGCACCCGCGGAGGTGTGAGGTTGCCACGCTCGCGCTCGCGTCGGTGCTCGCTGCATGTCATGCCGCGCCACCACCCAAGATGCTCGCGCCGCAGCCCCAGTCGCCGGCGACCGTAGCGCCTGCCGCACCCAGCGCGGGCACTCCGCTGGCGTTACCGGAGGGCGTGGTGCTCGCGGGCCGCTGGCGTCACCCGAGCGCGCTCCTCGCGCAGCTCGAGGCCTGGTCAGGGCGGGAGCTCTCGCTCGACTCGGCGCTGCGAGCCCGTATGGGTCAGCCTGCGCATCCCTTCGATCTCGCGGCGCCGATCGAGCTGTTGGTCGTGCTCGATCGCGAGGTCGAGCCGCCGGCGCTCAATTGGGCGTTCAGCATCGGGCTGGATGCCACGGGGACTACCGGCGCCCGGGCGCCCACGGGGCCATTGGACGTCGCCTCCCCCGTCGGGCTTTCGTGTGCGGAGGCCCCTGCGCTAGGGCCAAGCCCAGCTCGCCTGGTGTGCGCGGGCAGCGACGACCAATTAGCGCGTCTGTTGCCCCATGCAACACGTGGGCTGCCGCTCGCCCCGCTCGGCGACGCGGATGTGGCTCTTTCCTTGCGCGCCGAGGCCTTGCGCGGCGTCGACCCGAGCGCAGTTCGCACGTTGGTTTCTTCATGGCTGTCCAACACCTGGGGCGTGTCGGCGATAAACGAGCGTTTCGACGCGCAATGGGCCGGTCTGGTCGAGGGCGTGACGCGCGAGCTCGGGGACGTGACGGAGGATCTGAGCGGGGCGTCGATTGAGTTCTCGCTCCGCTCTCGGGCGGAGGCGCTGGAGCTCAGCGTGCTCGCTCCCGCTGCCTTGAGCCGCTCCGCTTTGGGTCAGCTGATCGTGGGCTCCGGCGCCAGCGGGCTTGCCCCGGCGGAGTTCTGGCAAGCCCACGAAGCCAGCGAGAACGCCGGGTTCCTCTGGGCGTTCGAGCCCTTGCCCCTCGGGCGTCTGCGCGAGCCCTTGGCCGTGCTGCTCGGCACGTTGTTGGACTTCAGAGGCGTGCCGGGGCGGCTACAGCAACAAGCGCGCGAGCTGGTGCAGTATATGCCGCTGCCGCGCGGGCCCGTAATCCACGCTTCGGGGCGGCTCCCGGTCGCGGCCGACAGCCGCCAGCGAAGAGCCCCCTGGCTGGAGGCGCTCGGCTGGCAACTCTACAGTGTGCGCGGTAAGTTCTCCGAGTATCAGTTTTACGTCGGAGCGTTGGTCAAGGCCTTCAATGATCCGATCCTGGGGCCCCAGTTTGGCCGCCTGCTGCGCGGCTCCTTCGGGCCGAACTGGGCGCCGGAGCGCATGCGGCAACGCCCGGCCTTGCACTCCGCGGAGCTCCCTCGGGGAAGCTTCGCGCTCGAGATCACATTTGCGCTGCCGCGCTCGAACACGGCGGCGGAAACGCTGGGCGAAGACGTCGAGGCGCCCGGTCGTACGTCGCGCGCGCCCACCTTGTTCGCGCTGTTCGTCCCCGATGAGGACGGCCTGAAGATCACCTGGGGCGCTGACGAGAAGTTCCTGGTTTCGCTCGTGGCGTCGTCTGCGCGCCCGAACATGTCTGCCACCCTCGCAGGCCGCGCGGGCCTCGGTTCGCTGCACGAACACCGCACTCTGGCCGGCGGTTTTTTCAGCCTGGCAGCGCTCGAAGAGTCGAGCCAAACCACGCTGGCCCAGCTCGGTTTATGGGATGGGCACGCCAAGGTCGTCGCCAATGCCCCGCATCGCGGCGCCTCGCCTATCGTGTACACGTTGTCACAACCGAGCGATGCGCCGACGCTGCAACTCGAAGCGCGGCTGGCGCGCGAGACCCTCGAAGACCTCTTGTTCCTGATCGCCGAGCAGGCCACCCCGCCCTGAAACCGCCTGTTTAGCGCTGTGCGAAGGCGGCGGTGTCCCACTTCGAGCTCAACGACTGCCCGTGCGTGCAGGCTACTTGGCCGAGGTGTGGGCGAGTTCAGCGCGCGGAGCGTTCCGACCGATCGCAGGCAAATCACCTGAGAGATCGCTGGCGGCACATGATCCGCATGACTATCTGAGAGAATATTCCTGCGGGGCTCGATACCGTAGCCCGTGCTCTTGGACGAGAGCATCACCCCCGCGAGATGGCTGCGAATTTTACATCGGCGCTGGCCGGGTATTTTCGTTCGCGCCGCATGGATCAGCGACCAAGGGGCGCGGGTCGAGCTATCCTGAGCACGCGGTAGACACTTTCCGAGAGCAGGCCTTTACGATGAGCAAGAGCTGATGGCATTCGAAGTTGGCGCGACCCTTCTTCTGGTCGGACTGGCTCACGGAGCCCCGAGCGGGGTGGTCGGGGGTGGCACTCAGGGTAATACGCAGGGTGTGGCCAGAGGGAGCGCGGTGCTCCAGCAGAGTGCCAAATGGGCGGGGGCCAACCAAGCTGATCGAGCACGCGGCGGGGGCACACTCCTCGAGCTGCAAGCGCCGGTCTCGCCTGCCAGCCCCGCTCCGGGGTCGGTCGAAGAGGCGCCGGTTCCGAGAGCGCCCGCCAAAAAAGCAGCGCCATTGGGCGCCGCAGAGCCTGCAGCGGCCGCCAAAGACGAAAAGAAGGGCGACGTTGCCGGAGCCCCGGCCGCTCCAGCACCTGTCCCTCCAGCAAGTGTCCCTCCAGCAAGTGTCCCTCCAGCAAGTGTGGCGGCGCAGCCTCCAGCTGCCGTTGCACCCGATGTTGCACCGCCTGCCGGCGCGGGCACAGCAGGCGGTGCGCCGGGCACCGCTCCAACCCCGGCAGCTCCTGCTCCAACGGTGCTAGAGCCGCAGGCAGCGTCAGCACCGGCAGCGTCCGTAGCGGCGGCTGCTCCCGGGGGCGCCGCGCAAGAGCCGGAGGGGGCTCCGCCGCAAGCAGTGGCGCCGACCACCGAGGAGCCCGTCATCGGGCTCCCCACGGACAAGTCGCGAGAGCCGTCCCCGCGAGACACGGCACAAGCTGCCACCGCTCCTCAGAATGCCCAACCGCCAGATCAGCTCGAATTGCCTGGCGGGATGAGCATCTCCGTCGGGACGCAGATGAGCTTCGGTCAGAGCACGTTCCAGTTCGGGTCCGAGTACACGCGTGACCCGATGGTGGACTGGTCCATTTCCCTGTCACCGTCGTACATGTTCTCGGACGGAACCCGCCTCTCGGCCAGCGCTTCGCTGAGCCAGGAGCTGACACAGTCCGGCGGGGACGACGCTCCGCAGACCTTCATTTTCAGCGACGTGGGCTTGAGCGCAGGCAGGCGGTTGTACAAATTCGAGCACGGGCCGAGCTTATTTGGCTCGCTCGGGATGCAGCTGCCGACGAGCGAGGGCTCTCGAGCGGACACGCTCCTCACGAGCCTCGGGGCTCGCCTCTCCGCGTCGCAGCCGATCGGGGAGCTCTCGCTCTCGCTCGGCACCGGTTTTCGCAAGAATTTTCACGAGTACACCCATCCGACTCGAGATCCCAGCACCGGTCGTGGCCTCACGACTCGCGATGGCCTGGTCGTCGACGAGGTCGTCACGGGCATCGCGAGGCTCAACGGCTCGGAGCTCGCGGGGGCGACTTACTTCGACGGTGAGTCCAACAACACGTCAATGGTGTGGAGCAACTCGGTCTCGCTGTTTTACCCAGCAACCGAGAAGCTCAGCTTCGGCATTTCCTACAACCTGAGCCACTCGTGGACCTATGACAGCTACGAGCTCGACGAGCTGAGCGGCGTTGGAGCGCGGGCAGGCCGAGGGCGGCGGGACTCCCACGGTGGCAGCCTGTCAGCGGATTACCAGGCCCTCAAGCAGCTGGGGTTTGGTCTCGGCATGGCCACGGGCGGCCCCACTCGCACCGCCGACGACAAGCGCATCCGCTTCCCCTTCTTCAACTTTGAAGGACCCGAGAGCAATATGACTACCTTTTTCATCAGCGCGACATACACGGAAGCCATCCCATTATGACGCCGCGTGCTACTTTGTTTCGAGTTGGAGGACCTAATGACTAGATTTGTGAGCCGCAGCCTTTTTTCCAGCGTGCTCGGGCTCCGAGCTGCCGCGCTCTTGGGCGCCGCAGTGATGGGTACCGGTTGTGCGCAATCGATCGGCGACATCGATCGCACACAGCCGGATTTGATCTCCAAAGATCATTTCAAAAACAGTCAGTGGTTCTACCGGGAAACGGTGGTGGACGTACCGCCCACCAGTCCAACCACGATGATCGGTGACCTCGGTAACCTCGAGCAAGTGGTCTGGGAAGTCCAGCAGAACTGGCTCGTGGGTTATCGTGCCTACGAGCAGATTCCAGGGCTCGATGGCGAAGCCGAATCCTCGCTTGCCAATCCGGCGTCGCAGCCCGTTACCGCCGGCTTGGGCCATGGCCGAGACGAGGACGTGTACAAGGGTAACCCCGTCGTCGCCTACCGGATCGATAGCCACGTGGACGTGCAGCGCGGCTACAACGCGCGCACCGGTGAGCAGAACAACATCATCTCGGAGAACACGACCGATCGCCCGTGGAACGAGCGCTCGTTCATGCGCGTCGATTGGTCCACCAACGAGGTCGACAGCTTCCTCTCCACGCCGGGCGCCTTCATGCCGATCTTCGGCGCGACGTCGTCGGCAGCGTCTTTCGTCCCCCAGGGCGAAGGTGGTCCGGACGCCTTCCGGGTCGAGTTGGATGACGAGGGCAAAGCCAATTACATCGATTTCACCGTCCGCCGCTTCGTGACGCCATCGGTCATGGGCTGCATCGCCATGCTCAACTCGGGCCTGGGCGATTGCGCAGGTGACGAGATCAAGGTGAGGACCTCCCTCTTGCGGGTGGATCCGGAGCGCGAGCAGGACTACGTCCCGCTGGTCTACGACGACCTGCGCAACGGCGAGTTCGGTTACTTTCGAGTCGAGCGCCCCTCCTATGATCGCCGCCTGGGCAACACCTTCACCGGTTTGATCCAGCTCGCCGGGCGCCACGACCTCTGGGAAAACAGCCGCAATGAGGCGGGTGAGCCTCTGCCCTATGCAGCCCGCGCGCTGCGCCCCATCACCTACACCCTGTCGGAGCACTACCCCGACGAGATGCGGGAGGTCACCGACCGCATCGCCGAAGAGTACGACGGCTCGCTCAAGCGCGTCGTGGCTGCGGCACGTAATCAAGACCTCGCCCAGCTCGAGCTCGACCTCGAGCAGGACACGGGTCAGACGTGCATGTTCTGCGTAGATACGAACGAGAACAACAGCGCGCGCGACGGCGACCTTCGCCATAACTTCATCTACTGGGTAGACGACGTGCAGGCGGCGGGTCCGCTCGGGTTTGGCCCCTCGTCGCTCAACCCAGAGACGGGCCGCATCGTGTCAGCGTCGGCGTACGTGTATGGCGCCGGCGTGGACCGTTACACCGAGCTGGCGAAGGAGATCGTCGAGCTCATGATCGGTGAGCCTGACGGCGGCCTGGCGGAAGAAGACCTGATCAGCGGCGACTACATCCGCAACGCGGTGCGCGGGGAGCTCAACCCGATCGACCCGCGCAAGAGCGCGCGCATCGACAATCTGTCGGGCGAGGCGCTCTCGCGCGAAGTTTTAGGTGCCGCAAACTTTGCTCAGTTGAGCGAGCTCCGGACCAAGGGCATCGAGGCGATAGCGCCAGCAGTCCCGGGCCTCGACCAGGCGCGTTTGCGGCGCGTCGTCGGGACCGAGCTCGAGACGATGATGATCCCCGAGGAGTGGGTCGAAGCCGACAAGCGCGGTCAGCCCAGCTTTCTGCAGGAGCGCTCGGCCGTCATCGCGGAGCGTGCCAGAGCCCTGGGTAAGGCGCCCCCCGTCGAAGGGCCGCTCGGTCACTTGACGGTGACCAACTGGTTTGGCAGCGACGCCCTGAAGGACATGCAGGAGCTCGAGAACATGGCGTCGGCGCGCAGCCTCTGGCTCGCCAACTTCGACGACCCTTCCATCGCCGGCCTCGCGCGGGAGATGAAGGACTCGGGCCTGGCCGGGGACGATCTGTTCCAGGAGCTCCGCGAGCGCATCTTCCACGCGGTGATGTTGCACGAGCTCGGGCATACCCTGGGCCTGCGGCACAACTTCGCGGGCAGCGCCGACGCGCTGAACTTCCAGGACGAGTACTGGGCTGAGCGCGTGAAGAGCATCGACCCCGTCGCGCCATATATCCAGGGCGCTCAACCCTCGGTCGGTGCGCTCTTGCGCAGCAACTGCGCCATCCAGGGTCCGCTGTCGACGGCGGCTGGCCCGCTCGCTGGTACCGACACGACCGCCGCTTGCGCCGAGCAGAAGGCGAACAAGATGGCCGAGCTGCAGTACTCGAGCATCATGGACTACGGCGGCCGCTTCAACGCGGACTTCCACGGTCTCGGGCACTATGACGTGGCAGCGCTCGCTGCTGGTTACGGCGATCTCGTGGAGGTCTTCGACGACGAGGCCATGGCCGGAATGGCCAGGGGCGGTGCCGCTCTGGGTGTCGACGTGCGGGCCGCCGCCCTCGACGCGAATCAGGTGCGTAACCCCGTGCTGAATCAGGGCCTCGACAACTCGCTGCCCTACCAGTCGCAGGCCGGGCGCATGCTGAGCCACTACAGCAACTATCCGGCGCTGCTCGGCGGGTACCAGAACATCGCGAAGCGCCGCTTCATGCCACGCGCGGACTACGTGGCGAGCCTGAACGCGTCGGGCGCCATGTCTGCGAGCCAGGCCGCCTCGGTACCGGTCAAGGTGCCTTACCTGTCCTGCTACGATGAGTTCGTGGACTCGGTGGACACCTGCCACCGCTGGGACCAGGGCGCGGACAACTACGAGATCGTTCAGAACAACCTGACCTCATATCGCGAGTACTACATCTTCAACAACTTCCAGCGCGACCGGGTCGGCTTCGATTCCTTCCAGGTCTATCGCCGGACGGCGTCGCGTTACTTCCTGCCGCTCACCAACATGTACCAGCACTGGGTCTGGGGTTCGTTCATCCTCGGCACCACCCCGGAGCGTTCGCCCCGCGGCGAGCTCGGCCTGCTGGCGACGCGCGAAGGGCTGAACCGGCTCTTGAACACGATGTCGACGCCCGAGTACGGCGCGCACGTCTATGACCCCGCTCAAGGCCAATACGTGCCGAGCAACGCCTCGTGTCCGGAAGTTGTTTCGCCCGTGTTGATCCCGATGAGCGCCGACCAGGTGGCGGCGGGGCAACCCGAGTTCATGAGCATGCCCGGTTGCGTGGACGTGCCCCAAGGCGTCGGTCGGACCTTCTTCTCTCGCTACGATAGCCGAGGGTACGACGTGTTCCGGCGCGTGCTCGAGTCAGGTCACTTCTACGACCAGCTGGCGGCGTTGGACGCCCTCCAGCAGTCGAACGCCAGCGTCGTGGGCGTCGGTAGCGACGTCAACGCCGACGCCCGCACCTTCCGCATCCCCTACAACCTGGTGTTCTCGGCGGACCTGCAAAACCTCTTGGGCTCGATCTACAAGGAAGAAAACAAGGGCTACGCGATGCATATCGTGGGCTCGGAGCCCGGCCGCGCAGAGGTGATGCAGCGCTCCGTGTTCACCACCGTCACTCCGGAAGAAACGGCGGCGCTGCCCCTGGTCGCGCCGGGCAGGAGCTACACGACGCGGTTCCTGTCGCTCGTGGCAGGGATGAACCTGCTCGACGGCAACCTGAACGCCACCTTCGCCAAACAAGGCCAGGTGTCGCTCGCAGGCAGCGGCGAGCAGCGCACGGCCCCGGCAGGGTTCGATCGGGTCGAAGCGACGGATCCGGCGACGGGTCGTGTCTTCGTTGCCTACCGCAAGACCGGAGATACGGCGGGTCAGTGGTACGCTGCCGACATGCTCGACAAGGCCAACGCGATCGTCGCGGACCCCGACTCGACGCGAGGTGACATCGCCAACGTATTTGGCGATATCGAGTTCGTGCGCTTCGCGTTCAATATCCTGGGCGACTGAACGTAGCTAAAATAGCGAGCGAGCCCAACGGCTCGCAGCGGGGCGGATCGCACGCGCGATTCGCCCCGAAGCCTTTTGTGCCCCCCAAAGCGCTGGCACGCGCCAGACGCTCGAAGCCGGCGTGAAGGCCCTCGCAAAGCTTGCAGGATCGACGTCAATCGCTTGACGCTCGACCGAGGGAGCAAAGGGCATGGCTCGCCGTTCTGCTGCGTCGCGAGCGTCGTTGTGGCACGGGCCATGTGCATCGCCCCGAGCGCACTCCCTGCACGGGCTCACCGCCTGGCGTGTCGCGGGCGCCACCGGGCCGCTCGAGAGTCGAGGTTTTGCGCCGCGGAACCTCAGGCGGCGAGGATGGAAGCCTGAGCGCGACGGTAGTAGGTGCGCGCCTCGAAGCCCGGCGAGCCGTGATGTGGGCGCGCCGCGTGGCTTGTAACCCGCTGTAGCCGGAGCTTCCGGGCAACCGCTTGGCATGGCTTTCGCTCCGCTGGGCCCGGGTGGAGACCACAGCCCCAAAGGCACAACCAACGCATCTGCTGACTGATCTGGCGGTGCCGCTGGCCATCATCGGCATCGTATTGATGATGGTGCTGCCGATCCCGGCGTTCTTGATCGACATGCTTTTGGCGGTGAGCCTGGCGGTCGCGATCGGGGTTTTTCTGATCGGGCTGTTCATGGAACAGCCGCTGGAGTTCAGCGCCTTTCCGGCGGTGGTGCTGGTCGCAACGCTGCTGCGCCTGAGCGTCAACGTGGCGAGCACGCGGCTGATTCTGTTGCACGGCGCCGAGGGCCACGGCGCGGCAGGCCAGGTCATCGAGACGTTCGGCCGCTTCGTCGTGGGCGGCAACGTCGTCGTGGGCTTGGTCGTGTTCCTGATCTTGGTGGTGATCAACTTCGTCGTGATCACCAAAGGCGCGGGCCGCGTCGCCGAGGTCGCAGCGCGTTTTGCGCTGGACGGCATGCCCGGCAAGCAGATGGCCGTCGACGCGGACCTGAACGCCGGCCTGATGAACGCGGAAGAGGCGCGCAGTCGGCGCCGCCAGCTGGAACGAGAAGCGGACTTCTTTGGTGCGATGGACGGCGCCAGCAAGTTCGTCAAGGGCGACGCGGTCGCCGGCCTGCTGATCACTGCCATCAACCTGGTGGGGGGTCTCCTGCTCGGCATGGCCGCCGGCATGGACGTGAAGGTGGCAGCCGAGACCTTCTCGATCCTGTCAGTCGGCGAGGCGCTGGTGTCGCAGATGCCCGCACTGCTCATCTCCACGGCCGCTGGTGTGGTGGTTACACGCTCGGCCACCGGTGAACAGCTCGGTCAAGCGCTGCGTTCGCAGCTGCTCGGAAGTCGACGCCCTGTCGCCCTGACCGCTGGCGTGATGACACTCATGGCGCTGGTGCCGGGTATGCCTGCCTTGCCCTTTCTCGGGCTGGCTGGGGCTTTGGCGTACGTCGTGCACAAAAGTAACCAGCGCTCGAACGCCGCCCAAGCGGCCACCGTCACCAAAGAGGAGCGTAAGACCACGGACGAGGCAGAGGGCATCGAGTCGGCGTTGCCCCTCGACGTGCTCAGCTTGGAGGTCGGCTACGAGCTGATCCGAGCCGTCGACCCGAGCATGGGCGGGACGCTCGTGGAGCGCATCACGGGGCTGCGCAAGCAAGTGGCGTCCGAGCTCGGCATCGTGATCCCCCCCGTTCACATTCGGGACAACCTGCGGCTCGAGCCCGGCAAGTACCGGTTCTTGCTGCTCGGCACCGAGATCGCCTTTGGCGTGACACGCGCCGGCAAGCTGCTGGCCATGGATCCTAGCGGCGCGGCCCCAACGATCGCTGGCGAAACTACACTGGACCCGACCTTTGGCACTCCGGCGCGTTGGATCGCCGGGCGCGATCGCGAGCTCGCCGAAGCGCTCGGTTACACGGTGGTCGATCACGCCACCATCATCGCGACCCACCTCGCGGAGGTGGCCAGAGCCAACGCCGATCAGATCCTCGGTCGCTCGGAGCTCGCGGCCCTGCTCGAGGTGTTCTCCAAGACCACACCGAAGCTCGCCGAAGACTTGGTCCCAAACTTGCTCTCGTTTGGCGAGGTGTTGAAGGTCATGCGTAACTTGCTGCGCGAGAGTGTCTCGATTCGGGACCTGCGCACTTTGCTAGAGGCGCTGCTCGAAGCGGCGCCGAGCACGCGTGATCCAGAGCAGCTCACGGAGCTCGTGCGGCAGAAGATGTCACGGCAACTTACAGCCGCCTACCGAGCCCCTGATGGAACACTCTCCACCCTGATCCTCGATCCAGCGGTAGAAGCGATGTTTCGCCGCTCCTTGTCCGAGATCGCCGCTGGCACGGGCGGTGCGCTCGATCCGCGTAAAGCCCAGGAGCTCGGCGACAAGCTTGAAGGCGGGGTGTCCCGGATGCAAGCTTTAGGGTTGGCGCCGTGCCTCATCACCAGCCCGGAGCTGCGCCGCTACATTCGAGCCTTCGCCGAGAGGCGTTGCCCGCAGCTCGGTGTGTTGTCGTTTCGGGAAATGGAACCGAGCGTGGGTATCAAACCGATTGAATCGATCTCCTTTGGAGCTCAGGCCGCCTGAGCGCGGATGGATCATTAACAGATGGACTATCAGACGTTCCGTGGAGCAGACGTGCAAGAGGCGCTGTGCAACGTGCGCCAAGCGCTGGGCACGGACGCGCTCATCGAATCGACTCGGCATGTCACCAACGGTCAGGGCGGCGCTCTCGGTCGCACCTTCGTGGAGATCATCGCAGCTCCCGGGCTCGGTTTTTCCGTCGCGCCCGAGAGCGCCGGCGCCGGACAGGACACGCGCCGTTCCCGTTTCGCGTCAGGGCTCGACAGGTCTCGGGCGCGCGGCGCCGCGAGCCGTGCCGGGAGCCGCAACCTCAGAACGGCTCGGGGAGACCTGGACGAGAGCAACGTCAGCCGCGAGCTCGAGCAGCTGCGCCTCATGCTCGATGAGCTGGCCCAGGGCCGACCGCCCCAAGACCGAACACGAGCTCTACTGGCCGCGGCAGGCTTCGAGGGCGCGTTGGCTCGGAGCCTCGGAGCTGGCGGGACGCGCGCGGCGCGCGCCGGCAATCGCGAGCTCCGGCAGTGGCTGCGGCAGCGGGTCGCCGAGAAGCTCGAGTGCAAGACCGGTTTGATCGAGGCACCAGGTCGGCGCCTGATCGCCTGCGTAGGGCCGACGGGCGTGGGTAAAACAACCACCCTAGCCAAACTGGCCGCGCGTGCCGTCCTGCAATTGAAGCGTAGCGTGCGAGTCGTGAGCTTGGACACATTTCGTGTAGGTGCAGTGGAGCAGTGGCGTCGATACGCTGAGCTGATCGGCTTTCCTTTTGACGTCGTGACGAACCCAGGCACGTTCCACCGCGTGGCTCACAGCCACGTGGAAGACCTGCTGCTCATTGACACCGCAGGTCGTGGCGTCGGTGACCAGCACTCGACGCTGGCGGGGTGTGTGGCAGGCCTCGGGGGCATCAGTCCTGAAGTGCTGCTGGTATTGCCGGCTTGGCTGCGCGCGCGCGACGCGGAACGTGTCGTCGCGAGCTATGCGGCTCCACAAATTACAGGTGTCGTGATCACGAAGCTCGACGAGACGGATCAAGTCGGCGGGGTGATGCACGCGCCACTTCAGAGTGAGCTCCCCATCACCTATCTATGCAACGGGGCGCGCGTCCCGGAAGACATACACGACGCGGCGGTCGACAACGTTCTCGATGCGATCTTCCCGGAGCAAGCATGACCGTAAGCGAAATAGAGAGCGTTGAAGCCGACGCGGGCGACCTTCCCGAAGCTATCTTGCCGGTCGCGGCGGGCGACTACCACGCCCAGCGCAAAATTTACGAGAAGTACTTGCCGATAGTGCGCCGGATCGCCATGCGCACGGTCCGCTCGCTGCCGCCCTCCGTCACGATCGACGACGTCATCTCCGCGGGTTGGCTGGGCATGGTCGAAGCTCTGGGGCGGCGCACCGCAGAGATGACGGACGACCACTTCGAGGCCTTCGCGTCCTATCGAGTGCGCGGGGCGATCCTCGACCATCTGCGGATGCTGGATCCCATGTCGCGCAAGCTGCGCGGCGCGTCGAGACGTATCACGCAGGTGGCCGCCGAGCTCGTGGGGCGCCTCGGGCGAGCTCCAGAGCAGGAGGAGATGGCTGCGGAGCTCGGCATGCCGCTCGCCGACTACCACAAGCTGCTCACGGAGATCAGCGAGGCGGGTTACGCCCGGCTCGAGCTCAACGACTTTGGCGAGCCTTCGTCGCTCGATTCGTCTCCCGAGGCGATCGCCACCCGTCGCCAGCTGGTGGGCACGGTGGCCAAAGCCATCGATGGTCTGCCCGAGCGGCTGAACCTGATCGTCGGGTTGTACTACCAAGAAGAGTGCAGCTTTCGCGAGATCGGCGAGGTGCTGGGTGTGACGGAGTCTCGCGTGTGCCAGCTGCACTCCGAGGCCATGCACCTGATTCGCGCGATGGTCGAGGGCCGGCCCATCTCCCGCCGGCGTCGTGGCGGAGCAGCTCCCACGCGCAACGGAGTGAGGGCTTGAGCACCGGCATCTGGATGGCGGCCTCGGGCGCGTCGTCTCAGCTTACCGCCCTGGAGGCGACGGCCAACAATCTCGCGAACGCGACCACAGCGGGCTACAAAACCGAGCAGGTGGTGTTTCGAGAGCACCTGATCGCGGCCGTCCACGCCGGCAGAGCGCAGAAGGAGATGCGCTACAACGGCGTGGCGGAGATCGCCTCCGACATGCGCTCGGGGCCGCTCAAGGTGACGGGCAACCCCCTGGATGTTGCGATCGAGGGTGACCAAGGCTTCTTCGCCGTGCAGACGCCACAAGGCGAGCGCTACACGCGGGCAGGTGCATTTCAGATTGGCCCGGGCGGCGCGCTGCTCACCAGCCAGGGCTATTCGGTGCTCGACGGGGGAGGCAGCCCGCTCAGCGTGCCGATGGAAGGCGGTCGCGTCGCGATCGGGGAAGATGGGCTCGTACGCGTGGACGGGGAGGACGTAGGTCAGCTCAAGGTGGTCGGCTTTCGCGAGCTCCGTGGCCTCGAGAAAGAAGGGGATCAACTCTTCCGCTCCACGGCGCGCTCGGGCGCGCCGGAGCCGCTGGCGGTCAAGTTATCGGGCGAGGCGCTCGAGATGCCCAACGTCTCGATCGTCAAAGGAATGACGGATCTCGTGTCGGCCACCCGAGCTTTCGAGGCGCTGCAGCGCGCCGTCGAAGCCTTCAGTCAGCTCGAGCACCGCGCCGCGACGGACATCGTCGGGGCACGGTGAGAGCTTGGTGGGTGAAACTCGGCCTTTTCGTTGCACGCCGCCGTGGCGCCTCGGGTACGACAGGTGGACCGGCTGAGCTTGGCATGTTTGCTGCACTTTAACTCGGCACGCGCTTCCGGTGCGAGGTGCTCGTACGCGCCGGATAGGGAGACGAAGGCGAATATGCAAATAGTGACGACTCGATTTGGTTTGGTGGAGGTCCCAGAAGAAGCCTTGATTCACTTCAAGAGCGGAATCATAGGGTTTCCACGGGAGTCGAAGTTCGCGTTGATACCCCATGGAGATTCGACCCTGATCGCCTGGCTACAGTCGGCGGTCACGCCCGCGCTCGCGTTTCCGGTCGTGTCTGCGCATGGGCTGGTGGAAGACTACCCGGACGTGCCGGTCGAGCCCGTCGCCGAGAAGGCAGGGCTCACTGGCGAACTGGAAGAGTTCGCGGTGCTCGCGGTGCTCACCGCCCCGCGCCTACAACCCGCGACCGTCAACCTGCTCGCGCCCCTGCTCATCAATTCGGTCACCAGGACCGGCGCGCAAGTGTTCCTCGAGGGCTCGCGCTTCACCACGCGTGAGCTGTTCGTGATCCCGCCTTCAGAACGAGCAGACGGCGCCCTCCCCGAGCCTCGATCCGAGAACGAGGCTCACCCGAGCGCGCTCGGCGGTTGAGGCCAGCGCCTCGCCCTGCGCGCAGCCAGACAGAATTTTCCGCGAGCAGGAGCCGCTCAGACGAAGATATCGAGCGCGGGCTCGAGCTTTGGATCGACCGCGTAGGCTGCGAAATCGACCACCCCGAGCGCGCGTAGCACGTCCTCGTCAATCAAGAACTGCCCCGTGGCTTCCCGGCTTGGCCGAGTCAGGATGGCGTGTGCTGCGTCGGCGACGATCGCCGGCCGCCGACAGCGACCGAGCGCCGCCGCCCCCCCGAGCAGGTTCGCAACCGCAGCCGTGGCGATCATCGTCTTCGGCCACAAGCTGTTGACCGCGATGCCGCGCGACGCGAGCTCCGCTGCGAGCCCCAGCGTGCACAGGCTCATACCGTACTTGGAGAGAGTATAGGCGAGGTGCGGCGCAAACCAGTCGGCCCGCAGCTGGGGCGGCGGGGAGAGCGTCAAGATGTGCGGGTTGCCACTCTTCTCCAGCCACGGCAGGCAAGCCTGGCTGCACAGGAAGGTGCCCCGCGCGTTGACCGCGTGCATGAGGTCGAAGCGCTTCATCGGTGTATGCGCCGTGTCGGACAGGGAGATGGCGCTGGCGTTGTTGATCAGGATGTCGATGCCCCCGAAGCGCTCCGCCGTGTCTCGGACCGCGCGCTCGACGGCGAGCTCGTCCCGGATGTCCGCGATACAACCGAGCGCCTGCCCCCCGGCTGCCTGGATGGCTTCACACGTCGCGGGCACGGTGCCGGGCAGCTTGGGATGCGGCTCACTGGTCTTGCCGACTACGCCGATGCACGCGCCATCTCGCGCCGCCCTGAGCGCGATGGCTTCCCCAATGCCGCGGCTCGCGCCGGTGATGAACAGCACCTTACCGCGCAAGGACGCTGGCGCGTCTGCGGCAGCGAAGGGAGACTCGGGTGGGTGCATGGGTGCTCGCGCTTCTCTCTTTAGGACGAAGGCAGCACGCCGAGCTGAATGCTGGAGCTGGGCTCCGGCTCGCTCGTGGCCCGCGTGAGGTCGGGGGCTGCCTCGACGCCGTGCTGCCGCCACCATTCGTCTCGACGCGCTCGGGTCCACTCCCGGGCAATGCCCAGATCTCGGATCCGATCCCCGAGCTCGCGCGCGGTCTGTGGCCGCCGGTTGGGGTTTTTGTCCAGACACTTGAGGATCAGCTCCTCGAGCCCGGCGGGGATGACGATACCGGCGCGCTTCGACGGCGGGACGGGCCGCTGGTGGGCGTGCATGACCAGCATGTCCGCGCGGTTCTCCGCTTCAAAGACCCGCTCGCGCGTGAGTAACCAGTACGCCACGCAGCCCAGCGCGTAGATATCTGCTCGCTGATCGACCGGTGCGTTGAAGCGCACCATCTCCGGCGCCATCACCGCCGGAGTGCCGATCAAACCCGGCTTCTGCAGCTCTTCTTCCGTTGGCCGGCGATCCATCACCAGACCGAAATCGAGCACCTTCACGAAGTCGAGGTCGCCCCCGTAACGGCACGTGAAGATATTGGCGGGTTTTAAATCTCGATGCACTAACTGGTGTTCATGCGCTTCGTGTAACGAGTCCGTCGCCTGGATGATCAGGTGCGCGACGCGCTCCGGTGGCTGCTTGCCAAAGCGCTTCACGAGCGTCTGCAGGTCGAAGCCGTTGAGCAGCTCCATCACGTAGTAGAACGTGCCATCGAGCGTGACGCCGTAGTCGTACAGCTGGATCGTGTGTGGCGAGGTCAGGCTGGCAGTGGTTTGAGCCTCGCGCTCGAACAGCCGCAGCAGCCGCTTCGCCTCTTCGGGACCGTGGGAGGCCAGGATGGCGGGGCGGATCAGCTTGATGGCGGCCGGGCGCGCGAGCATCTGGTGTTTAGCCATCCAGACTTCGCCCATGCCGCCGATCCCGAGCCGCTTCTGCAATCGATAGCTGCCCACCTCGCGCGCGCGGGTGATGTGCTCCGTCAAGCCGTAGAGCAGCCGCGACGAAAGATACGCGAGCCCCGCGCCCGCGGCGGGCGACAGCAAGAGCAATGGCAACTGAGCCAGGCTCGGCCGCGAACCGGCGGGCTGCGCCAGGAACAGCGCCAGAGGGTCCATCAGCGCTGCGATGATACAAGCGCTCGAGATCGACGACGGCCGCGCGGGCACGAGCGCGCCGTACATCACCAGCACGATGGCCACTGGCGACCAGCTGCGCAGCACCTCCGTCGGCGGCCAGGGCAGGCCGTGGCGCAGGGCGCTCAGGGAAAGCGAGAAGAGCACGAGGTAGATCAGGCTCACGTGCAAGACGAGCGTCGGCCGCAGCTTGCGCGAGCGCGCGATCACCAACATGCCCACGTTCAGCAAGATGGCGGGGATCAAGCAGCGCGCCGCGAGCGGCAACACGAGCGTCCGGAGCGCGGCGTCGTGCTGAGCTAAAAACACGAGCAGCCCGAGCACCGCGGCCAGGCTGATCGAGCACACGAGCGTGACGAGCGCGAGGCGTCGCACGCCGGCTTCGAGCACGTCGGGCGGGAGCTCTCCTCTCGAGGTGCTCTCGACTATCGCCGGGCCTGGGCCCATGCTGGTATCGAGCAGACGCCGCTCGACGTTTCTCTCCCCGATGGGTCCGAGACCACCTCGGGGTATGGATACCGGTGCACTCAAGAGCCTCGCGCGGAGGATAACCCGGTCAGGAGCCGCGGCGCTGACTTAAGTGCGCGCGCCGCCACGATCGGCGCGCAGCGCGGCGATGCGTGCATGGCGCGGGCGAAAGCTGCCGGCCACGACGCCGGCCCGCACCGTTACTTCGGACAATGTGCGTTGCAGCCGCCCTGGCCCTCGCACGCGTTTTTACCAGCGCAATCGTGGGATTCCGGAACCGCGCAGCCGCCGCGGCCACGGCAGGCGTTTCTACCCATGCAACACTCCTTGGAGGCCTGCCTCCGAGTCGCTGCCGCGATGGGGCTCGTCGCCCCTCTAGCTCCAGCTCCAGCTCCAGCTCCAGCTCCAGGCTCGGTTGCGTTGGGCGGGGTCCCCGTGGACACGGTCTCTGCTCGCGAGCGCTCGCAGCCCCAGCTCGTCAGGGCCAGCGCGGCGAGGCTGGCCAGAGCCGTGCCTTTGGTGTGCCCGGTCACGAGCTCTGCGGGCTGGCGTCAGCCAAGCTGATATCGACCATCAGATCGTTGGCGACGCGTTCCAGCTCAGCCCGCAGTCGATCCAAGCTGACCGAAGGTGGGCACGCGAGCACCGCAGATAGTTTGAACAGATCGCCGCCGGAGATGGGTGCGCTCGCGCATTCGGTGCTGAGCTCGTCCACGTTGATCCCGAGCTCGGCCAGCGTGGCGGCGATCTCATGCGTAATGCCCAGCCGATCGGTCCCCAAGAGATCGAGCTTTACGCTTTGCCAATCGCGACGCGGCTCGACTCGCGCGCTCTGCTCCACCACCACCTTGAGGCCATGCTCTGACAGGGCTTCGAGATCGCGCTGCAGGGCTTCGGCGCGCGCTGGCTCAATGGTGACGAGCAGCAGCCCGGCGAATCTGCCCCCGAGCCGCGCCATGCGGCTCGCCTCCCAGTTGGCTCCGTGCTTCGTCGCCGCGGAGGAGATGGCTTTGACGAGACCCGGCTTGTCGAGACCAATCAACGTGAGCACCAGCGTGGCCTTCATGGGGGCTCAGAGTAATGCCCCGAGGTACTCAGTCCAGAAGCTCGACGGAGAAGCTGCTGCGCCCGGGGCAGGGGGCGACGCAATCCCGGCTGGCCAGTTGGCACTCTGCGGGACGGTGACGTGAGCCCTCGACGCGGGCAATGGGGATTGGGGAGCGGCAAACGTTCACGGAAGGTATAAATTTGCCCTGTGCATTCACATATAGATTGAGGAAATGCGGGCTTGCCTGCAAAACAACAGCCAAGTTCGAGCTTGTGGTCGACGCGAGGGGGATTTGACTTGATCCACTCGAGGGTCCCGCCCAGGTTGAACGGGGAAACGACGGGTTAGTCAAAATGAACGATAAAACGAGCGATCTGCCGCAGGCAGAAAACGCGGATCCCGATGGCGTTCAAGTCGCGCTGCGTGCGGCGCAGACGCTTTGGTCGCGCGGCGACACGACCGAGAGCCTCAAGTGGCTGCGCAAGGCCGCGGAGAGCGCCTCGGATGAAGGCGCTGACGTCAGATCGTACCAGCTCGCCAAGGCCGCGGCCGAGTTACGGGCCAAGCTCTTCGGGTCGAATGAAGGCGCAGGCTCGGTGCGTTCGTCCTCCATGTCGGGCGAGGGCAGCGCAGCGCCATCAGCTGCTCCGCTCGAACACGGTCAGGCCGCTTACGCTTCGGCGGCTCCTGCGGGGCTCGTCGAGCTCGGGCGCAGCCCAGCTCCTGAAGAGAACCCAGCGCCGGGCTCGGTGCGCCCGGTGGTAACGGCGACGCAATATCCGTCCCACCGTCCCCGCCAGCGCATGGGGCTGTCCCCGTCGAGCCGCGAAAGCAGTGCACAACGCGAGGGCTCCTATAGCTCGTGGAGCGCAGACTCGGAGCGGCGAGCCTCCTCGTCGGCCCCGCCGCCCTTACCGCGCGCGTCGGTGGATGAATACGAGGAGCTCGAGGCGGAGCCTGATGAGGACTCGGGTGACGACGCGCGGCCGGGTTGGTCGAACGCCCCTCAGGACTCTTGGCGCCCTTCGGAGCCGCCGGCGAGCGAATCGAGTCGGCGCGTCCCCACGCTGCCGCCGGCCGCTTTCCAAGCCACGCCTGCCTCGCTGCCGCCGCCGCTGCCGTCCGCGTCCGCCTTCGCTGATGACTCGGATTTCATGCGCGACGAGCAGCCCACGGTCGCCATCCCTCCTCCTGAAGAAGGAGCCGCGGGGGCCGCTTTTCGTGCCAGTGGCGGAGGGCGGGAGTCCAGCCGTAACGCCGCGGATGGCTTCGCTGCGCAGGGCCACTCCTGGGATTCACAGTCGCGTGTTTCGGGCTGGGAACAAGAGGGTGGGTTCTTGTGGAGCGGCGAAGCGCGGGGCGGCAGTTGGGGCGCAGCTGCGACCTTCGAATCGGGGAGCACTGACGGCTCCTCATCGTTCTCGGAAGGGGCGCCCCAGAAGCTCACGGCACGCGTGCATCACCAGGCCGTTCGGGTGTCGTTCGCGCCGGATGTGCGAGCGCCGGGCCAGTACGTCGTGCGTCCGCTGCGCGAAGGTGAAAAGGCACCGCCGGGGGAACGGACAGCGCTGCTCGTCGCGCTCGAGCCTGGCGTCCCGCTCGTGTGAAGGGCGCGCCTGGCGTAAGAGGTCACAGCCGCGACGAAGCATGCGTGAAATGATCGATTTACAGAGTGGTTCCGCGCTCGCTTTTTCGGCCGGTGGCCGGGTCGCGATTGCGAGATCGCGCCTGTATGCTAGGCTGCGCGGTGTGGGCGTAAGTGGCATCGAAGGTCGCGTATCGGGGAGAATCGAGCACGATCATCACGCCTGCGGTGTTCGCGGAGAAGCTGTTCCGACCGACGACGTTTATGGCGTCGGTGCGGAGGTCATGGGCCCTCGGGTCTCCGCCCCTTCTCCTGGGTCGCCGTGGGGCGGCGGCTATGAATCAGCGGATGCCAGTTAGCAGTCCAAGCACGGCGGGTTCGATGGCGCTGTCCTGTGTCGCCGCCGCCGCGGGTGTGTCCACACGAGCCCATCGAGCGCTGAGGTAACGCATGTCGAGCCGCGCCCATCCCGCCGATCAAGCTCCAGCGGAGTTTCCGACGCCGGAGCTCCTGGAACCCGAGTCCAAGGGCGCGGCGCTAGAGCCGTCGGCGTGCGTCCGTGAAGGCGTCGCCTCGCGGGAGCTCGTGAGGGCCGAGGGCGGTCCGGCAGAGCGTGCGCCTGATGGCGCTAGAGATGCCGATGCTGCGGCGTCGGAGCTCGCGTCCGAGTCGGAGTCGCTGGTGACCGACGTGTCGGAAGAGGAGTTGGTCGAAGCCGAGGCCGAGAGTGAGGCCGAGGCGGCCGAGGCAGGCGAGTACGCTGCCGTTACCCCCGAAGCAGAGGATCCAGCGCCCGCCACAATCCCCGGAGCGCGGCTGGCGGCGGCTGGAGGTTATGCTGCTGATTTGGAGGTCGCCCCCGCGGAGCTCGAGACGGGTTCGATTGAGACTGCGTTGACAGGCGATTCGCCAGCTGAAGTCAGCGCCGAAGAGCTGCAAGGGACGGCGCCCGCCGGCACCGACGCCCCGCGCGCCGACGATCTGGAAGCAAACCCATGGCAGGGTTCGGAGGCCGCGCTCGATTCAGAGCCGCGTGCGGCTTATCCGCCCCCGTGGGTCGACGAGCTGCCGGATCCGGTCACGCCCTACGAGCAGCGGGTCTCCGAGACGATCAAAGTCGCTGACCTGCCGCCCGTCGAGCAGCTACGCGGGCGAGTGCTCGCCAACCGTTACCTCGCGGAAGAGGTCGCCGAACATACCGCGGTCAGCCTCAGCTATCGCGCCTACCACCTCGCGCTGGATCGCGCCGTCACCGTGCGCGTGCTCCCGCGAGGGCTCGCTTGCTCGGATGAGGCTTGTCAGGAAGTGCGCCGTGTCGCTGCCGTCGCCTCCGCGCTCGAAGACGTGCACGTCGCCGCGACTCTCGACTTCGGCGTGCTCAGCGACGGCTGGCCCTTCGTCGTCACTGAGCATTTTCAGGGCAACACGCTGGCCACGCTGGTGAAGAACGAAGGCAAGTTTGTGCTGCGCCGCGTGCTGCACATCGGCAAGCAGGCCGCCGCCGGGTTGCGCGCTGCGCACAAGGCCGGCTTGGTGCATGGCCTGCTGAGCCCCGACAACGTGCTCATCGTGGACCCAGGCAGCTCGGCAGAAGTCGTCAAGCTGCTCGGCTTCGGGATCTCCAAGGCGCGAGGCGCGACGCCGGGTCCGCCGCGCAGCGGCGTCTTTGGCGTGCCCTTCTACGTGTCGCCCGAACAAGCCGCGTGTCGGCCACTCGATGCGCGCTCGGACATCTACTCGCTCGGCGTGATCTTGTATGAGTTGATGACCGGGAGCCCGCCTTTCTCGGATGGGGATTTCGCCGGTGTCTTGTGCCAGCACCTGGATGACGACGCGCCGCCGCCCTCTTCGCGCTTGCGCGCGCCAGGCGCCCTCGCGAAGGCCATGGACGCCATCATCGAGCGCTGCCTACGCAAGGACGTTACCAAGCGGTATCAGACTGCGGCCGAGCTAGAGGACGACCTGATCCGGTTGGAGGCCGCCGCGGCGCGGAGCAAGCGCCGGCCCATGCCCGAGGTGCAGAAGCCGACCACGACCATTCACAGTCCACATCCCAAGGCCGAGGCAGCCCACGTACCGGACGCCAAGGTGATCGTGCACGACGAGGAGGACGATCCGCCGGCGCTGAGCCTCGAGGCGGAGTCCAGCAGCGCTCGGCGCTCCTCACCTTCCGCCAGCCGCGCGTCGCCGGTGCCTGCCGCGGGTGGGTCCGCGCCGGCCACCGGAGCTCCTGCCAGCTCAGCTGGAGCCGGATCCGGCCGCTCCGAGGTCAGTGTCGCCAAACCCGCTCTGGCCATGGCGCCGCGGGTTCGCGTCGATCAAGCAACAGTAAAGATTTCCGCTCTCGATAGGGATCGCATCATCGCCCTGCGTCTTCCGTCGACCCCGGCCTCGATCCCAACGGTGGGTTCCTCGAGCGCAGCGGGGCCCTTCGCCGCGTTTGCGCATTGGGCCAAGACGCGCGTGGCCTTGGTCTTCGCCGCGCTGCGTCGCTTCATCGCTACGGCCACGCGCAGCGGCGACGACGCTCCGTGACGCGAGCTGAAGCCGAGAGCGGGTCGAGAAGGGCAACGGCGCCTCTCGCGGTGGAACACCGGGTCTCGGCGGCGAGAGCCCTGGAGTGCTCCCCTCATCGGTGATTGCGCTGACGGAACGCCTGCGGGAGGCAGGCGCCGTGGCGTAGTGTTTCGCAAAGTCTTGCGCTAAGCTGAGGGGCCCCTCGGAGATATCCTTAAATGCCGAATGATTTTTTGAGCTTGTGGCCGCCCTTCAAGCGCCCCGCTGGCTCGTCTCGAGCGTCCCGATTTAGCCGAATGCTGCGGGGCGCCTGCCTCCTCGTAGTGACCTCCGTTGCCGTTCTTGGCTGTGGAGAAGAGGACGATGGGGTGACGTACGACGACGACATTCGGCCGCTCTTTAACCGCCGCTGTACGACGTGCCATCGCCCCGTGAGCCCGATCAACGTCGACATACAGAACCCGTTCAACGCTGAGAACGGGCTGGTCAACGGCCGTAGCGCGGCCGGTAACATCTCGCCGAACAGCTGGGCCGAGGTGTACCCGGGCGAAACTCCAGTCAGCAACGTGGTCCCCTTCGAGCCCGACCGGAGCTTCTTGATGGACAAGCTCGAAGGCGACTTGCCAGCCAACGGGCACGGCGGATCGGAGATGCCGTTGCAGATCGCTGCCGTCGACGCCGCCGAGCTCGCCCTGCTCGAGCAGTGGGTCACCGATGGCGCGAGGCCCGGCGATTTTTATGAGACGCGGATTCGGCCCATCTTTGGGTCGGAGGATACTTCTGGGTTTTTTGGTGGGAAATGCGTCTTTTGCCACTACGCGGGCACGCCGAACCCTCCCGACCTGACGGACCCGTTTGGCCCCCAAGGCCTCGTGAACGTCGACGCCATTTACCGCGGCGACATGGTGCGCGTCTTGCCGGGCAACCCCGACGAAAGCCTCTTGATCCTGAAGGTTCGAGCGACTCGCCCGGAGTCCGACATCGGCGCGCAAATGCCTTATTCCTATAGTCCGCTCACCGCGTCGCAGCTCGGCACGGTGCGGCAGTGGATTTTGGAAGGCGCCCTGCCCTGACAGCGCCGAACCGGGCGGCGTTGCTTCCCGGGCGCGCTGTTGGGTTATGCAAGCGCAGAGCTTTCCGCTACGCGGCCTCCACCCTGGGTGTGTATCGGCGTGGGCTCCTCACGTTTCGCCAGGGTCGCGTGTGTAGTTGGGTGGTGCTGGTCTCTTCGGTGGCCGCCCAGGCTTTACTCAAGCTCGAGGCGCGGCGCGCAGCCTGACCTCATGGGCAAGCCGCTGGCGCGTCGCCCCGCCGGCACGTTGCGGCGTCTTTGGCTCGCGACGGCGTTGAGCTTCGGTCTCGGCTGCCACACCCGATCGGCTCCGGACGAGCCAATGCTCGAGCCCCGCCCGGCAGGCTCGCTCGTGCCGAGCGCCCCGGCCCCTTCCGTACCTCAGCCGCCCGCCGCAGAGCCTTCCGCCTTCAGCGGCGCTGCGCCCAGAGCGGCTGCCTCGAGCAGCGAGCGCCGGTTGCTCGAATACGAACGCCCCTGTATGGGCACGCGCTGCACCATCGCCGTCTTTCATCATGACGAGGGTCTGGTCGAGCAGGCGGTCTCGCGCGCGGTGGCGGAGATCGATCGCCTGGACGCGATGATGACGACCTGGGTCGCCGGCTCGGAGGTGTCTCGCATCAACGCCGCTGCCGGGACCGGGGAGGTGGTGGCGCTCTCGGCGGAGACGTTCGAGGTGCTCGAAAAATCGCTCTGGGTGGCTCGCGCCTCGGAGGGCGCCTTCGACATCACGATCGGCGCGTTCAAGGGCCTGTGGAAGTTCGACCAGGACAACGACGGTACGTTGCCGAAGCGCGCGGACGTGCTCGCTCGCCTCTCGCTCGTCGACTACCGAGGGCTCGTGCTCGACCCGAGCCGGCGGACGGCGCGCCTGGCTCGGGCCGGCCAAAGCATCACGCTCGGTGGCATCGCCAAGGGGCTGATTGTAGACCGCGCGGTCGCCAAGCTGCGCGACTCTGGGCTCTCCGACTTCCTGGTCCAAGCCGGCGGCGACATGTACGCGGCCGGCAAGCGCGGGGACCGGCCCTGGCGGGTCGGGATCATGGATCCACGCGCGGCGCAGGACAAAGCACGGTCCCTCGATACGAGCTTTGCGTTGCTCGAGCTCACGGACTCCGCGTTCAATACGTCGGGCGACTACGAGCGCTTCATCATCAGCCACGGCAAGCGTTATCACCACATCCTCGATCCGAAGACGGGGTACCCGGTGGCGCACACACGCTCGGTGACGGTGCTGGCGCCGTCCTCACTCCTGGCCGACACGCTGGACACGGCGGTGTTCGTGCTGGGGGCGGAGAAGGGGATGAAGCTGATCGAGAGCGTACCCGGCGTCGAAGCCGTGATCGTGGACGCGCACAACCAGGTCCACGTCAGCCCCCACTTGAGGGCGCGGCTCGAGCTGCTGCGGCCGCCCACCGACGCGCTCTGACGGCGGCGCCGCTCGGCCCAGCTCGGGGCCCGGCCGAGCCCGCGCGTCAGCGCGCTTCGAGCGTCTGTTCCGTCGGCGAGCAAGGCACCGGCGAACCGAGGTTGCCGTGGATGTTCGCGCTGCCAAAATCGAGCTCGAGCAGCGGCGCGAGGGACGCCTCGGGCAGCGACGAGTTGCACACGATGCGCAGCGTGAGCGCCGCCGTGAGCGAGCCGAGATTGACGGCCAGCAGGCTGTCGTTGCGGCTGATGTCGACGCTTCGGGTATCGCGCAGAGCAGCGAAGCCGAGGACCTCGGTGAGCTGGGGATTTTGAGTGATCGTGACAAAATTTGCCGTCACCACGCCCGGGAAGCGGGGACCCGTCTCGAGCCGTGCGTTGCTGGTGACGCTGATCTGTTGCAGCACCGTCACCGCCGCTATCTCCGGCAGGTGCGAAAGGTTCGGGTTGTCGGACACCGACAGCTCCTCGAGCAGCTGGAGCTGGGCGAGCCCGTCGAGCTCGGCGAGCACGGGGTTGCCCTGGATCACGACGTTTTTCACCTGGCGCAGATTGGAAAGGCCCGCGACGTTGGTGAGCCCAACGTTTTCGATGAACAACACCTGCAGCGCGCCGAGGTTCTCCAGGCCGCTCGTGTCGGTCAGCACCGGGTCGTCCACGAGCACGAGGCTGGATGCGCGGGTCACGTTCTCGAGACCTCGGAGGCTGACCACGGCCGCGTCGGTGAGCTCGAGCACCTCGAAACTCGTCAGGGGCGACAGCGCCGAGATGTCGCGCAGCGAGGTGTTCCCGTTCAAGCGGATCTCGTTGACATGCCTCGGGACGCCGAGCCCGGAGAGGGTCTGAAGTCGTACGTTGTCGCTGAGCCCGATGTGGTTGACGCGCTGAATCGAACCGAGCCCCGTGAGATCGCGCAAGCTCGAGTTGTTGATGAAGAGGACTCCGCTATCCGTGCCGCTAGCGTTGCCGATTGAGGTCAGGCTACCGAGGGGTTCGAGCGTCGTGACGTCGAGCCACTCCAAGATGAGGTTATTGACACTCTCCAGTGCCTCCAGGCCCTCGAGGCTACCCGACATGTTGAGGGAGAGTGTGCCCGTGACGACCCGGAGCCTGGAGAGAGGGCTGAGATTTGGCGTAGCTAAGCTGTGAATCGTTAGATCGCCGTCGATGCGTTCGCAACCCTCGAGCGACTCGAGCTCTGCCCGGCTAGTGATCTCGACAGAGCCTGCGAGCGACCCGCCCGCGGAGCAACGAAATGCCCTTGGGGTGACCGTAGGCGGGGGTACGGAGCCCTCGTTCGGCGCCGAGCTCGGCGGGCGAGTGGGGCGACCACCGGTGGCGATCGGCATCTCGACCGGGGATGGCCCGCGACCACCCATACCGGTCACCCCGACGGGCCCGCCGCGTGAACCGGAGGCGCCGCCGGAGCCAAGACCCTCGTCTGGCTCCGCGCTGCCGTCGCGAAAGGCTCGGCACTCTCCTCCCAAGCAGTCGAGCTGCGAGCGCGCGCCGCAGCCCGCCGACAGCACGCACGCGACGAACCAGCCGATGTTGGATGACCTCACAGATAAACCCCTCGCTGTTCACGGTCCACTCGGTTGAACCTAGCGTGCCGTGCCGCGGCATGCCATCGCGCGATCGGAGGGGCTGCCCCGCACTGGGGTCGATTTTCTCTCCCGGTGGTAAAATTGCACGGCGGTGCCGGCGAACAAATTTGCATGGGTGCGCCGTGGGTCGATAGCACCCGCTTCAGTGTTGCCGATGGCGCTTGAACACGCGCAGCAGAAACCAAAACGCCGGCACGAGCAGCAGCGCGCCGCCACCGAAGGCGATCGCGAATGCGGGGAGCGCCGGGGCGTAGCCGATTGAGTAAGCAACGGAGACGTCCGGCAGCACGAAGTGGTGGTCCATCGCCGACCCCCAGCCGGCGACCACCAAGGCCACCTGCAGCGCACAAGCGTAGCGCGCGAGCCGTGGCCGCCGCACCCACAAGAGCGCGATCGTGCCGAGCGCAAAGAACGCCGTCGCGAGCTGCACGAACCAGGTCCACGGCGACTGCATGAGCACGGCGTACAATTGTGGAGCCTCGACGGCGGCGCGCCCCGCCGACAGCCCTGCAAAGACTCCCGTGACGACTTCGGCGAACAACGCCCGCATCCGAAAGTCGTCGGCGAGCTCTTGGTCTTCCGCCTCGGCGCACAGGTAAACGGCTGCCAAGGTCGCGAACAAGGACAGCGCAAAGCAGCCCACCAGCCACGCAAACGCGGTGGTCCAGCCGGCAAGAAAGCCCGTGGTGACCCGGCCCTCGATGACGCGAATGTCTCCCGTACCCAGCGCGCCCGCGATGTTGCCGAGCAGCACCGGCGTCGCGATGCTCGATATCGAGAACACCCTCGACCAGCGCCGACGCGTGCGGTCGGTATGAATGCCGTAGGCGTGAAACGCGAACGCCGCCCCGCGAAATACGATGCCCAGGACCGCCAGCGCGATGGGCACGTGGAGCGCGACGCTGATCGCGGAGAAGGCGCGTGGAAAGGCCGAGAACATCAGCACGATCACGAAGATGAGCCAGACGTGGTTGGCCTCCCAGATCGGCGCGATGGCGTGCTGAAGCGCTTCGCGCTGCTGGGCCTTGCGCGGACCGCTGGCGAGCAGGTTCCACACCCCGGCGCCGAAATCAGGCCCTCCCGTGAGCGCGTACAGGACTACCGCCGCGCCCAGCCCGAGCCACAGGATCTCTGCCCAGGGGTTCATGGCGCGGGCGCCCTCGCGCCGGCCTCGTCACCCTCGCGGGCCGTGCCGATGGGCACGCTGACCACGTGCCGGTAGAGCAGCAGCAGCACCACGCAGCCCAAGAACAGATACACCGCTACGCTCGCGAGCAGGCTCCAGATGAGGCCCGGCATCGGCGTCACCGCCTCACTCACGCGCATCACTCCGCGGATGATCCAGGGTTGACGCCCCACCTCGGTCACCACCCAACCCGCTTCGACGGCGATCAGGCCGAGTGGACCGCACCAGGTGGCGACCCGCAGAAAGCGGGGATCGCGCTCGAGGGGGAGCTTTTTCAGCTTGCCGAACATGGCCCAGAGGGCCACCCCGAGCATCGCGAAGCCGCAGCCGACCATGACCTGAAAGGCCAAGTGAGGGATCAACACCGGCGGGCGTTCGCTCTCGGGGATGTCCTCCAGCCCGATCACTTCAGCGTCCCAATCACCCTTGGCCATGAAGCTCAGCGCTTTGGGGATATGCAGAGCGAAAGCCAGCTCGCGACCCCCCTGGCTGGGTATGCCGCCGATGACGAGCGGCGCCCCGCGCTGTGTTTCCCACAGCGCTTCGGCAGCAGCCAACTTGGCGGGTTGGTGCTGGGCCAGGTGTTTCGCCGCCAGGTCGCCCGTGACGACCTGCAGCGGGGTGACGACCATGAGCAGCGGAAGGGTGAGCCGCAGCGCCGCGGAGTGCAACGGGCTCGGCCCGCGCCGGCGCAAGCTCCAGGCGTGGATGCCGAGCACCGCAAAGCCCACGCTGCAGTAAGCGGCAACCAGCATGTGGAGCGCCTGCGTCGGGAACGCGGGGGTGAAAAATGCCTTCCACAGGTCGACATCGACGAGCTGCCCTCGGCTGTCGACGCTGAAGCCCTGTGGGGTATTCATGAAGGCGTTGACGGCGATCACGAGCACGCCGCTCGCTGCGCCGCTGACCGCTACCACGACGCCGCTGGCGAGGTGCACCCGGGGCGACACGCGCTCCCAACCGTAGAGGTAAATGCCGAGCGCGATGGCTTCGAGAAAGAACGCCAACCCCTCCAGGCTGAACGGCATACCGATCAGCGGCCCCGCGTGCTCCATGAAGGTCGGCCAGAGCAGCCCGAGCTCGAAGCTCAGCACGGTGCCCGAGATGGCCCCCACCGCAAACAGGATGGCCGTGCCTTTGGCCCAGCGCAGCGCTAGCTCACGATACACCGACGCCGAGGTCTTCTGGTAACGCCATTCGGCGAGCACCATCAGGAGTGGCATGGCCATGCCCGCCACCGCGAACAAGATATGGAAGCCGAGCGAGACGGCCATTTGAAGCCGAGCTGCCACGAGATCGGTCATCAGCTCTCCTCGGTGCGTGAGCGCGTGCCGTGCGACATGGCCTCCTTCGAGTAGTGCGCGCCGCGCCTTCTGCCCAGTGCCAATCATCGAGGCTCGGCAAGGCAGCCGGTCCGCACGGGTTCGCCCGGCTAACGTTTGGCCACGGATTGGCTCAGCCGCGCGCGCTCTTCGGCGCTGAGCAGGCGCAGCCCCACCTGGAAGGAGGCGTTCATCCAGCCGAAACCCTCACGAGCGATGTAGTCGAATTCGGTGCCGACGTTGCCGTACTCGGAGAACACGGCGTGGGTGCGCGCGACGACGTCGTATTTCTCAGGGATCGTCCCGCTATAGTCGATCACGTTGGTGAGCAGCGTATACAGCCACGAGAAGGCCAGGCGCTCTGCGTCCTGGCGAAAGCCATGGGCCTCCAGCCCTCGCCAGGCCAGCATTTGATGCGGGGCCCACCCGTTCGGGTAGTCCCACTGCCGATCGCCGCGGCTAGAGAAGCGGTCGCGCGAGGATTTGGCGGTGGCTAACAGGCCTCCGGGCGCCTCGAGCTGGCGGAGGGCATTGGTCACGAGCAGGGACTTGTCCTCCTGGCGCAGCAACGGGGGCCTCGAGCCTGCGTCGAGCTCGCAGGGCTCGGCGGTCGCCCACAGCGGGTAGAGCGTGGTGGCGCTCACGTAGCCGGTACGGACCGGACCGGAGGGCGCCAGGAAGGCATCGTAGAAGAGCCCGTCCTCGGGCGACCAAAGATAGGCCTGCATGAGCTCGAAGCGGTGCCGGGCGCGCGCGCACCAAGTGCTCGGGTCGGGCTGGAAGGCGCTGTCGCTCGCTATCGATGCAGCGGGCCCTCCGCCCCCGCGCGTGACCGAGGAGCTGAGCACGGCACGCAGCAGGTGCGCGATGTCGACCTCGTATTTGTACAATAAGCTGTTCAGGTCGACGCTCAGCATGTCGGCGCAGCGGTTCTCCGCCTGCGCCGCGCTGTCCTTGCCAGCCTGCCAAAACCAGCGATAGGTGGTGTCGTGGCCCGACTCGCGCATGCAGCGGTCATGGAGAAAGGCGTCGTCGAGCTCCGCGGTCAAGTTGCGCGAGGACAGCCGCCCGGCGCTGTAGCTCGCTTCGAGCGACCGACCCGCGCGTTGCCAGAGCCAATCGAAGTGACCCGGCTCGACCTCGGGGGGCTGCCCTTTGCCGAGGCCCGCGTAGCGGTCGAGGCACGCTCGCTCCGCGCCTTCACCCCGGCATAAGCTCGTCTGCCGCGGGCTCTTGGCCCAGACGTTCTGATACTCGGCGAGCGCCGCGCGGAGGGCGACGCGCAGCCACGCTGGGTCACGCTGCTCTTGAGGCGTCGCGTCCCACAGCGCGCGGACCATCGAGGTGAAGAAGGGAGGCTGGGTGCGTGTCAGGTAGTAGGTGCGGTTGGCGTTCAGCGTCGCGCCGTAGTGCTGGATGCCGTAGATGAAGTTGTCGACCAGGCCTCGCGCCAAGTCCAAGCGCCCATCCGAGACGAGCCCGAGCAGAATGAAATAGCTGTCCCAGCCATACATCTCATTGAAGCGCCCGCCGGGGACGACGAACGGAGCCCCGCTGAGCGAGCCCGACGACTCCTCGAGCGCCATGCTGAGTAAGCCGTGGGCTACGCCGAGCGAGGCGGACCAGTCGGGCCATTGCGCTTTTTCGGGCAGCGAGCGGACGGAGAGCTGCTTTGGGCTGAAGCGGGCCAGCGCTTCTGCCAGGCGGTCCGCGACGCGCGTGAGCCGAGGCGTGCTCAGGCTCACACAGCTGCGCGCCGCCTGCTCGAGCAGCTCGGTGACGCGCTCGAGCGCGGCCATCAGATGGGCGGACAGCGCCGGGTAATTCAGCGTCTTGGTGGCCGCCGCTAGACGCCGCGAGACATCGGCCAGGGCGTCCCTCCCCTCGGGCGTGCGCAGCATGGCCATCAGCACGCGGCGCTTCTCTTGAGAGGTAGAGACGCCGATCAGGTCGGCGACGGCGAAGCCAGAGGTCGTTCGATCGAGCGTTGCGTAGGCGGCGTCGTAGCGACGCCCGAGCTTGCGAAAGTAGGCATAGGCGCGCGGGTCATCCGCGGGCACGTACAATACGGGCTCGGCGTGCCCCGTGAGCTTCGGGTCATCGAGCAGCTGCGGCAGGCCGCTCTCATCCAGCCTGCGCGTCAACGCCGTCCAATAGTCGTTCCGGATCAGGCGCGACGTGCGCAGGACCGCTTCCTCGTGCACGCGGTCGAGCCGCGGGGCGAGGCCAGAGCGCTGCGCGATCGACAGCTCTTGCAGCAGGTTCGAGAGCACATAGGTCCCCGTGAGATCGTACGCTTGCCCCTGCAGGCGGAAGCGGAAGCGCCGGTTACCCTGATCGCCGACGGTGAGCCGCTGGTCGCAATCGGTGTCTTGTTCTTCGAGCAGCCGGTAACGGATCTGCTCCGGGGTTTCATACGGCAGCGTGGGCGGCGCGGGCGCCCGCGTTTGCGGGGCCGCCCGGCTCTCCGCGGCGCTCTCCGGCAAGACACTTGGCGGCGCGGGCGCGACACACCCCGAGAGCCCCCCGAGCCCGAGCTTGAAGCCGGCGCGCCGAAACGACGCCCAAACAGAACTCGGCATGGGCTGGTGCATACACCAAACCCGGAGGGCTCGTCGTTGCAAGCGCGCGGGCCACCGGCGATCCTCGCGCCCGCCGCGTTCAGGGTGACTCGGGATTTCGATCGGTCGAGGACGGCGACGCGGCATTTTCCGGCAGCACACGCGTTTCCCCGAAGCGAGCCAGCACGGCCGACAGCGCAGCCCGCAGGGCTTGGACCTGCGCCTCGAGTCGGTCCGGTGAGAGGTCGTGCGCGCCGCCCAGTAGCGTGCAAAGCTCGGCCATCTTCATCGCTCCGCAGCGCAGGCAGCTGCTCTCGAGCTGACGCGCGCGCTCGACCACCTCGTGCGCGTCCGCGCGCTTCACCGCCTGCGCGAGGGCTCCGAGCTGTTCCGTCGCCTCGAGCACGAAGAGCTGCAGCAGGCGCTCCGAGCGCTGACGCGGCAAGAGATCGGGCGGCGGCGCCGAGCCCGGCGCCGGCATCGAGCCGTCCGCTGACGCGTTTCGCGCGAGACCCTTGGTGATCGCGCGTTGCAGCAGGGCCGTTTGGCTGAGCCGCGTCCCGCTGGAGGCAGGGTTTGCCTCGTCGGGCAACCAACGGGAGAGGACGTTGCACAAGGCGGAGCGCTCGAGGGGCTTACCCAGGTAATCGTCCATACCCGCTGCCGTCGCCCTGGAGCGGCCGTCGCTACCGCCCAAAGAGCCGCATCCGATAATCGGAGTGCGGTTCTCTGCCCCCTGCAGGGAGCGGATGCGCTGCGCAGCGAGGTAGCCAGCCCGCTCCGGCATCTGGCAATCCATCAGGATCAACGCGTATCTCTTGCGCTGGACCTGCTCGATCGCTTGCTGTCCGCTGCTCGCCACCTCCACCTCGAACCCGAGATTTTCGAGCAGCTCGACGGCTATCATTTGGTTGAGCCCATCCGCGTCGACGACCAGCAGCGGGGCCGTTGGGCTGGGCAGGCGTATCTCCAGCAATGCCGCTTTCGATGACGCCTCGCCGGAGCGAGCGGCGGGATCTCCGATGCGAGCCACGGGCACGACCAGCTCGAATACGGCGCCTTCTCCTTCGCGAGCGCTGAGGCTGATCGTGCCGCCCATCAACGCCACGAGCTGCCTCGAAATCACGAGGCCGAGCCCGCCCCGTGGGGGGTCTCCCGACGACGCGCGCCCAGCGGCTAGAAGCGAGGCCTCGAAGGGACCCTGGCGCTCTCGTATCGGGGTGGCCGCGCCCGTGTCCGCGATCCGCACGCGCAGCTCGAAGGAGCGGTGGCTGAGGTTTGCCGCGCGTACGTGAATTTCTACCGCGCCTTGGTCGGTGCCGTCGATGGCGTTTTGAGCCAGATTGATCAAGATCTGTTGCAACCGAGCGGCATCGAGCAGCACCTGATCGGGCACGTCGTTCTCGATCCGAAGCTCCAGGCCGAGCCCTTTATCCTTCGCTTTCGGGTCGAGCAAGTCGACGCCGACGCGCAAGATGTCGTGCAACGAGCAGCCCATCGGCACGAGCTCATAGCGACTCGCCTCCAGCTTTGAAAAATCCAAGATGTCGCCGAGCATGCGCTGCAGCGCACGGGCCGCGCCGTCGATGGTCCTCAGCTGTCGCTCCTGCGTGGAGTTGAGCGGGCTGCGGAGCACGAGCTGGGTCATCCCGAGCACGCCGTTCATGGGCGCGCGGATGTCCAGACTCATGTCGGTGAGAAATTGGCTGAGGAACAGGCGCTTGGCCTCTGCGCGCGCCAGGGCCGCGTCCGCGCTCGAGCGCAGCTCGGTGAGACGCTGCTCACTCGCCTCGCGCAGGGCAGCGATGAACGAGCTCAGCGCCGAGAGGCCCAGCGCCAGGACGAGCAAGGCACCGAGCGCGCCCGCGCCCAGCAGGTCGCGCCGGGCGTTCGGCGAGAGCCCTTCGAGGCCGTACCAGACCAACGCCGAGAACGAGCCATACAGGCTCGCGACCAGCACAGACACGAGGCCGACGAGGCGCCGGCTGAAGCGCGCGTAGCTCTGCTGCTCGCGCCGCTCCTCGGGAGCGGGCAGCGGCAGAGAGCTGGAGCTCGCCGAAGTTCCCACACTCTCGGCATACGGCGTGCTTTGGGCTTACGCTTATCAGCCCTGGCTCATGCTCTGCCGCTCGGGCCCTCGCCCGAGCGGAGGGGCACCTTTTGCCACCTCCGCCGACCACGCACGGTGCAGGTGGGTTAGCCGAGCACTCGGCGGCACAGTGTGGCGATCTCCTTCTCGTAGGGATCGTCATAGGCGAAGCGCAGCATCTCGAACGCCAGCCGCGACTCGGGTGGGGGCGGGCTGAGCGCCAAGCGTGACCAGGTGAACCCGCTCTCGGGGTTCGGGCCACACAGCGTGGGATTGCGGCGTATCGCGATCGCGACCTGACCCCGCGCCCAATCGGCCGAGCGATCGTCCATCACCCCGCCCTGGATCGCCTCGCTCACATAACCGGGGAGCACGATGGTGGTGCGATTGGTGTTCAGGATGTCCTTGGCCGCGCCCAACGCTTGCAGGTTGTTCTTGAAGCGTTGGTTCGCTTCTTGCGCCTTGCGCTGATACAGGCGTTCCATGAACAGGGCCTGGAGCGCCGAGATGCGCGGGTCACTGCTGTCGAAGCGAGCGAGCTGTTCATACAGCTCGTAGGCGCGCGCCAGCTCTGCCCCCGACAGCTGCTCCTGTGGCCGATCCAGAACCCTCCGGAACTCGGCCAACAGCTCGCCCAGGCGCCGATCGCTCTCGGCGAGCTGAGTCAATTCGATGGTCCCGAGCTGCTGCGCGCGGCCCTGGCGGTCGCGCAAGATGAGCTTGGCCACGGGCGCGCGGCTCGGATCGGTGCCGTAGAGATCCTGCAGCACGCGATCGCTGAGCTGCGTCTCCACCTCGCCATGGGCATTGGGCTCGCCCAGGCGGAACGTGTTGCCGTCGACCTCGAGCGACAACATCACGTTGCGCGCCAGCCGCTCCTCACAGGGCCGTGACTTGACGGGCTCTCCCGCGATGAACCGCTTCTCCCCGTCCGCGATCACGCTCTGGACGGGGATCACATCACACACGGACTCCTCCCGCACGATGACTCGAACCCGGCCCCGGTTGGCCTCGATGTCGGCCTCGTAGTGTGTGTCCCGCGGAGCACCGAGGTGCTCGCTCGTGGCACCCTGCTGCGGCGGATAAGCGACGGGCGGGTGGGCTGGCGGCTTGTCACCGCAAGCCAGGCTCACCCAAGATGCTAGAAAGCTCGCTCGCGCGATCCGGGCGCGTAAGGGTAAGCTCTGGGTAACGCGACGCATTTCGAGAGTCATTGGTCGTTCCTCCTCATGTAAGCCCTGCGAACGTAACACAGGTCCAGGCGCGTAGCGATCCGTCGTTACTGGAATGCCCGCGGGTGGAATGCGTAGGGCTCACGGGACTGTGGGGCCTGGATCGCCCGGGCTCAACAGCTGCCCGCTCAGCAAAACCAAATTGCCGACGTTGGTCGCGTCCGGCCCGAGCCCGTTGCCAACCATCTCGTTCGCGATCAGGTCCGCTCGCCCGTCGTTGTCCAGATCGCCGGCGGCGGCGCTGTAGCAGAGCGTGTCGCCGCGATCGGCGCCGAAGCTGCCGTGGGCTCCGTACACGGCCACGAGATCGAGCGCGAGCTCGGCCGGCACTGAGCGCAAGTCGACGCGCGCGGGCCAGCCTCCCGCACGCCCGTGCAGCACGTGCAGGGCCCCCGCCGAAGCGCGGCGCAGCGGATTGGCGTGCGGCGAACACACCACTAAATCCGCCAGGCCGTCGCCCGAGAAGTCCCCGTGCGCCGCCGTGTCCCCGCTGATGTCCCCGACCCCGGCGCCCACGATGGTGGTGGTCCTGATCGGCGGAACGAGCGCGCCGAGCGCCGCGACCTCCGTGTCCAGGCCGCGTAGACGCTGGGCCGCGTAGACGATGTGGCTGCTGCCGGCGCCGGGGCGGCCCGCGAGATTGGCGGCCAGATCGCCGATGAACAGATCCGCCGTGCCATCGACATCCCAATCCAGGCCGCCGAGCAGCTCTTCACCGAAGGACACGTTGCCAGCGCTGCCGCGTAGTATGCTGCGACTCCCCGTCCCCGCGTCGACCGCAAAGGCGAGCTCGGCGGGCCACGGCAGCTCGGGAAAGTTGTCATCCCAGACGATGAACGTAACGCCGCGCGCTGGGCCGCCGGTGCCAACTGCTCGCATGCCCCCCGCGGCGTCCAAGACCGCGCCCGCGCGATTGAGCGCCGCCGCGATCAACACCTCGGCACGGCCGTTGCCGTCCAGGTCGGCGATCTGACAGGTGGCTCCAAAATGGAAGCTCTGAGGCGTGGGGATGCCGGGCGGTGTCAGCTTGGCGATGTTGCCGGACAACGCCGAGGTGCCGAACGCTGCCAAATCGAGCGTCCTCGTCGCGTTCAAATGCTCTCCGCCGGCGAGCAGATAGACGGCGCCGGCGTTCGGTGCGCTCGAGCTCTCCTGATCGGCGCCGACCGCGATGTCGGCGATGCCGTCGCCCGTGACGTCACCGCTGCGCATCCAGATGCCAAGGCGGCCCCCTGCTTCTGCGCCGACGAAGGTGAGCAGGGCGACCCCGGCAGGGGGATGATCCAGATCTACAGGTTGTAGACGCTCGCTGAGCTCAGCAAGGGCTGGACCACCGGCGAGCACACTGAGCGCGCCTGCGGCGACCCGCTCGCCCGACGTACCGGGCGAGGCCGTATAATTTTGACGCCCGATCAGCAGGTCCCCGATGCCGTCGCCCGTAACGTCGTCCATCCACAGCTCGCTGCCGGCGTATTCGAAGGGGCCGGCGCCGTTGATCACGAGGATCTTCGGATCTCGAGCGGCCGTGTCGAGGCTCCCCGAGAGCGTTCCGTCGCCCCAGACGACATACACCTGCCCGGCGCGCGGCACGCCGTTGGGCGAGGCCTGCATCGCTGCGAAGGCCGTGTCGCGCTGGCCGTCCCCATCGAGGTCCACCCCGCCGGCCACTGCTAGTGCCGCCCGGCAGAAGTTGCACTGGATTTAGCTTTAGCCCACGACTTGGGGCGGTACGACCACTTGAACGGGCGATCGTTCTGAAGGTAC
>JAYTOL010000058.1:0-33519 GCA_043747815.1 Deltaproteobacteria bacterium
GATACGCTGCCTGTGCTTCGTCGAACGGAAAGACTCGGTCGATCACGGGGGAAATCCGGTTCACTTCGATAGCCCGACACAGCTCTTCGAGCATCCGCCGGCTGCCCACGTAGATGCCGCGCAGCGTCTGTCGATTGAACATGACATCCATTGGCGATGGATTCTGCTCGGGGCTGCCGCTCAACACGCCGATCAGACTGATGGTTCCGCTGACGCGAGTGGCTCTGATGGAGCGCTCCAGCGTGCCGGGGCCGCCGACTTCCAACACGTGATCGACACCGACGCCGCCGGTGAGCTCCCGCACCCGTACGTCCCAATCTGGCGTACGCACATAGTCGATGGTCTCGTCCGCACCGAGCGCGCGCGCTCGCTCGAGCTTCTGCGCGCTGCTGGAGGTGATGATCACCCGAGCGCCCATGGCCTTCGCCAGCTGCAACCCGAAGATGGAAACGCCACCGGTCCCGAGCAGCAGCACGTTCTGCCCGGCTCTCCAGCCTGCGCCCGTGAGCGCGGCCCAGGCGGTGAGCGCAGCGCAGGGCAGCGTCGCCGCTTGCTCGAAGGATAGGCTCGGCGGCGCAGCGACGCAGCCCTCCTCGTCGAGCACGACGCGCTCGGCCAATACTCCATCGAGCGCGCCACCCAAGGCGGAAGCTTTGCCGTCGGCGGTGAGCTCGCCATCTACCCAGCGCTGAAAGAAGCTCGTGATGACGCGATCACCGAGGGCAAAACCCTTGACCCCAGCGCCCACTCGGATGACCTCCCCTGCACCATCCGAGACCGGCACGAAGGGTGGCGACCTCACGACCTTGTCGTTGCCCGGATAACCGCCGCGGGGCATCGCCAGATCTCGATAGTTCAGGGCCCAGGCCTTCATCTCGATCAACACCTGACCTCGCCCAGGGACCGGCGCGTCGACATCCACACACAGGAGAGAGCCGATGCCCTTCGGCTCACGAATTTCGTAACGACGCATGACGGCGACTCCGGGTACGGGGCGAGCGAGACATGAGACCGGAAACCCTGCCGGCCGCTTGCCAAATATAGGGCCTGTGCCGAGCACGCGAAAGGCGGTTCGGGCCACAGCCCGCTTCGTTCTGGAGCAAACTGCCCCGTTTTACAACCGACGGCAGCTCACGCTACACACCGCTTGCGGCTTTCATCTTCAATCATCCCCCGACTGAGCGCCTACACCATTGGACAACCTGACCCATAGCCTCGCAGGGCTCGTGATCGGTGATGCCGCCATTTTGCTGCGGCAGCGCTTTGGCTCCGGCAAGGCTCCGGGCCCGGGCTTTCGTGGCGCCGCGCTGACCACGGGCGTCCTTTCGAGCAACGGCCCAGACCTGGACTTTGTATACACGGGGATCACCGCCGGCAAGCTCGGCTATTTGCTGCATCACCGCGGCCACACTCACACCCTGGTGGCCGCGCTGCCGCTCACGCTGCTGGTGGTCAGTGTGGCAGCGCTCGCCCTGCGCCTTGCCGGTCTGCGGCTCACGGCTTCGGATTATCGCGTGCTCGTCGGCCTTGGAGCGGTCGGCTCGGTTTTGCACGTGCTGATGGATTTCGGCAACAACTACGGCGTGCATCCGTTCTGGCCGGTGTCGAACGCTTGGTACTATGGCGATGCTATCTTTATCGTGGACCCTTGGTTCTTGTTGATTCTGGGGGGGATGGCGCTCAGCGTTGGCGCGTCGCGAGTGCTCACGGGCGTGTTGCTTGCGAGCATGGCGGGGCTCGTGGCGCTGGCCTGGGTCAGTGGTCTCACGGGAGCATGGCTCGCCAGCGGCTTGACGCTGTTTGCGGTGCTCTGGGTCCGCTGGCTGTGGCGGGCCACGCCGCGCCGGCGCTGGCGTAGCGGCGGCGCCGCGCTGCTCTGCCTGTGGGTGGCGTTGCTCGGCACACGTCACGTCGCACGCGCCAACGTGCGGGCGGCCTTGGAGCTCGACCCTACGCTCTCCCTCATGAGCTTGGCCTCGACACCAGCCCCAGGTAATCCGCTGTGTTGGTCGCTGCTCGCGGTGCAGCAGGGGGAAGGTGAGTATGTGGTGCGGCAGGCGCTGGCCGCTGGCTGGCCATGGCTCTCGAGCGCCGAAGCCTGCCGCTTCTGGAGCACGAGCACGACTGCGCCGCTCTCCGCGCCTCGGCCCCGAGACGGCATCAAGGCAAACCGCCAACTGGTTTGGGGACCAGAGTTTCGCGCCCCGCTCGCGGAGCTCTCGTCCACGCGGCGTGACGACTGCGTCGCGGCGGCGTTTCTGCGCTTTGCTCGCATACCGTACTGGATTCGGCGCGGCGAGCGCAGCGCCGTGATCGGCGACCTGCGTTTCGATCGGTCCAAAGCCATCGAGTTTGCCGAGCTCGTGCTCACGCCGGGCGCGCCCTGCCCGCGCTTCGAGCCACCGTGGTCGCCACCTCTCCCCTGGCTCGAGGACGGAGGGGGCCGTTAGGCGGCGGCGCTACGCGGCTTCTCGAAATTCGGGATAGTACTGGTTGATGCAGGCGGAGCAGATGCTGTGGCTCGTACGGGGTGGGCAGCTCGCCACGAACGCAGGCACCCAATCCCAGGCCGCGGGAGCTCCGACGCGTTGGGTGCGCCGGCAGTTGCTGCACTGGCGTACGACGCCGTCCGCGTCAAAGTACCGCTCCGCATCGCCGCTCGCGAGGATCTCGAGCTCCGCTTCCGCCACGAGCGAGTGGATCAAGAGCAAGCCGCGGCCAGCGAGCGGCAACACGCGCATTTGAAACTGGCGGGTCGAGCGGGGAGAATGGCAGGCGTAGGTCTGCTCCCACGCTTCCCCACGAGCGAGCGCGCGGGCGAACGCGCTCGCGTAATAGTCCCTCAGCCCGCCCGATATGCCCGAGAGCAGGTCGGCCCCGAGAGGCCAGCGCACGAGGACATCAGCGCCAGCGTTGGAGAGCGCGAAGCGTTGCCAGGCCCCGTTCGAGAACGCGATGCGTCCGTCGGGCCAAATGCCCACGACCGCGCCGCTCTCCGCCTCCAGAGCCTGCACCGAATGCGCGCCAAGGACCGCCACAAACCGCCCATCCACCTGCAACCCCACCCCCAAATCGCCCCGAGCCAAGCTCCCTGCTGTTGCCACCACTTTAACAGAACGCCCCTTCCAAAAAAAACCTTCACCCCACCCACCCCGCCCTCTCGCGCGAGCAGTCGCACCATTCCGGAACGAAAACGCTCTCCCCCAAACCCCCGACAAGCTCGAGTCAGATGCGTAGTCGGACGGCTTTTACTGCGGGGACACCCCGCAATAGAGGCGTCGGGGGTCGCCCCATCCTCCAGATGGACCCAATTGACCGTTGAAGGGGCCTCTGCCAGCGTCTGCAGATGCGCGCAGAACAAATCCAACGAGTGAGTGTCGTCGGCGCCGGCCAGATGGGCTCGGGCATCGCGCAAGTCTGCGCCGCCCAGGGCCTCGAGGTCACCCTGAGCGACGTCAGCGAGGGCCACGCGCAACGCGCCGTCGAACGCATGCAGGCCGGCCTCGATCGGCTCGTGGCCAGGGGCAAGCTCGGGCGGCAGGAGCAGCACGACACCATCGCTCGAATCAGCGTAGCGGCCGAGTCGCCGCGCGACGCCGACATCGTGATCGAAGCGGCCAGTGAGGATCGCGAGCTGAAGCTGGCGCTGTTCCGGCGCCTGGACGAGATCACCCAGCCGAGCGCCATCCTGTGCTCCAACACGTCGTCGATCTCGATCAGCGCCATCGCAGGCGTCACGGGCAGAGCGGCCCAGGTGGCGGGCATGCATTTCATGAACCCCGTGCCGCGCATGAAGCTCGTAGAAGTGGTGCGCGGCGTGCAAACCAGCCCGGCCACTCTGGAGACGGTCGTCACCTTCGCTCGGCTGTTGGGCAAGACCACGGTGGTGAGCCGCGATCGTCCCGGCTTCATCGTGAACCGCGTGCTGATTCCGATGATCAACGAGGCGTGTTTCGCGCTGCAGGAGGGCCTCGCCAGCATCGAAGACATCGACATCGGCGCCGAGCTGGGCTTAAATCACCCGATGGGGCCGCTCAAGCTCGCCGATTTGATCGGGCTCGACACCGTGCTGGCCATCGCGGGGGTGCTGCGCAGCGACCTCGGCGACGACAAGTATCGCCCGGCGGCGTTGCTCCGCAACCTGGTGGCGGCGGGCTGGCTCGGGCGCAAGACAGGCCGCGGCTTTTATCTTTACGACGAGCAGGGCAGAGCGACGGGGCCCAACGCGGGCATCGGCTCTTGACCGCCGCGCGGCTCTTTAAACAGCCGGGCTGGAGCGCCGCCAGCTCCACCAGAGCAGCACCGCCCCCATCCACAGGAGCTGGGCCAGGAACAGGTGCGCGAGCTGCAATGAGCCGGGGGCGGACAAGCCAATGTTCAGGCCACCGAGCACGAGCTGCGTACCGGCCAAAATCCCCACCGCCTGGGCCCACCTGCGGCACTCCGGCACGCGCGCAAAACGCCAGCTGACGGCGCCTGCCAGAGCCACGACGCCGCACGCGAGCAGCGGGTGGAGCACGCGGAGTTGCACCAAAAAATGGTCAGCAGGCGGCTCGGGCGAACCCGCGAGCGAGTGCACGGGAAAGAGCGTGTCTCCAAGCGCGGTGACGGCGCCGCTGGCCGCGGCGACCATCAGCCCCAGGCAGAAAAAACCCAAGAGCGCGTCGCCCGCGCCCAGCCTACGCTTGCGCGCGCTCGCCCAGGCGGGCGCCTGTGCGAAGGCCACGGTGAGCACGGCGCAGGCCGTCAAGAGCAACGTGTTGGTGAGGTGCACTGCCACCACCACGGCGCGTGCGCGCGAGGCGTTTTGCGCCACCAGCTCCCGTAACACGAGCCCTGCGCCGATCGCCGCTTCCACCAACACGAGCGCGAGCGTCGCAGCGCTGTAACGGCGAACGGGGTGACCGGAGGGGAAGCGACGCCACGCCCAGAGCGGCAACGCGAGCGCCATGACCCCCAGCACTCCGCTCGTGAGGCGATGCGTGTATTCGATCAGGGTCTGTGCGCTCGGGCTGCGCGGCACGAGATCCCCATGGCACGTGGGCCAGTGGTCGCCACAACCCGCGCCCGAGCCCGTCACCCTCACCCAGGCCCCAAACACGATCACGAACAGCAGATAGCAGAGGAGGAACGCCGCGAAGCGAGCAAACCAGCGCGCCGGCGGCGCCGGCCTGGGCAACTCGTTGACGGTGACCACGGCGTCGCGCGCATGCACACCTGCTTTATACTGAGCCGTCGCGACAACCGCCAGGCGGCACGCCCATTCAGTCGACGCGCACGATGCTGACCTGATAGCGCTGCGCCAACGGGTCGGCGTCGACCACGAGGAAGTGCCGGCCGATATCGTCGAAACGTTCGGGAATGGCCCCGCCGCCGCCGCTAATGTGCGCGGGGATGCCGGCGTTCTCGAAATGGTAATAGCTGTGAATGTGGCCGTACAACGTGAGATCCACGTTGGCCGCGGCGAGCCGACCGAGCAGCATGGCGGCTTCGTTGCGATTGGCGAATGCGCCGTTGCGCACGCCGATCGGATCCAGCGGCGGGATGTGCATGGCCACGACGTGAAGTTGGCCGGCGCCGCGGGCGAGCCAGTCACCGAGCCAGTCGAGGACGACGGGATCGACGGTAGCGCTCGCCGAATCGAGCAGCGTGAAGCGCACGCCGCGGTATTCGAAGCTCTGGCTGCCGCGGCCATAATACTCGTGGTACAGCGTCGGCGACTCGCCCAGCTCGTGATTGCCGAGCGTCGTGTAATACGGGACGTTCGAGCTCTCGAGCTCACGTTCGAAACGCTCGAGCTCAGCGCCCGTCCCGCGCTCGGTCAAGTCTCCCGCGCCGAGGAGGAAGTCGATGTCTGCTTGCTGGTTGAGGACCCTGTAAATGTCCTGCACGTTCACGATGGCTTCCTGCACGTCGCTCATGACGGCGAACCGGAACGAGCTCGCGCGCTCTGAGCCATCGGGCTCGATCGTCAAGCGCAGGTCGCGCTCCGCTCCGAGCGGGCCGATGCGGTAAGAGCAACGACCCGTAGCGTCGCGCCCGCTGGCGGCGAAGGGGACGGCGGGCGCCACGGAGAGCCGGGCCCCGGGCATACAGTTCTGGACCTCGACCACGAACTCGTCCGGCGGCGTTACCGCCCAATTCAAGCTCACGCGCAGGCGCGGCGCCGCCGCCCACAAGCCGAGCCGGGTCTGGCTCAGCGCGCGCACGGCGGCGTGCCCCTCGCCCACCGACACGCGCAGCCCAAAGAGCTCCGCTCGTCCCACGCTCTCATCCTGCCGGACCCGCTCTTCACTCGGGCGCAGGCAAGCGATCGCGCCGAGCACGACGCACGCGCAGGCCACCCGAAGCTCGAAACCCGTTTGCTTCATGCCGGCCCCGCCACGATCACGAGGTTGAGACCCAGCGTCCAGGCCGAGCCGACCTCGGTCGACGCGCGCACGCCCCAGCCGGGCGAAAATAGGTAGCTGCCCGCCAGCCCAAAGTGGCCCGCGGGGCCGCTCCCGAGCCCGCGCACCTTGAGGCCGCCAGCGAAGCCATCGTGCCGATGATCGTAGAACAGCTCGAGCTCGCCGCCCGCTGCGCGTGGGAGTAGGTGGCCCAGGTACATGCCAAACCCTGCGTGAGCCAGCAACAAGCTGGTCGGCGTGACGGCGCCCACGCCCGGCAGGTCATGCACGAACCACTGCTTCGCAAAGCCCGCCTCGAGCTGAAAGAACGCGCCATGCACATCGGGCAGATAGCGATCCGTGTCGATGCGCCCCCCGAGCTTCAGCTCCAACACGCGCGAGAGGAAGCCGTCGCCGTCGAAGCGGTGCTCGGAGAAGCCGAGCTGCGGCTCGAAGTAGGAGCCGTCGCGCGCCGCCTCCATGCCCGCGCGCGGCCCAAATACCCGATACCCGGCGCCGAGCTCGAAGCGTTGATTGTCCTGAGCAGGCGCGTGGAGAGCGCCGGCGCTCACGTGCCAAGCACCGAGACGACCGTCGAGGTGCGTGGCCAGAAAGTGGCGATAGTCGAAGATGGGGTCATAGACGTACAGGTAACCCACACGCGACTCTAACCAGGGGAGCTTTTTGGCTGGCGCTCCAAAGCCCTCGCGCGGCGCCCACGCCGCGTACAGGTTGGCGGCGAACGAGAGGGCGAAGGTGGTGGTGCCCGCGACGGTCGTGAGCACCGTCGGGCCCACCACGTCGCGAGCCGCGCCCGTCTGGAACAGAACCACCACGCTCAGCAAGGTGGCAAAAACCCCCGCGCCCTCCAGCAGCAACAAGCGCTGCGCCGTCTGATTGCGGTGCTGCAGCCACACGCCCGAGCCATGCACGAGCAGCCCAGGAAAGACCGCTGCGAGCTCGGGCCAGGGCGTCGGGGCGCGCGGCGCTGGGCTCGGCGCAGGCGCGACCGTGGGCAGAGGCGCGACCGTGAGCAGAGGCGCCGACAGCTGCAGAGGCGCCGACAGCTGGCCTGGCAGAGAAAGCGAGACGGAGGCCTCACCGCCGCTTTCAATCGCTTCCGCGGCGAGCGCGGGGCCGCTCACCAGCAGCAGCCCTGCCAAGACCCCGAAGCGCACCACCGAACACCGCCCCTGCGGACGGGCCAGACGCTGCACGTCTAACGTGGTTTGACTAGACAATCCAACGCGCGAGCACACACGTGACGTTGTCCGGCCCGCCACGTTCGTTGGCGGCGTGGATCAAGCTTTGCGTCGCCGTCGAGAGATCCGGAGTCGAGTCCACGATCCCGAGAATTTCTTGATCCGTACACGGGCCGGCCAGACCATCGCTGCAGAGCAACACGGTGTCGCCCTCTTGCGGAGATTCAAAGCGCGTATCGACCTTGACGCTCTCCTTCATCCCGAGCGCGCGCACGATCACGTTCTTGTGAGGAAAGTTGGCGATCTCTTCGTCCGTCAACCGCTTCATCTTCCGGTAGTCGTTGAGCAGCGAGTGGTCTTCCGTCAGCTGCTCCATCTGGTGATTGCGGATGCGATAGACCCGGCTGTCACCCACGTGCGCGATGTGAATGCCGTCCTCGACCGCGAAGATGGCGACCATCGTCGTACCCATGCCGCGCTGCTTGTGGTTGCTCTGCGCCGTCTCGAAGATGCGCAGGTTGCTCAGCTTGATCGCGGTGACGAGCCGGTTTTCCTCGTAGCCGCGGCTATGGTCCATTTTATAGGGCCACGTACGCTCCGGGTCTTCGTCCGTCATCTCGAAGAAGTCGCGCATGGTCTCCACGGCCAGCTGGGACGCGACCTCCCCCGACGCGTGGCCGCCCATGCCGTCCGCCACCAGGTACAAGCCATGCTCAGAATAGATCGCGAAGCTATCCTCGTTATGCTTTCGCTTGCGCCCAACGTCCGTCTGACCCGCGACTTCAATTCTCAATTGAGGAGGCACTACGAGCACAGTCTTGACCAGGAAGTGATCGCCCGTCAATTGCTTTGCGGGCGGTATATTGGCCGTCACCCGCGGAGCAACCTACCGAGCAACCCGCGGAGCGACCGCCGGCAGGTCGCTCGGGCGTACGTGCTCCGAATGCGTGGGGATGGCGAGCAGGGGCCTCTAGCCGGTGTGTCGGTCAGCGCATTGCTTTAAATGCATCAGGGGGCCTTATTCGACGACCCTGGCGGCGCCGTATCCTTGCCGCCTGGCGGGGGGGCGGCGGCCGCAGCGGGCTTCACGGCGGGGCCTGGTTCAGCGCGCCGCGTTGCACCCGCCGGCGACGGCGGTGCCGACGTAGGGCTCACCGACTCGGGCAGCTCCCGCGGGGCGCGTAGCGCCAGCGAGGCCTGACGAAACTTCCCGGACCCATACACGAGCAGCCGCACTGCCGGCGCGCTCGGTTCGCCGCTGGGCGACGCGGCTGGCTTTGGGGTGGGCCCGGCGAGAGCGGCACGATTGATCGCGTCTCTCATTTCCTCCGGGGTGGTGACCGGGACATCGTTGACGGCCACGATCAGATCTCCACCGCCATCAGCGGCTTCGCCGTTTTGGCGCAATGGGCGCTGGCCAGGCTCGGCGCGTAGACCCGCCAGCGCCGCAGGGCTTGCCGGCTCCACGGAGATGACGCGCACACCGGCCACGGACCCTTCGTGAGCTGCTACGCCTCGGAGGCCGAGCCAGGCTGCAGGCAAGGGCTCGCGCGCCGGCGCCTTCCTCAAGAATTGCTTGAGCGCGCTGACCGGCGCGCCAAAGGCAGACAATTGACAGCTCTGGGTCGAACCGGGCGCGCAGGCCTGCACCACGACGGCTGCCACTTCGCCCTGCTCGTCGAGCAGCGGGCTACCGAGCTCGTCCTCGGCGAAACCCGCGCGCAGGACCAGCGCGTCGTCGAGCACGACGCCGTCGCGCCCGATCACCGCTTGCGTGCCAGCGACGGCGACGGACCCCTGTTCCAGGCGAGGCCCCCTGCCCCGAAATCGGCGGAGCTGCCCGCCGGAGGCCGGCACTTCGAGCGCCGACGGGCGCAAGCCCCGCGTCCAGTGGCCCCCCTCGGGCGCGACCAGCGCGAGGTCCCACGCGCGATCACTCGCCACCACCCGAACGCCCAAAACGGTGCCGTCCGAAAAGCGCGCCTGCACGAAGTTACCGTGGCCCAGCGCCGACAGCGCCGTCAGGATCCGACCGTCCGAGCGCAAGACGGCGCCGAAGCCCAGAGGCCTCCCAGCTCGTTCCAGCCGCGCGATACCCTGGCGCGGATCGGGCCCCGCCGGGACGCTGGGAGCCTGAGGGCCCACGGGTGCCACCGGGGGCGGAGGCGCCGCGGCCTTCGGAACCTCGGCCGCGCTCTTCGCGGGTGCTGCCGCAATAGGGGCGGCCGGCACGCTGGGAACGGCGGGCGTAGCGGCCGTGGGAGGGGTGGCGGGCGTGGCCTGCTGTGCCAGCACGCGCCCGGACAAGCCGATGCCAACCGTTAGCGCAAGGACGGCGCTGCATTTTCGCATGAGAGCGAGCATAGCGCGCCAGCAGCGAAACGGCAGTCGGGGACGCTGGGGCCCTATCAGAGTTTTCGAATGGGGGCCGCTCAGCGCCTGTTTGGCCGAACGAGCTGGCGCACCGCTTGGGAGCCTGCGACGACCACCACGTCGGCTCGCCCGATAAATAGGCCCGTCGTCACTACCCCGGGGATGGCGAGGAGCTCCCGATCGAGCGTGAGCGGGTCTGCGATGACGCCGGCGTTGACGTCGAAGATGTGATTGCCCGAGTCGGTCGTGAAAGGCCGGCCGCCGCGCTCCCGCAGGGCCACCTTGCCGTAGCGCTCGAGCCACGCCCGCACGCTGTTCGAGCCAAACGGCAGCACCTCGACGGGCACCGCCCACTTCTCCCCCAAGCGCGAGCTGAGCTTGGACTCATCGACGACGATGACGTTATACCGGGAGGCGTAGTTGACGATCTTCTCGCGGCTGTGGCAGCCGCCCCCGCCCTTGATCAAGTCCAGGTCTTCGCTCACCTCATCGGCGCCGTCCACACACACGTCGATCTGCCAGGGCCCCGCGTCAGACAAGAGCGGGATGCCGAGCGACTCGGCCTGGCGACGGCTCGCCTCACTGGTGGCGACAGCCCGCAGATCCCTGCCCTCGGCGACCAGGCGCGCGACGCCATCGATGAAGAATTTTGCAGTCGAGCCGCTGCCCAGCCCCACCACGCCGCGCTCTGGTAACAGGCCCAGCGCGGCCTCGGCGGCCTCACGTTTGGCGTCCGACACCGCTCAATTCCTCGCCGTACGACCGTCCATGGAACCGTCCATGACGTAGAAAAAATCCCGGTACGACGGCTTGCGCAGGTACTCGTGCTCGGAGAACTCGAAGCCGTCGGCGAGCGGCACCGCGAAGCGCAGCTTGGACACGCGCGACGAGCGGAAGGTGACGAACTTCGGGAAGGAGAAGTTGATGTCGAGCTGCGCCACCGTGGCCGCGCCGGCGTGATGCATGCCTCGGGCGATGGCGGGCGCGGTGGTATGATTCGAGATGCCGACGTAGAGTATCTGCCCCGCCGCATCGATCCCGATCGCGGACCGACGAATGACCGTCTCTCCATCCAAGGTGGAACCCCACTTGTGCACGTAGCCATCAGCCAGCCGCGGGTGCATCTTGCCGTCTTCGAACATGCAGTTGGGCGTTTGCCTCCACCACGACGCCTCCTCGATTTGATCTCGCAGCTTGGGCCAGGAGCCGATGCGCAAGGTATTGCCCTTGAAATAGGCCACGGTACAGGTCGCCTCCTGCGGGGGAACGAGCGTGACGCCGTTCAGGGCCATGCCGTAGTGCCCGTGCTCGGTCTTGAAGCCGCCGTTGAAGGCTGCCAGAACGCCAGCGTGGTGTTCATCGGGGACGCGCCCGGGGCGCACCAAGTCGAGAGCCTCTTTCACGGTTGCCGCCGGCTCGCGGGTGCCGGGCACGAGGTGCAACCGCACCCTCCGCAGGTCGAGCGCAACGACGAACAGCTCCGCCCAAGACCGCTCCTTGTCGGGGTGCAACAGGGTCTTGAACATGCGCGCTTGCTCGAGCGCTGTAGTGTCAGGCAAAACCACCCACTGCCCGTCTCCGGGAGCCGACCAGAGCTCGTGCATGGGCCCCACGTTGCGCGGGCGGAAGGGCGCGAGCTCGACCACTCCCGCCTGCGCGCCAGCAGCATCCGACGCGGGCTCCCCCTGGCTGGGGACGGACGCGGGCCCGGCTGCGGGCTCGGGAGGGACCACCCAATACGCTCGCGGCTTCTCCCCGCGCCGCCACACGGAATAGAACCGATCCTCGGCGCCGTAGGCGAGCTCCTCGAGCCGCGCGACAGCGTCGATACCGACCACGCTGCGCAGGCTGTCCGCCAGCCACGGCGCGAGCCCCGGGATGCGATGCACCGCCAGCCAGGCCCCCAACACCACCGCGGGCACTAAGAGCGCGAGGCCAACGAGAAACCCTGCCCAGCCACCCTCGGCCAGCCGCCTCGGGCCGGAAAGTCGCCCGGCGGGTGTGACGCTTCTGACCATATTGTCTCAACCTACCCGATCATTGTCTTCCAGGCCTATTTGTCAGACCGGCTGCTAAAAGACGGCCGCATGCCCGCCTGGCGGACGCTGTTTTGGCCTTTTGTGTGGGGGTGGCTCGCCCTCGTCTCAATGGCCACGCCCGCGGCGGGTCAAGAAGGTAGCAGCCCTGCCGGGCCCATGTCCGTGACTCTGGCACCTCCGACGCCGCTCGCGGCGGAGTTGGTGGGTCGACCGGTAACGAAAGTCGAGGTCGTCACTGCCGGTGGGCGCTGGCAGGTGGCGGAGAAGCTCCGTGACAATCCGCTCGGGCAAGCGCTGAGCGCCGCTTATGCAAGGGCTGTCGTCAGGGAGCTCTTGAGCACCGGTCGCTATGCAGATGCCCGCGTTTCAGCGCTGCCCTGGGGCGCCGGCGCGTTGCTGCGGGTGACGGTCGTGCCCCGTCGCGTGGTCGCGCAGGTGCGCGTGACGGGGGGCGGTCTGGATGAGGCTCTGATTCTGGAGACGGCCGGGGTCGGCCCTGGCGACGACGTCACCCTCGCGACGTTGCCCGAGGTCGACGCCCGCGTGCGAGCGCTGTTTCACGATCGAGGTTTTCCGGATGCGTCCGTCGCGACGCAAGCGGTCGATACGGACGACCCGATGCAGATCGTCCTGCACCTCAGCGTGCGCCCGGGCGACCCGCTCTTGGTCGCGCAACGCGAGCTCGAGGTCCACCCCCGCATGACCGGAGAGCTCAGCAGGCTGATCTCCGAATACCAGGTGGATGAGGCCGATCGGGTCGACGCAGAAGAGCTGAAGCGCGCGGATCTGGCCCTGACGCGGCGGCTGCGTACGCAAGGCTATCTCGATGCCGCCGTGGAGCATCGCATCGAATGGCGCGCGGCAGGCACACATCTGGCCGTCGTGGTCTGGGCGGGCCCGAAGGTGCACATGCGCTTCGAGGGCAATGGCAGCTTTGATTCGGATGAGCTCGCGGCCGAGCTCGACCTGGACGCGGACGCCGAACGGAGCCCGGAGGCGCTCGTGCGCCGCGTCCGAGAGTTCTATCTGCAGCGTGGCTTCTTGGACGTGAGCGTGGCCTTCGAGCGGCGCGCCACGAGCGACGGCACGCGCGTGGATTTCGTGTTCGAGATCCGTGAAAACGCCCGCGTGGTGGTGCGCGCTCGCCACTTCCCGTGCCTCACGGGGGATCGCTCTGCCAAAGAGGTGGCTTCGGAGATCGATGGCGTGCTCTCCGAAGCCCTGCCATCGACGGGCTTGTTTGGTCCCGTGGATCCCAACCAGCTCGATCAGCAGCTCGCGCCTCGACCTACGGGCTCGCGGCGCGTCGCCCCGCTGACCCTCGACCCCTGGGCGACCTACGACCCGAGCGCCTACGACAAAGCCCTAGAGCACGTGCGCGCGCTGTATCGGTCCGAGGGCTACCTGTCCGCAGAAGTCGGCCCCCTGGTGGTGCTACGCCGCGCTTGCCAGCCCCGCTCGCCCACCGGAGAGTGCGTGCCCGTCGGCGTGGCCCAGGCGCCGAAAGCAGAGTGCGCGGGCGGTGCCGCGCCCCTCCAGGCCCCTGCCCTCGAGGCGCCTGCTCCCGGAGCCTCTGCCCTCGGCGCACAGAGCTCGTGGTCGTGCCTGGCCGACGCAGCGCGCGGGCAGCACTGCGAGCCGGAGGTGGAGCTCATGATCCCGATCGTGCTGGGCCCTCGCGCGCAGCTCTGGGACGTGGGGTTTGAAGGCAACTGCACCCTGATTGAATCCGAGCTCCACGAGGTGACGGGGCTGGATGTGGGTGGGCCCGTGTCACAGCTCGGGCTGGAAGAAGCGCGGCGCCGCATCGTCGAACGCTACGCGGAAGAGGGCTACGTCTTCGCAGGCGTGGAGGTGGATCTGGAGCTGTCTCCGGATCGCACGCGGGCCAAGGCCAATTTCATCATCAGCGAACGCGAGCCGGTCCAGGTGCGCGCCGTGGTCGTCCAGGGCGCGCATTTTACCGACCCGGATTTGATCACGAGCCGCGCCGCGCTCGAGCCGGGCAGCCTCTACCGGCGCAGCTTGGTGCGGGCTACGGAAGAGCGCCTGGCGACGCTCGGCGTGTTCACCAGCGTCACCGTCGACCTGGAAGACCCGGAGGTGCCCGCGCGGCAAAAGGTGGCGGTCATCCGCGTGCACGAGCGGCTGCCGCAATACCTGGACGTGCGCCCCGGTTTCAGCACCGGCGAGGGTCTGCGCATCGCCTTCGAGTATGGGCATCGCAACCTGGCGCGACGCGCCATTCAACTGATGCTGCGCGTGCAGCTCGGTTACTTGCCGCCGCCGCTCATCATCGAGAGTGATCTGCGCAACACCTTTGAAGAGCTGCGCGACCGCGAGTCGATCTTGTTTCTGCTCGAACGCCGCAACTCGGCCACCATCGAGTTCCCGGAGGTCGGGCTCGGCCCGCTCTTCCGCCTCGGCGTGGAGGGGCTGGACATGCGCGACATATCGCGCCAATTCGCGCTGGAGAAGCGCGCCGCCATCGTCACGCTGAGCTATCGCCCCGAGCGTTCGTTCAACCTCTCGCTCGGCGGCTCACTCGAGCTGAACGAGGCCGACGTGTTCATCCGCGGCGCAGCGCTGGGCAGGATCGCCGACCTCTTCGCCGAGAGCCCCAACGATCGCCTGCTGCGCAACCAGCTGAATATCCCCGAAGGCATCACGCTGGCCATCTCCGAGCGCATCGGCGTGACCTGGGATCGGCGTGACAACGCGGTGTCCGCGACGCGCGGGACCTTGCTCAGCCTCAACGTAGAGCACGTCAATGCCTACCCCATCGAGAAGGCGGACCCGCTCGCCGCGCCCGAGCTCACCTCGGACTACAAGGGCCATTTTTTGCAGTACGCCGGGCGGGTCGCGGGCTACCTGCGGCTGACTGAGGCCGGCATGGCGCTGGCGACCAGCCTGCGCTTCGGATTCAACCAGCAGCTCCAGGCAGACTCCGCGACCTACCCCGATCGGCTGTTCTTTCTCGGCGGCGTCGACTCGCTTCGAGGCTTTCCGCTCTGGTCGGTCGTGCCCGAGGACTTAGATCGCCAACAGCTGGATGCAGGCACGATTCCGATCGCGGGTGGCGATTTGCTCCTCAACCCAAGGGCCGAACTGCGTATCCCCGTGGTGGGTATCTGGCAGACTGCCGTATTTCTCGACACTGGCAATTTGTGGGCGGATTCGAGCGAGGTGTTCAACGCGTTCCGACTGCGCTACTCCGCGGGGCTCGGGCTGCGCGTGGATACGCCCGTGGGCCCGCTGGCTCTCGATTACGGCATCAACCTCGACCCGCGCGACTATGAGGACTTTGGTGCATTCCATTTCAGCATCGGCCTGTTCTGAACGGGTTTGGGCGAGTGCTGACGTTTTGAGGGTCGGCAGGCGATCAGCAAACGAGACCTTTACGCTGCCGGCGAGCCCGGGTTAGGACGACAGCCATTTCCTGGTCAGCATTACTTGGCGGCGGCACCTTTGCTCGCCAACTGAGCCCGGCTCAAATCCCCACGGGGCTCTGGGCGCAGCTGCGCCGGAACACTGTCAATTATGGCGTGGGCGTGCTGCTGCTCGCCGCCTACAACTACTGTCAGTACTACATCGATCTGTTGCTCGCGGACGCGATGAAGGGCCTGCTCGGGGGCGAGCTCGGCACCTCGCGCATGATCGGCCTCGCGATGGCGGCGCTCGCGGCGTTGGCGTTCGTCACTCGCGTCGTGTCGCGGCTCACTATCTTCAACGCCGGCCGCTACGCGGAATATGAGCTGCGCACGGCGCTCTTGCACCACCTGCATCGCCTCGGCCCCTCGTTTTACCGTCGGATGAGCACGGGCGACATCATGAGTCGCGTCACCAACGACCTGCAGCAGGTCCGCGGCCTGCTCGGCTTTGGGGTGCTCAATCTGTTCAACACCGGCTTTGGCCTCGTCAGCGCTCTGGCCGTGATGCTCCAGTTTTCTGGCAAGCTGACCCTGGCAGCGCTCGCGCCCTTGCCAGCGCTGCTGGTGGTGATGCGCATGTACTCGAAGCGGCTGTACACGCGGCAGCGCGAAAATCAGGACGCGCTCGGCTCGCTCGGTGCGGTAGTGCAGTCCAGCATCGCGGGCGTGCGCGTGGTACGAGCATTTTCGCTGGAAGAAGCAGAGCTCGCGAGCTTCGAGGTGTCGAACCAGAGCTACCTCGACAAGGCGCTCATCCTGGCCAAGCTGCGCGGCTCCATGTGGCCGGTGATGCAGTCCATCACCATGCTGGGGGTGCTCGTGGTGTTCTGGTACGGCGGGCGCCTGATCGTCCTCGGCGAGTTCAAGGCGGAGCAGTTCCTCTCCTTCTATCGAGCGCTGTTTCGTTTGACCTGGCCGCTCGCGGCGCTCGGCTTTCTGGTGGGCGTGTTGCAACGCGGCCGCGCCGGGTACGCCCGCCTGCGCGACATCTTCGACGCCGTTCCGGACGTGGTGGATGGGCCGGCGCTCGCGTCCAGGCACGAGGGCCAGCTCGAAATTCGAAACCTGAGCTTCGGATACCTTCCGGACCGCCCCGTGCTCAACGACCTCCGCTTGAGCGTCGCGCCGGGTGAGCGCGTGGCCATCGTCGGGCGCACCGGGGCGGGCAAGAGCACGCTCGGCGCGCTGCTCGTGCGACTGCACTCCACTCCCAAGGGGAGCATATTTTTGGATGGCGTCGACATCTGCGAGCTCCCGCTCTCCGAGCTGCGCAAGACGGTGCTGTATAACCAGCAGATCCCGTTCCTGTTCTCGACGACGGTAGGGCGGAACGTGGGCTACGTGCTCGAGCACCCCGAGACCGAAGAGGCCGAGCGCAGCATCCTCTTCGCCGCCGACGAAGCACAGATAAAAGACGAGATCGCCGCGCTGCCGGAGGGCTTTGACACGGTCGTGGGTGAGCGCGGCGTGCAGCTCTCGGGAGGCCAGAAGCAGCGGGTGGCGTTGGCGCGGGCGCTGCTCGCCCGGCCCAAAATCCTCATCTTGGACGACCCGCTGAGCGCGGTCGACGCCAAGACGGAGCGGGCCTTGATCGACGCGCTCGACCGGCACCGTGAAGGCAACAGCCTGATCTTGATCACGCATCGAGTGAGCGCCGCCGCCCGCTGCGATCGGGTCATCGTCATGGACCAAGGCCGGGTGATCGAGCAGGGCACACACGACGAGCTGCTGCGAGCCGGCGGCGCTTACGCGCGCTTCGCGGAAGAACAACGGCGCGAGCGCGAGCTGTCGAAGCTCAAAGACCTGGAGCTCGCCGCGCCGCTGAGCCTGGAGAGCCTGGAGAGCCTGGAGGGCCTGGAGGGCCTGGAGGAGGTGGAGGCCGAATGACCGTGACCCGCAACGCCCCCGCGGCCTCGAAGACGGCCAAGCTGCTCGAGGCTTTCCACGAAGAAGGCGCGCTCGGCAAGACCTACGACTGGCAGCTGCTGCGCCGCCTGTGGCCCTACGTGTCGCCCTATCGCACGATGATCTACGTCTCGCTGGGCGTCGGCGTCCTCACGGCGATAAGCTCGCTCCTGCAGCCGCTCTTCATGCGCTATCTGCTGGACGAGGGTGCGCTCGCGGGCAACCTCGGTCGACTGACGGAGGGCGCCCTGTATCTGGCGGCGCTGATCATCACGGAGCGCGTGCTGTCCTTCGTACAGGTGTATTCCGTGCAGGTCGCGGGCGCGCGCGCCATTGCCGCCATGCGCCGGCATATCTTTCAGTTCCTGCACGAGCTGCCGCTCAGCTTCTTCGACCGCCAACCCGTCGGCAGGCTCGTCACGCGCGTCACGAACGACACCGATTCCATCCTCGAGCTGTTTGCCTCCGGCGCGCTGAACGCCTTCTCGGACCTGCTGCGCCTGGGCGGCATCGTCATCTTCATGTTGGTGCTCGACTGGCAGCTGGCGCTGATCGCGTTTGCCGCCGGCCCGCCCGTCACGCTGCTCGTCCAGGCGGTGCGCACGCGCGCCCGCGCGGCGTTCCGTGAGATCCGCGCCAAGACGTCGCGCATGAACGCCAACATGGCCGAACAGGTCAACGGCATGACCACGGTGCAGGCCTTCGGCCAGCAGCAGGCGGCGGCCACGGAGTTCGACGACATCAACTCGAGCTACCGCGAAGCCATCATTCGCTCCATCAAGTACGAGGCCGTGCAAGACGCCGCCATCGACATGATCGCCGCCATGTGCCTGGCGTTCATGGTCATCTCGGTGGGCTACCACTCGGCGAGCTACGGCACGCTGGTGGCTTTCAACGCCTATGTCTTGCGCTTCTTCGAGCCCATCGCCGCCCTGGCTCAGCGCTACACGCTGCTGCAGAGCGCCATGGCCGGGGCGGAGCGCGTGTTCTCCCTGCTCGACTTACCGGAGCGGGACGCGCCGACGGAGCCAGGCGCGCCGGACGCGAGCCCCGAGCTGGCGGTGAGCTTCGAGGACGTCAGCTTCTCGTACAAGCCCAACGTGCCGGTGCTGCGCAACGTGAGCTTCGGCGTGCGGCGCGGCGAAAAAGTCGCCTTGGTGGGCGCCACGGGCGCGGGCAAGACCACGGTGGCGTCGCTCTTATTGCGATTGTATTCGGTGGAACACGGCGTGGTGCGGGTGCACGGTAAAGACGTGCGCACGCTCAGCCGAACGGGCCTGCGCCAGAACTTCGCTGTCGTGCCGCAGGACGTCGTGCTCTTCCCCGGCACCATCGCCACCAACATCGCCGCCAGCCCCGAGCCAGATCTCGGCAGAGTCGAGGAGGCGCTGCGGCGCATCGGCGCCGAGGACCTGTTCAAGGCTCGCCCCGGCGGCCTCGGCGGCGTGGTCGACGAGCGCGGCGACAATTTCTCTGCCGGCGAACGCCAGTTGATCGCGTTTGCGCGCGCTCTCTATCGGGACGCCAAGATCATCATCCTGGACGAAGCCACCGCCAGCGTCGACAGCAACACCGAGGCGCGCATGCAACACGCGATGGAAGAGCTGCTCAAGAACCGCACCGCGCTCATCATCGCCCACCGCCTGAGCACCATCCAATCCGCCGATCGCATCCTCAGCTTCCACCAGGGCCGCCTCGTCGAGTCCGGCAGCCACGCCGAGCTGATCGCCTCGGGCGGCCTCTACGCGCGGCTGGTGGGGTTGCACTTTGCGGCTGGCAGCGGGAGTACCAGCGCGAGTAGCAGCGCATTGCCGAGAATGCCCTCTAGCTGAGCCGGGCTCAGAGGCCGAAGACGCGACCCGGCTTGACGCCGGCCACGTTGGAAAGGGCGTCCCGAGTGTCCACGATCAGGGAGGCCTCGCGAGCCAGCCGTTCGCGATCGAGGGCGTCATGGTCGGTGACCACCAGCACCAGGTCGTACAGCGCGAAATCGGCGGCGACGCTCTTCAGCTCGCCGTGGGGCAGCTGGAGGCTCGGCACGAAGGGATCGGTGAAGGAGACCAGCGCGCCCCTCTTCTGTAGCTCTTCGATGATTTCGATCGCCGGAGACTCGCGCACGTCGTTCACGTTCTTCTTGTAGGCGACCCCGTACACGAGGACCTTCGCCCCCTTGACGGACCTCGAGAGCTCGTTCAGCGCCGAGGTCACCCGCTCCACGACGTAGATCGGCATGCCGCTGTTGATGGTGTCGGCGAGCTCGATGAAGCGCGCCTGGCCCTTCAGCGCCTTCAGCTTCCAGGACAGGTACAGCGGGTCCACAGGAATACAGTGCCCGCCGAGGCCCGGGCCGGGGAAGAACGGCATGAAGCCGAACGGCTTGGTCGCCGCCGCCCGGATCACCTCGAAGGGATTCACCCCCAGCTTGCGGCTCATCAGCGCGATCTCGTTGGCCAGGCCGATGTTCACGGCGCGGAAGGTATTTTCGAGCAACTTCACCATCTCCGCCGTCTCGGTGGAGCTGACGGGCACGAGCGTCTGGATGACGTGGGAGTACAACGCGGTGGCCACTTCCAGACACCGCGCCGTCGCGCCGCCCAGCACCTTGGGCGTGTTGCGCGTCTTGAACACCTCGTTACCGGGATCGACGCGCTCCGGCGAAAATGCGATGAACACTTCCTTACCGAGCTCGAACCCGTTTTCCGTCAGCTTGGGCACGAGCAGCTCGGTGGTCGTGCCGGGATACGTGGTCGACTCGAGCACGATCAGCATGCCGGGGTGTTGGTGCTTGGCGATCTGCTCGGCCGCGTCCACGATGAAGGTCATGTCCGGGTCTTTGGTCTTGTTCAGCGGCGTCGGCACGCACACGACCACCGCGTCGGCGTCACGCAGGACCCCAGCATCAGCCGTCGCGTCCAGCCGCCCTGACTTGACGTGCGGCGCCAAATCGCAGGACGGGACGTCTCGAATGTAGGATTCACCCTGGTTGAGCAGCTCGACCTTGCGCTTGTCGTAGTCGAGCCCTGTCACCCGAAAGCCCTCTCGAGCGAACTCCGCGACGAGCGGCAAGCCGACGTAGCCGATGCCGACGACGACGATTCGGCCGCGCTTGGACGCAAACTTTTGGAGTAATTCCACCACGATCTTTCCCTCTTCTTCAGATCAGATCCAGTAACGCCGTTACCGGATGGGTCTGACCCTAATCTGTTTCTGGTGCAACCGCCCGTGCGGATATTAAGTAATGCCGTGACCCCTGATCCGAGACCTAGAAGCGTGTCATGGCCTCTACGGACGCCTGCATCGATCGCGCGAGGTCGTAAGCATCCTGCGGGATACGGCGCGGGATACGGCGCGGGACACGGCGCGGGACACGAGGCCCCACGACCGGACTCGAGCTCGAGAGGCCGCTACGCCTGATGCGAGTGCTGTTTCTCTCGGACAACTTCCCGCCGGAGTCCAACGCGCCGGCGTCGCGCCTGTATGAACACGCGCGCTATTGGCTCACCGAAGGCCACGAGGTCACCGTGGTGACGTGCGCGCCCAATTTCCCCGATGGGCAGGTGTACCCGGGCTACGAAAATCGCTGGCGGCAGGTTGAGCTGATGGAGGGCATCCGGGTCGTGCGAGTCAAGACCTACGTCACGGCCAACGAAGGCATCCTGAAGCGAACGCTCGACTACATGAGCTTCATGGCAGCGAGCCTCGCCGCCGGCCTGTTCGAAGAGCGCCCGGACGTCGTCGTGGCCACCTCGCCCCAGTTTTTTTCCGCCGTCGGCGGCTGTGGGCTCGCTGCGTTGCGAAGGCTGCCGTTCGTGTTCGAGGTCCGCGATCTTTGGCCGGCGTCCATCGTCGCGGTGGGTGCGCTGCGGGGCCACGCCGTGATTTCGCTCTTGGAGCGGCTCGAGCTATTCTTGTATCGGCACGCCAAGCTGGTCATCGTCGTCACCGACGCGTTCAAGGCAGACATCGCGGCGCGCGGTATTCCCAGCGAGAAGATCCACGTGGTGCCGAACGGAGCGGACCTCCGCTGGTGCGCGCCGAGGCCCCGGGACCCGGCGTTGACCGAAGCTTTTGGCCTCGCCGGCAAGTTCGTCGTGGGCTACGTCGGCACGCACGGCATGGCGCATGGCCTGGGCCACGTGCTCGACTGCGCCGAGCTCGTGCGGGACCGCCCGGACGTCGCCTTCTTCTTCGCCGGCAGCGGCGCAGAACGCGCCCACATCGAGGCGGAGGTGATATCGCGCGGGCTCGGCAACGTGCGCATGGTCCCGCGCCAGCCGAAGGAGCGCGTCGCGGCGCTCTGGAGCCTGTGTGATCTCACCGTCATCCCTCTGCGTGACGATCCGGTCTTCGCCACCGTCATCCCCTCCAAGCTGTTCGAGGCCATGGGCAACGGCGTGCCCGTCTTGTTGAGCTTGCCGGAGGGCGAGGCCACCGCGCTGGTCAAGCGCCTCGGCTGCGGCGTCACGGTGGCTCCCGAGAATCCAGCGGCCCTGGCCGCCAGCGTCCGCGCGCTCGCTGACCAGCCAGAACGCCTTCGGGAGCTCCGGGCCAACGCGTTAGCGGCTGCCCCAGCGTTCTCACGTGAGCACCAGGCACGAAGGATGATCGAGCTACTGGCGCTGGCCGCTCACGGCCCGGCCACGTCCTCGACGTCGACCTAGCGTGTCAGCGCCTCGCGGACAAGGGGACGTGATCTGGTGCGGACGCGCCACGATCTGCTTAGGTCCGTCAGACTTCTCAGGCTTCTGTGCCGAGCTCGAGCTCCAACAGGAGCACGCTGGCGTCGTTGGGGCGAGGCCCGAGGTTTCGCCAGCCGTGCTTTCGGTAGTACGCCAGCGCTCGCTGGTTGTCCGGGCTCACGCTCGAGTGGGCCCGGTGAACACTGCCCGCACGGAAAAACTGGAGGGCGTAGTCATTTAGGGCTCCCCAGGCCCGTCCCTCGAGCTTCGGGCACGAGATAAGGAATCCCGGCGAAATGACACGCAGGTGTCCGCGTGACGGTCGAGGTCGATGGCCTGGAAAGTGACGTCGCCCGGCTTCATCTCGTATTCAGCCCGCAGCGCCAGAGCGCCCGTTTGCTGCAAACGAAATAGCGCGAGCCCAAACAGGGTGGGCACTGCCGACCAGGCCAGCCAACGCAGCATCGTACCCTTCACTATCGGGCTTCCGTACAACGATCGACTACCGAGTTTCCAGAAGCGCGCGAATCCACTCCGCGCTCGCGGCTTGCTTCGCCGTCCTCCCCCGCCCGTCCTGATCTTCGGGCCTCGCACCGCTCTCGAGGAGGAGCAGGATAATTTGCCGCTGTTGCTCGATGGCTTCGGGCGCCGCGCTGCCGCCGCGCCCGGTATTTTGCACGGCCAGATGCAGGGGCGTCGAGCCGCTCTGGTTTTTGCCGCGGGGAGCTGCGCCACCGGCGAGTAGCGCTCGCACGGCCGCCGCGCAACGGGTGCGCACGGCGCGATGCAGCGGACTGACCCCGCTCTTGTCGAGCGCGTTGGGATTCGCGCCTGCGGACATCAAGCCGTCGATCGTTTCCACCTGAGCCACCGGGTGCCAGGTGTTTGCATCGGCGGCGTAGTGCAAAGGTTCGGCTCCCCGGCGATTCTTCGCTGCATGGTCTGCCCCCTTTTCGAGGAGCTCCCGGGCGATGTGCCAGCGGTAGCCCGCGGCGGCCATATGCAGGGCGCTATCGCCCGCATACATGTAATGGCCAATCTCGGTAAAAAACCAGTCGGTTGAAGCTTTTCGCGATGCACCGACGGGGGCACGAGCGCACGCGAGCTCGGGCGACGCAGCCAGCAAGCGTGAGGCTTCTCCCGCTTGTGCGCCGACGATGGCTCGCACGAGCGCCATGAAGCTTTCGCTATCGGGAGCAGCAGGAACTCGTCTCGACCCGGGCACGGCCGCTTGGGGCATACCACGTCAGGGGCCTGCGCCCAGGCGCCTTCGAGCCCTGGGTTTCGGCGCCGGCCTCGGGAGCTCGGTAGGCGTCGCGCCAGCGAGCCCCTCCCACGCGAGTCTGCGAGCGTCGGGGAGGGGCCGCGCGCGCAGGCCGCTTCGGCCGAGCACGCGGGGGGTGGGCAGCTCATGCACCTCGACCCCGCAGCCACGACGGGATCGCGTTTAGAGCGTGGCGCCGAGCGGAACCCGCGTGGGTCTTGGCGCCTGACGATAATGATACTTCCTGGGCGAGCTCTTTTCGTGGATGAGCACCACGCCTACGTCGTCAACGGCGACCAATACACGGTGATCGAATTGAACCCGAGCGACATGAGCATCAGCGCCGAATACGACATCGGCGGGCTGCGCCGCGAGGGCTGGGGCAGTGAGTATCGCGGCGGGTTCGTGCGCAAGAGCGACGGCAAGCTCTTCCTGTATTGGGCCTACACGAACGACCGCGTCGAGTTCATCGACGACTTCACGCTCGGCGTCTTCGACACTGACGGTAGAACGCTCTCCATCCTCGAGCAACCGGAGTGCCCCGCGACGGCGGGCTTCGGCGGCTTCTTTGACGAGAGCGGCGACCTGTACTTGATCGCAGATAGCTTCGGCGGCTTCACCTACTTCGGCAGCACCGAGCCAAAGAGCGCCTGTGTGCTGCGCGTCGAGGATCGACGCCCCCGGACGCCGTCGGCTTCGAATCGATGACGCTCGACGACCAGCTGCTCGTACCCCGTTCGACGGCGGAAGCGCACGTCTACGACGTCAACGACGTGCAGACCACCGTCTACGCCCCGACGCAACGCCCCGACGCAAACGCCCCGACGCGACGTCGGGCGCAGGCGCTAGCCCGGTCAGTTGCGCGCGGGAGCGCGGCGGCGACCCGCCGAACGCGATGCGAGCGCCGATTTAGCTGGCCGCTTCTTCGACAGGCGTGAGGCGGCAGCTTTCTTTTTGGCCTTTGGGGTAATGGTGAGTGACTTGCGCTGAGCCGCCTTGAAGCGTGGCTTGGCGCGCGCCATTGAAGCGACCTTGACGACGGGCGGAGGGTCGGCAGCCGACGTAGCGGCGCCTGCACGCGTCGAGCTGAGGAGAGCGCTCGCGGTGCTGGTGCTGGGCGAAGGCGGCAGATTGAAGCTCTCGGGACTTGCCGGAGTGACCTTTCGCCCCCCGCCGGAGTCGGGCGAAAAATACAGCACGCTGCCGGCATACAACACGAGCCCGAGCACAGCGGCGGCTGCCGCAACCCAGACCTTGAGGGTCGGCCGCTCTTCGACTCGTCGGATCGGGATGACGGGCTCGCTCAGGGTGCGCACCACCGGCGCGGTACTTGGCGCGACGCCTGTCCCCCATGCAACGCCCGTCCCCCACGCGGCCAGCGGCGGCGAGCTCGGTGTCGCTACTCCCCAATCGGAGGCGTCCTTGGCGATCCGGTGAGCCTCGCCAGGCGCGCGAGGGTACCGGCCCGGCATGGTCGCGCTCTGGTCATCCTCGAGCTCCACGTCGATGTCGGACACCTGCGGCGAAGACTCAGCCCGCCAAGACTCACCCGGAAAAGAATCGAGCTGAACCACGGCGCCCAGAGTGGACCAGCCTTGCATCCCCTCGGTCCACACGGCCGTCCTGACATCGATAGCGCCGGTCTGGAACGCTTGGTCGAGCTGATCGACGCTCATCGCCATCACCTGCCCAGCCACAGCGACGAACCACTCCTCCGCTGGAGCTGCCTCGGCGCCGAACGACGAGAGCTCGCGATTCATCGACACGTCAGACCGCCTCTCATCCAGGACGCCTCGTAGCGTGTACACGACTGCATGCTCGCCCTTTCATTGTCCCACTCGCCAGTATGATCGTGCACGCGCCGAGGCACAACGCATCACGCAATCTGCTCCTCAGGGCGTGAATTGCGGTCGCACTGCCAAGTTTTTTAAATCCGAGACGAGCTCGGCCCCCCGCCAGCAGCGATCAATGCCAGACCGGGGCAATACGCGGAGGCTGCCCGCTGCGGTCGTGCTCGTCGAGCCGAGCCTGCGCTTCGGCGATGCAGCCGATGCACGCCGCGAATCGCGACCCATGCTTGCAGGTGAGCCGGCTCGCGCTGGCCGGGCGAGAGGTGAGCTCCGTGGGATCGATATGTCGACCGCAAGCGATGCAATGGATGTGCGTGCTCTCGGCGTTCGGGGCCCCGCTCGGCCCTTTGCCGACCAGCTCTTGGCGTTGACGTTTCGTGAGGCGCTTGGGTGACTTCGGCATGACAGATCCATCCTAGCGCCGCGAATCCATCGAAGCGATGGGTAACTTCCGCCGCCCCTGACGGGGCGAGGCCGGCGTGCGTACCTGCCTACCCTAGATCTGAATCGCGGCACTGCCTTTACTTGCCTTCGATTCGATAGAATCGATGGTCTAGCAGAGCCGGGTCGACGAGAGCTCTCGCGCAGGGCCACTGCTCAACGCACGGGCTCGCCACCCATCCGCAAGCGCATCAGCTCTACCACCGAGTACGCTTGTAGCGAAACGGCCACCGCCAAGACGCGCGCGTCACGACGCCAGCCTTTCGTCCCGCTGCTCTTGGTGCGACGCGCCCGGAGCACCCGCTCGACAGGCGGCAGGCAGGCTTTCACCATCACCTTCGAGAAGGCGAGCCACTCGGGATGTTGCTCCCGAGCGATGCCGAGGTGCCCGCCGACCAAACGCGCGCGTTTCTTGAACAGCTGAGCAAACGTATGCCGCGCCGGGTGCCGAACGATGGCACTCTTGGCGTAGACCAGAGGCACACCGGCGGCAAAGGCGCGCTGCCCCCACTCTTGATCGCCACCGCTCTTGAGGGCGTCGTTAAAGGGACCCACTTGCGCAAATATTTCTGGTGAAGTGAACATGTTGGCGGTCGCGCAATAGTGCTTTTCCTCGATGTAGCTCTGCTGTGAAAAGCCGAGCGCGAGCTCGAAGTCTTCCGCCCATGTAGGGTGATCCCCATCGCGAGGGAAGACCTCCACGTCACCGCCTACGACGGCCTTCCCGCCCGCCTGCTGGAGCGCAGCAACGCCCTGCGCGATCCACTCCGCGTCGGGGACACAGTCCGCGTCCGTAAACGCCAGCACCTCGCCGCGCGCCTCGGGCAACGCGCGGTTACGCGCAGAATACGATCCCGGCGCCGCCTCCCGGAGCAGCCTCACGAAGTCAAAAGGCTCGAGCACCGGCCCAATGTCGCCGCGACTGCCATTGTCCACGACGAGCACCTCGAGCTGCGCCTTCGGCCACGTCTGACGCTCCAGCGCGCGCAGGCAGATGCGCAGCCGCTCGAAGTCATCGAGCACCGGGACGATCACGCTCACCCGCGTACCAGAGGCGCCGATTTGCTGGTCTGCCAGCTCGGAAGGGATTTCGCGCATCGTCAAGCTCCTCGAGCGATGCCCCGCGGCATCGGTTTGTGCTCAGCCTAGTATGGCCAGCGCGTCGAGCGGAAGGCAAATTCAAGCGCGCGGAAGGCAAATTCAAGCGAGCGCGCTCGGGGAAAGAACCGTCGAATGGACACGACGACGCGGCTTAGCGCCTGGACGCCTTGGGGGATGCCGCGACCCTCCTCAGCCGAGCCGGGTTGCGCTATCTTGTGCTTCATGACGGATATTCCAAGCCATGTCGTCAATGTCGACGAGGCGAAAGAGGTCGACTTCACTTTGGGCGATTGTTGGGGCGGAATCGACAAGCCGCTCACCCCTTCGATGCGAGCCAAGGGAGGCCGCCTTGGCGTCACTCTATCCAGAGTGCCGCCCGGACGCACCATGTGCCCCTTTCATTTCCATGAGCGAGAGGACGAAGTATTTTTCATCGTCTCAGGCCGTGGGGTGCTGCGTTATGGGGAGGACGTGCGTGAGCTGCGCGCGGGAGACTGCGTCTCTTGTCCTGCGGGGACCAAGGTGGCCCATCAAATCGCCAACCCGTTCGCCGAGGACCTGACCTATCTCGCTATCGGCCCGCATGATCCGCACGAAGTGGCAGTGTACCCAGACAGCGGTAAGGTCATGGTCCGCAGCTTGGGTCAGGTCGGGTTCTTGCAGAAAGCGCCCTATCTCCAAGCCGAGCCTGTGCCTCCCAGGATCTTCGACCTCGCCAAGGGCTGTAGGTGAGCTCCGTCATCGAGTGGCTGCTCGAGTCGGACCCGTCGATCCGTTGGCAGGTCATGCGCGATCTCATGGCCGAGCCTGCGGAGGTCGTCGCCGCGGAGCGAGCGCGGATCGCGTCCGAGGGTTGGGGGGCCCGGCTGCTCGACCTTCAGGCGCCCGATGGGCACTGGGGCGGTGCTACGTGGATCTATCGGTCCTGGACCTCCACCATGGAGAGCGTGCTGCTGCTTCGGGATCTGGGCTTGGATCCAACGAGCGCGCGAGCCGAGAGCGCTATACGCCTGGTCCGCAGCCAGTGCACCTGGGGGCCTGAGTGGGGCGACGCACCTTTTTTCGAGGGCGAGGCGGAGCCCTGCATCAACGGTAGGGTCCTGGCGGCAGGCGCGTACTTCGGCGAGGCAAGCGAGAGGCTCGTCGATCGCCTGCTCAGCCAGCAACTGCTGGACGGGGGCTGGAACTGCTACGCCCCGCCGAGCACGCGCTCCTCGTTCCACTCGACGATCTCCGTGCTCGAAGGGCTCCTCGAGTACGAGCAGGCAAAAGGCGCTACGGCTCGCATAACGGACGCACGCCGTCGCGGGCAGGAGTACCTGTTGGCACGCGGCATGTTGAGATCGCTCTCGACGGGGGAGGTGGTTAACCCCGAATGGGCGCAGCTCTCGTTTCCGACTCGCTGGCATTACGATGTCCTACGGGGTCTGGACTATCTGCGCAGAGCTCGGGTCGAGCCCGACGAACGTGTCGCGGAGCCCATCGCTCTGGTAGAGAGCAAGCGGGACGCGGACGGGCGCTGGCCACTCGAGAACCCTCACGCCGGTGAGGTCCACTTCGAGCTGGAGGCAGGTGCCGGCAAACCGAGCCGCTGGAACACATTGCGCGCCATTCGAGTCTCGAGCTGGTATCATCAGGCATGACCGAGGACGTGGAGCTGGGGTGCCGTTGCGGCGAGATTCACGGTTGGCTGCGTGGCGTCTCGCCGAGCGCGGTCAATCGAGGCATTTGCTACTGCGATGACTGTCAGGCGTTCGCGCATTACCTCGGCCGCGCCAATCTGCTCGATGCACATGCCGGTTCGGACATCGTCCAGGTCGCGCCGCGGGCCGTTAGCTTTGACCGAGGGACGGAGCGCATCCGGGGGATGCGACTGACACCCAAAGGCCTGCATCGCTGGTATGCGAGCTGCTGCAAGACACCGCTCGGCAATACCCTGACGCCGTCGGTCCCCTTCATCGGCATGCTGCCGGAGGTGCTGCACGGCACGCCCGACATCGCCCGCCGCGACGCTGTCTTTGGCCCGGTGCGCGCAGCGATGTTCGGAAAGCACGCCACGGGGGGAACGCCCGAGGGCTCGACCCAGCTGCACCTCGGCATGCTCGCGCACACGGTGCGGCTGCTGCTCGGTTGGAAGCTGGGTGGCAAGGCGTGGCCCCACCCCTTCTTCGATCGCGCCACTCGAGCGCCGAGCCATCCCGTGACGACGCTCTCGCCCGGCGAGCGCCAGGCGCTTCGAGCCAAATGCGGCCCAACCCCGAGCGTTTCGGCGACATCTTGAGGTAGGAATCGAAAGGTTAGCAATCGCGGGAACGCGACCACGTCGACGTCCATCGGCAAACGGTTCGTGCGCTCGCGTGGCGCAAGCACTGGAATGAGGGCGGGGCCGAGGGTGCCGCCCACGTCGACGCGGGCCTCGAGCACGAACTGATCGAAGACATAGGGCAAGCCATTTGAGCCCAGTGGGCTCGGCCCATCCATGACTTGAAAGTGCAAGTGCGGCTCCGTGGAGCTGCCCGTGTTGCCGACGAGGCCGAGGACCTGCCCCCGCTCGACGCGATCTCCAGGGCGTACTCGCACGCTGCCCGGTTGGACGTGGGCATACAGCGCAAAGCTCCGGGAGAGTGCAACCCCCGTACCGGCACGTTGAGCCGCCGAGGCAGAGGAAACCTCGGCAGTTCCGTGCCGCGTTACTTGGACGCGGACGCTCGTCCGACGGCGCCGCCGCTCGGACGCCTGTCCGCGGGGATGACCGCCGGTAAAGGAGCGCGGCCGAGCGACGTGCTCACCGCCTCGTCGATCGGCGTGCGCGGCACGGCGCCGAGGAATGTTCGCAGCTTACGATCGTCCAGCAAGACGGGCTGCTCCCAGAGGTACCGCATCTCGCAGAGCTCCCGCAGCATGGGCGCGAACGGCGAGAGCCAGCGCATGAGGCGCCACGGCATGCGGCGGATCGGGCGTGGTGCAGGCAGGGCTCTGTTGACGACCTCGAGCAGCTGGCGCGAGGTGAGCTGATAACTGCTGAAATGAAAGGTCTCGCTCGGGCCGAGCTCCGCGCGGCGGGCGAGCAAGTCCACGGTGGCGTTGGCGACGTCCGGCAGATACGCCCACTCGTGCAACACGCCGTCGGTACCGGGATCGACCAACGCGCCGCCCTTCAGCGCCTTTTGGGTCATGTGGCGAAACCAGGTGTTGTCCGCGCCGGGGCCCAGGTAGTCACCGCAGCGCACGTTGAGCAGACGCGCTCCGCGCTCGGTGGCTGCTTCGAGCTCGGCCTCGAGCTGGTTACGCAAGCGGCCTTTGGCCGTCGGAGCATCGCGGCTCGCGCCCTCCGCCAGCGGCCGTGAGAAGTCAGAGCCCAGCGGCCGTGAGAAGTCCGAGCCCAGACCGTACACGTTCCCAGGCAACACGATCGTAGCCCCGTTCTCGATCGCTGCTCGAGCCACGTGGCGCGCGGGCGGCAGCAGCTGGTCGTGCCAGCGTGTGTACGGAGCGTTGTAGGCGTGCACGATCACGTCCACGCCGCGCGCGGCTCGCTGCACGGCCTCGGCGTCGAAGGCGTCTCCTTCGACCTCCCGGATTCCCTTCAGTGTCACGGCACGCCCCGCCGAACGGCGCAGTGCGCGAACCTCCCAGCCCCGCTCGACCATTTGCCGGGCCACGGCCTGACCGAAATTTCCGCTGGCTCCAATCACGAGCGCACGTTCCATGGCTTTCTCCTGTCAGAATGAGGCGTGGGCGTTGACCCCGCGCTGATTACAACCTGCGCCAGCCGAGGGCTCCCGACGATTGCGGAAATGCGTGGCGCTGCCATTCAAATTTGCATAGCTGGGAGGGATGGATTGGACGCTGCTGCAGACCTTTCTCAACGTGGCGGCCACCGGGTCGTTCTCGATGGCCGCCAAGCAGCTGGACTCGAGCCAGCCCACCGTCAGCCGGCACGTCCAGGCGCTCGAGCGGCAGCTGCGCCACAAAGTATTCCTGCGCCATTCCCGCGGCGTGACGCTCACCGAACGCGGGCGCGCCTTATACGAACGAGCGAGGGGCCTGGACGCGCAAATCGCGACCCTGTTGCGTCGCCAGCCGCTATCGCCGGTCGAGGCGCTGGGCACGGTGCGCGTCAGCGTGAACGAGCCCGTCGGTCTGTACGTCTTGCCCGACTGGCTGAAGCTGATGCGCGCCGAGCACCCGGGCATGGAGCTGGAGATCATCATCGACAACGACGTCACGGACTTGTCGCGACGCGAGGCAGATCTCGCCGTGCGCATGCTACGGCCCGTACCGGCTCATTTGATCGGCAAACGCGTGGGCACGGTGCCGCTCGGCTTGTTTGCACACCAGAGCTACATCGACCGCTATGGCGAGCCCACCGGCATCGACGCGATCGGGGCGCACACGGTGCTCGGCATGGATGCCGACCGGCTCTGGCCGGGACAAGTCGCTGCCCTCGGCCTGCGGCGCGAAGACTTCCACCTGCGCACCGACAGCCTGGCCCTCCATTTCGAGTCGTTACTGCGCGGGGTGGGCATCGCCGGAACCCACTTGGCCCTCGCTCGCCGCTACCCGGAGCTTCGGCAGGTGCTGCGCGACATACCTTTACCCGAGCTCGAGATGTGGGTGGTGGTCCACGAAGAGCTCCGCCGCGAGCCCCTCGTGGCGCTCGCCTTCGACTCTCTGTGTGAGTTTTTGGGCGGCTACGTCAGCGCTCGATGAGCCGCGCTGGATCGCGATGAACCGCCGCGGGCAGGGTTCGTCGGCCGACGGGGAGAAAGCTAGCGCTTCTTCGAGGCTGCCTTCTTCGAGGTTGCTTTCTTCGAGGTTGCTTTCTTCGAGGCTGCCTTCTTCGAGGCTGCTGCCTTTGGTGCTGCGCGCCCTGCCAATTCCTTCGCCCGAAACTTGGCGATACGCTCGATCAACTTCACGGGCACCGGCTCGGACAATGGAAGGCGGATCGTTCCCTTGTCATTGACCTCGTAGGGCTCGAGCTCCTGCTGGAAGGCCAAAACGAGCTGTTCCCCGGCGGGGTACAGCGAGTAGTGCTGCTTCCAGCCAGCGAAGTGGAGCACCGCGCGGCCTTGCAGCTTATAGGTTGGGATCTGGTAGCTGATGCCTTCCTCGGCGTGCGGCACGGCCTTTCGGATAGCGTTACGGACGCCTTGCAAGATCGCCTGTACCGGTTCCGGGTGGGTTGCGATGTACTGGTCTACGGACTCGTAGTTGGTCTTGGCCATCGTCTCCTCGATCTCCTCTTTTGCCCAAGCCACGCTTCATGCGACGTCGGGCTCGACTCGACCGTCACGGCGCACGAACCCGGTGACGTTGCTGCCCTCGCTCAACCTCACCATCTTCCCCCGCCGCGATAGGTACCGAGGGCCCGCGGCGACCAGGACGACTACCCCCCAGAGAGTGATGGCGGCGCCCGCAGCATTGACGACGAACGCTGACGAAATGTCGAGAGTGAAGACGACGTCGACGGCGGCGTGGAAGAGGGCTACGGCGAGCAGGCTGCCCCGGCTCTCGTTGTACAACCAGGTGAGCAATACTGCCCCCGTCACCAAGCTGAATAACCATCCGGCGATGCCTGCCGAGCTCATCCCCACATAGCCGGGACGATAGAGGAAAAGTGGCGCGTGCCAGAGCGCCCAGCCCAACGACAGCAGCAGCGAAGAGGTGCAGGCGGAGTGCTTGGCCTGCAACCGAGGCAGAGCGAACCCTCGCCAGCCCACCTCCTCGCCATAGCCAAACGACACGACGTTGTAAGCGAAGAAACCGAGCACAGAAAACTGCGGGAATTCGCGCGCTCTGCCGAGATCCGACAGCGTCACTTTCTCGCCCCCAATGAGCGACGCCCCAGCCACGGCGAACGCCAGCAGAGCCATTGGCCCGAGCAGCGCGACAGCCACCCACGATAGCCGCCCGCGCCAAAGGGCCATGCGCCGCAGGAGATCGGCGGGACCTGCCGCTCCGGTTTCTGTTGCCGACACGATGAAGGCAGCTGCGATGGGCCCTGACGCGCCGAGAGCATGCTGAAAAGGCAGCGCCGGTAGGCCGCTCACGCCAAACGCGGGCATCCACAACGGCGCCCAAACCAGCCACGAGATGCCGGACGCGAGCGCAAAGTAGGTGGTGAGCGGGGAACGAATCATCAACCAGCCTCCGTATCGTCGCGCATCAATCGGCGCCAGTAACGTTCAGTGTCGCCGTACAAAGAAACGACGTCGGAAACTCATTGTCATGTCATTGTCATGTCATTGTCATGTCATGTCATTGTCATCGGGCGATAGCGTAGTGTTGCTCGCGTCCGACCTTTGGGGCTTTTGACGATCTCCTTTGCGGCTCCTCAACTGCTTGGGCTGCGCTCGTGGATGGGCACTCGCGACCCCTGGGAATATCACGATCATTGGCTCACGGCAAAGGCTAGAGCCACATCGACCGCATGTCGAGCCCAGCCGCATCGGGCGATCTCGGCATTGTCGCTGCTCGGCATTGTCGCTGCTCGGCATTGTGCCGGGACAAGTGGCCTCCCTCGGCCTGCGGCCGCAAACACTTCCGTCGACGCACCGACGGCCTGGCGCTGCACTGGCCTTGCTACGCGGGTCAATTTCGCCGGGGCTCACCTCGCTCTCGCGCGCCGCGATGAGTCCCATACGCTTCGACGAGCTCGAGGCCCAGCACCGCGCCGCTTCGCCATGACGCAGACCTCATGCTGCCACGCGCTCCCGCCCATGCACCACGAGGCAGGGAGAGCGAGGCGGCCCAAGCTCCCAGTGAATGAGCCCGGCGCTGCCCGCTGCGCGAATGCGACCGCCGTGTACACCACAGAGGTGGCACCACGTGCACACCGA
>JAYTOL010000059.1:0-4389 GCA_043747815.1 Deltaproteobacteria bacterium
CTTCAGCGCCGCCCACGGCGTGATCCACTTGGCGGCGGGATCGTGATCCACCGGAGGCCCCTGGCCGCCGGATAGCCTCGGCGGGATCGTGATCCACCCGCCGCCCCCTGGCGGTGGGATCGGGTGGACGGTCGTCGTCCATGAAGGACGACGGATCGAAGCGGAAGCGATGCACGGAGTGTCGGCGATGGTTCCAGCCGCCGGTGACGGCGGCGAAGTCGCAGCGAGTGTGCGGCGCGGAGTGCCGGAGAAAGCGCCGACGGCGGCTGGCGCGCGGTCGTCGGTGGAAGCGGTTGCAGGACCATCGCGTGGACGAGCGGAAGCGACAGCAGGAGTGCCGTCAGCGACGGCGGGAGCAGGAGGAAAAGGGGGCGGCGGTGCCCGTGACCGGTCCGCGTCACGCGCCACCATCGGCGCCTAACTCGGCGGACTTGATGGTCAAAGTGCTCGAATCCTGGGACAGGGCGCAGGCACTGTCACGCGCCACCCTCCGCCGGGAAATCACCACGATTCTCCGGGGAAAGGGTCCCATTTCTGGGACAGAAGCGGCGGCTGTGACCCCGCTGTCACGCGCCACCTTCGGCCAGTAAGGGGCGGCAGCTACGGGAGAAACGAGCCCAGCTCTGGGACACGTTGTCACGCTCCAGCCTTTTGGACTGGCGGTGAATGTGTTGTTTGGGGGCATGGCGCAGCCACAAAGATCGGAGATGCCCGCCGCCGAGGAGCACGTCGTTTCGGTCGGCAGCCTCGGGGAATCGCACGCGAGCCTGCGTGTTCTCGACGGGGGATCGGTGCGCGCGATGCGCGAGTCGCTCCTCCGAAATGGGCAGCTCACGTCGCTGTGCGCCTTCCGGCCGCGCGAGCTTGTCCTGAGCGGAGTCGAAGGGGCGCCGCACGCGCTCGAGGTGGTAGACGGCTTCAAGCGGCTGCGGGCGGCGCGCGAGCTTGGGTGGACGCACTTGCGCGTTCAGGTCCTCGCCGTCGACGGTGCGGCGGCGAAGGTGGCGGTGAGTGTGTGTAACCGCGGGCGTGGCCTGTCGGAGCTGGAGGAGGCGTGGCTGGTGCGCGCGCTCTACCGCGAGGACAAGCTGCCGCAGCCGGAGATCGGGCGGCTCCTGGGCCGTGACAAGAGCTGGGTGAGCCGGCGGCTGCTCCTGGCTGAGGGGCTCGACGAGACGGTGCAGGTGGACGTGCGGCTGGGGCTTCTCTCGGCGAGCACGGCGGTGGCGGTGGCGCGGTTGCCCCGGTGCAACCAGCGGCGGGCGGCGGAGGTGGTGATCGGACGCGGGATGACCCGGTCGCAGGCGGAGCGGCTGGTCTCTGCGGTGCTGTCACGGCCCGACGGCGAGCGCGAGGCGGTAATCGACGCGGCGCTCGAAGCGCTTTTGGAGGAGAGCGGCGCGGCGGGATCCGGCCGGGGTCGCGGCGCGCGCTCGGCGGCGGAGTCCATCGGCTCCGACGTGGCGGTGCTCGTGCGCACCTGCGGGCGCCTCCAGGCGCGCCTCCTCGAGCGGCCTCTCATTTCCTTCGGAGATCCTGCGGCGCAGATCGTCACCGACGGTCTCGAGGGTCTCTCACTGGTGATCCGCGCGCTCGAAGAGACGATCGAGCGCGTGACGAAAGGAGTCGGAAATGCCCCCATGGACGACGCGCCCCGAGCTTGAGCACCAGGTCGTGACCCTCTGCCAGCAGAAGCTGAGCCGGCGGGCCATCGCGCGGGCGCTCGGGGTCAGTCGCAACACGGTGAGCAAGATCCTCAAGGCGCACGGCGCGAGAAGGCGCGAGGAGAAGACAGCGCTGCCGGCCCCGCCGCAGCGCCTGCCCCGCCCGCAGAAGATCGACGACTACCGCGGCAAGGTCGACGAGCTGCTCTCGCGCTACCCGGAGATCACCGCGCAGCGCGTCTTCGAGGAGCTGAGGTCGGCCGGCTTTTCTGGCGGCTACACGCAGGTCAAAAGGCACGTGAGGAAAGCACGAAAAAAGGCGCACCCGAAGCCGAGCCTGGAGACGCCACTCTTCGGTCCGGGAGAGATGGCCGAGAGCGACTGGTCGCCCTACGCGATCGATTTCCTCGACGGGACACGGCGGATCATACAGGCGCTCTCCTATGTGCTCGTGTGGAGCACCCGGAAGTGTTTCTCCCTCTTCGAGCGCTGCGATCTCTACGCGCTCATGGACGGACACGTGGAGAGCTTCACGCGCCTTGGCGGCGCGGCCAGCGAGTGCAAATACGACAGTCAGAAGACGGTGGTGCTCGGGTGGGAGGGACAGCAGCCCATCTACAATCCGCGCTTTTTGGCATTCGCTACCCATTATGAATTCCGGCCGCGGGCGGTGCGGCGATTCCACCCCAATGACAAGCCGCGGACAGAGCGGAGCTTCTGGGAATTCGAGCAGAGCTTTCTCAATGGACGTCGTTTCCACGACCTCAATGACATGCGCGCCCAGCTCCTGATTTGGCTCGACGGGATCTGCGACGTGCGCAAGAGGAAGCAGGGCCGCCCGACGCCGATCGAGCGCTTCACCAACGAGAAGCCGCACCTCTTGCCGCTGCCGTCCCACGCCTATGACACCGCGCGCGTCGTGTATCGCGTGTGCAGCATCGACGGCTTCGTCGCCATCGACGGCAATCGCTACGCGGTCCCCTACGACCACGTCACCGACATCCTGCCCGTCCGCGTCACCCAATCCGAGGTCTTCATCTACGCCGCCGATCTCAGGCTCGCGGCACGCCACGAACTCGCTCCACGCGGCGCCGGCCGCGACGTCGCCCCGCCCGGCTCGCGAAAACCATGGAAGACCTATGGCGCAGATCTCGATCAGCTCAAACAGGCATTCTCCGCCATCAGCGACGGGAGCGCGCTCTTCTTCGAAGGGCTACAGACCGCGCAGCCCCGCTTCACCGGCTACCATGCTCGCCAGATCCTGCTCCTCCGCGAGCGCTACGCCACCTGTGATCTCGACGCCGCGCTCGCGCACGCCCGCTCCTTTGGCGCCTTCGAGTGCCGCGCCATCGAGCGCATCCTCTCCGCCCGCGCCGCCCCGCGCCGCCTCGCCGAGTACGTCGTTGAGGAGCACAGAAAGAAGCTCGACGAGGCCCCCTCGGCTCCCGACGCCTTCCTCCACGACCTCGACGAGTACGACCGTCTCCCCGTCGCTGCGCGCACCATTGTCGCCAAGGAGTCACCATGTCCGGAAAAGGAAAACCTCCAAAGTCCCCAGGCGAAGGCGACATCGTCGAGCGCATCCGACGACACCTCCAGATCCTCGGACTGAACCACACGATCACGATCCTCGACGAGCACCTCGTCTGGGCCACGCGCGAGAAGCCCGGCGCCAGTGTCCTCATCGAGCGCGTCCTGGGCGCCGAGGCCGCCTTCAAACTGGAGAGGCGCATCGAGCGCCGCTTCGACAAGAGCGGCCTGCGCGAGAAGAAGACACTCGAGGCATTCGACTGGGCCTTCCAACCCAGTCTCGATAAATCTTTCATCATGGAGCTTGCCGGCCTCGACTTCGTCCGTCGCAAAGAGGACCTCGTCGTCACGGGAAAGAGCGGCACCGGGAAGAGTCATCTCCTCCAAGCCATCGCGCTGCGCGCCTGCAAGATGCAGCTCTCCGTGCGCTACGCCCGCTGCGTCGATCTCCTCGACGATCTCTACGCCGGCCTCGCCGACGCCACCTACCCGCAAAGGCTCAAGCGTTGGGCCGCCCCCGATCTCCTCGTCATCGACGACGTGGGCCTCGGTCAGGTCAAGAAGCGCGACGACGAGCCCACCGCCGCCCACACCCTCTTCAACTTGATTGACCGCCGCCACGGCACCGCATCCACGGCCTTCACCTCGAATATCAAGCTCGGCGCCTGGGGCAAGTACCTCGGCGATCCCACCCTCGCTGTCGCCATCCTCGACCGCGTCAACATGAACGCCATCCGCCTCGACATCGACGGCCCCAGCTACCGCCAGCAGGTCGCCCGCGACCGCGCCAAGAAGCGCGGCACCACTCTCCCCGACGACGGCCCCGACACCGACACCACGCCCGCGCAGTAGGTCCCACCGCAGTCCCTCGAACTACCCCTCCCGTCGCTGCACCCCTGTCTCGCGTCGGCGCGCTGCGCCGCGCGGCTCCATCTATTCCCCGCAACCCAACTCTCAATCTCGTCCCCGTGGATCACCACTGGGTGGATCACGATCCCGCCGCGCCAGACGCCTACGACATCAGCCCAAGGTGGATCACGTCGCCCGCCCAAAGTGGATCACGTTTATCCCGCCGCCGAAGCTTCTCGCCGGTCGTCGGCGCGCGGGCCGCGGTGTGCGGTGGTTCGCCGCGGGCGCGCGATCGCGTCGGGCGTCAGGCCGAATCCGAATCGTGGGGGCCGGCGCGGCTGGGCGG
>JAYTOL010000060.1:0-201212 GCA_043747815.1 Deltaproteobacteria bacterium
GTGCGCGTTCACCCAGGCGCCGCCGCTGGCCAGAAACACCAGACCGCGATAGACGCTCATGGTCCCGAGGGTGACAACGATCGGCGGCACGCCGAGCCAGGCGATCAAGGCAGCGTTGATCGCACCCAGGCCCAGGCCGAGACCGAGCGCGAGCGCGAGCGTCAGCCCCACCGGGAGATCCGGTTGCGCCTTGGAGAGCAGGGCCGTGAGCATGCCAGTGAGCGCCATGTTGGCGGCGATCGACAGGTCGATGCCCCGCGTGAGCAGCGCGAGCATCTGCGCAAGCGCCATGATGGCGAGGATGGCGCCGTCGTTGATGAGCCCGTCGAGGTTATCCGCACGCAGGAACACCGGCGCACGCAAGGCGATCGCACCCAACAGCACCGCGACGATCAGCGCGAGGGCCGTCTCACGTCGCCGAAGCAAACTCTGCATACACGCTCTCGGAAGAAGGAACACCGATGCCAATGGCCGCACGCACGATGGTCTGCGCGTCGAAGTCGGCCCGCTCGACGACGCGGACCATCCGGCCCTTGTGCATCACCAGGATGCGGTCAGCGATGCCCATGACCTCGGGCAGCTCAGAGCTCACCAGCAGCACCGACACCCCCTGCTTGACGAGCTCGCCGATGAAGGCGTGGACGGCCGCCTTCGAGCCGATGTCTATGCCCTTCGTCGGCTCGTCGAGGATGATGATCTTCGGCTGCACCGCGAGCCACTTGCCGATCACGGCCTTCTGCTGGTTGCCGCCCGAGAGATCGCTCAGCGGCTGCTCGAGGCTGTCGCACTTGATGCTCAGGCGATCCACGATCTGGCGCGCTAGCGCAGTTTCAGCCGCCGTGTCGACCCAGAAGCCAGGTGCCAGGCTGGAGAGCGAGGGCAAGGTGACGTTTTCTCGAATGGACAACGCCAGGATGGTGCCGTTCCGCTGACGATCCTCCGGCACCAGCACGAGCCCTCGCTCGATGGCCTCGCGCGGCGTGCTGCCGCAGGGTTGGCCGCCCATCGTGGCGACGCCGCTCGTGGCGCGCTCGAGCCCGAAGATGGTTTCCATCAGCTCGGTGCGGCCCGCGCCGACCAGCCCGTAAAAGCCGAGCACCTCGCCCTTGTGCAGGGTAAACGAGATGTCGGCGAACTCGGTGCCGTTCCCGAGCTCGCGCACCTCGAGCACGGGCTCGCCCAGCTCCACCGTCGTCTTGGGGAAGATCTCGACGATGGTCCTCCCCACCATCAGCTGAACCAGCCGGTCCTCGTCCACGCCGGTCATCGGCCCGTGCCCGACAGAGCTGCCGTCGCGAAACACCGTGTAGCGATCGGCGATGGCGAAGATCTCGTCGAGCTTGTGAGAGATGAAGAGGATGGCGGCACCCCCAGCCGTCAGGCGGCGGGTGATGCGATACAGCTCGTCCACCTCGCGGCTGGAGAGAGATGCCGTCGCCTCGTCCAGGATCAAGACGCGGGCGTCGTGCGAGAGGGCCCGCGCGATCGCGACCAGCTGCTTCTGAGCAACGCTCAGCGCCCCGAGCAGCGTATCGACCTGGAGGTCTGCCTCGAGGCTCGCCAGGATGGCCTGAGCCTTGCGCTTCATGCTCGGAAAGTCGAGCAACCGATTGCGGCGCGTCACGAGGTGGCCCATGAAGATGTTCTCGGCGACCGAGAGCTCGTCGAACATCACCGTCTCCTGGTAGACGGCGGCGATGCCCTGTTTCCAGGCATCTTGCGTGCTTTCGAGCTGGACGGCGCTGCCGGCAACCCGGACTTGCCCGGCGTCGGGCCGATACACCCCGGTCAGGATCTTGACGGCCGTGGACTTGCCGGCCCCGTTCTCGCCCACTAGCGCGACCACCTCGCCGGCGTACAGATCGAGATCCACGCCGCGGAGCGCCTGGATGCCGCCGAAATGCTTGTGGACGCCGGACAGAGATAAAACCGGATTCATCGCAACAGGCGTCTCAGAAGAACTTGGCGAGCTGGTCTACGTTCGACTTGTCGAACACGTAGGGCTCGGCCATCGCCGCATCGGCGTTTTCGTCGACGTTGAGCGTGCCCATCCTGCCCACGGAAATCGCCGTACCCGGCGCGCCGCTGGCCTTCTTGGTCAGGACCTGCTGAGCGGCATAGACCGCCGTGTATCCCAGATCGATCGGGTTCCAGATCGCGAACGTGTCGACCGCCCCGGAGTGAACGTGCCCAGCCATCTCCGAGGGCAGGCCCAGGCCGGTGACGAAGACCTTCCCGACGAGGTTCTGGTCGGTGACCGCTTTGGCGGAGGCGGTGATGCCGACGGTGGTCGGGGCGATGATGGCCTTGAGGTTGGGATGCTTGCGCAAGAGGCCGATCGCCTCGCGGTAGCTCTTGTCTGACTGGTCGTCACCGTAGACGACGTCGACCAGCTGGAGATCCTTGTATTCAGGCTTCGTGAGCGCCGCCTGCATGACCTTGATCCAGATGTTTTGATTGGTCGCCTGCGTGGTGGCGCTGAGGATGGCGATCTCGCCCTTGCCGCCGATGGTTTTTTTCACCATCTCGATCTGCTTCTCTCCAATGAGAGTCGGGTTCGAGGGGTTGATCTGGAGCACCCGCCCCGCCTTGGCGACCCCGGAGTCAAACGAGATCACTGTGATACCGCGGCTCATCGCCCGCTTGCAGATCGGCACCAGCGCGTCCGCGTCATTGGCAGAGATGACGATGGCGTCGACCTTCTGCGCGATGAGCGCGCTGACGATTTCGATCTGCCCCTCCGCCGTCGGTGTGGTCGGACCGGTATAAATCAGCTCCACGCCGCCGAGCTCCTTGGCCGCCTCCAGCCCGCCTGCTCGCGCCGCCTCGAAGAACCCGTTACCGAGGCTCTTGACCACCATGGCGACGCGGATCTGGGATGCGCCCGGCTGCTCCGGGGGCGAGGAGCTCCGCGCGAGCAAGACCCCGCCACCCAGCAGCAGCGCCAAGAGCGCCAAGAGCGCCCACTTTTGCCGCTGCTTTGTCATGCGTGCCTCATCGACTGTGAGCTCGATCCCGAGCGCTCGTGTATCACGCCGCCCGCCGCGTCGCGATGTCCCGCTCGTAGCGGCGCACACGCTCCAACCAACCGAGGCCGACCGGGGCGCCGCGGCTCTCGCAGTAGTAGTCCCAGACCGTCGACCAGGGCATCGATTTCTGCTCCTCGAACATCGCGAGCCGCTCGGTGTTATCGCCCCGTGCCTCGGCGTTCGCGAGCGCGGCGGCCGGCTCGAGCAGCGCCCTGAGCAGGGCCTTGCGCATGTTGCGCGTGCCGATCACCCAGGCCGCGACGCGGTTGATGCTGGCGTCGAAGAAGTCGAGGCCGATGTTGACGCGATCGAGCACCCCACCCCGGACCAGCTCATTGGCGATGGCTTGCGTCTCGTCGTCGAGCAGCACCACGTGATCGCTGTCCCAGCGCACGGCGCGGGTCACATGCAGGAGGATGCCGTCGAGGAAGGGCAGAACTGCCGAGACCTTGTCGGAGATGATCTCGGTCGGGTGAAAGTGCCCCGCGTCCAGGCACAACATCAGCTTCCGGCTGATCGCATAGGCCAGATACAGCTCGTGCGAGCCGACCGTGTAGGCTTCAGCGCCGATACCGAACAGCTTGCCCTCGACCGCGTCCCGGTGGTGCTCGCGCGGGAAGGGCGTGGCGATGGCCTCGTCGAGCGACTCGATCAAGCGCCGCCGCGGCCCGAACCTATCAAAGGGCTGATCCTTGGAGCCGTCGGGCACCCAGATATTCATCACCGATGGGGTCCCGAGAGACTTGCCAAAGTGCGCGCTCACCGCGCGGCACGCCTTGACGTGCTCCACCCAGAAGCGGCGCACGCCTTCATCCGGGTGGCTTAGCGTCATGTTTTGCTCGCTGAGCCGGTGGGAGAAGCAGCTGGGGTTGAAATCCAGACCGATGCCGCCCTGCTTGGCCCAGTCGACCCAGCGCTGGAAGTGCTCCGGTCGGATCTCGTTCCGCTCGACGCGCTTATCCGTGTCGAGATAGATCGCATGCAGGTTGAAGCGCTTGGGGCCCGGGATCTGAGCCATCGCCAGGTCGGCGTCGGCGCGCAGCTCGTCGGGGGTGCGGGCCCGCCCGGGATAGTTGCCGGTCGTCTGGATGCCGCCGGTCAAGAGACCGTCGGGGTTCTCGAACCCGCGGACGTCGTCCCCCTGCCAGCAGTGCAGGGAGATGGGGATGCGGTCGAGGCGCCCGAGGGCTGCCTCGACATCGACGCCGATACCGGCGAAGGCCTCGCTGGCGAGCAGGTAGGCGCGTTCGGTGGAAGACTGTTTGTTCATGACGGTGGGCTCTCTCAGGCTGATGGGCGCTCGGCGGCAGGCGCGCGCTCTGCATGATCGGACTCAGCCCGATCAGGCTCTCTCTGATTGGATTCGGCGCGGCGACGAGTGAAGGTTTGAAACCGGTGGCGCACGTGCTCCGGTATGGGCGAGCGAGGCTCGAGCTCGGGCGCGGTGCACGAGCGACGAACGAGGGACCGCGCCTCGTCGAGAGACGCAAGGGCTCCAAGCGCGATGAGCTGGACGCAGCCGTTGCCCAGGAGCGAGCTCTCCCTCGGGCCAACGAGCACCGGCACCTCACAGGCGTCAGCAGCGAGCTGATTGAGCATCTGGTTCTGACCGCCTCCACCTCCGATGTGGATGCGTTTCAGGCGGATCCCGAGCAAGCCCTCGAGCTCTTCCTTCACGCGCCGGTACGACAGCGCCAGGCTCTCGAGCGCGCAACGCGTGAGCGCGCCCTCGCCCGCCGGCTCGGGTTGGCCGGTCTCGGCGCAGAAGCTCTGGATCGCTTCCACCATCGAGGGCGGGTTCAGAAACCGAGCATCGTCAGGGTCGATCGAAGAGCGCCAGGGCTCAGCAGCGGCCGCGGCAGCGAGCAGGCTCACGTCGCTTTTCCCGAGCTCACGCCCAATGCACTGGGTCAGCCAGAGCCCAGCGATGTTCTTCAGGACCCGGTAGCGCCGCTCGACACCTCCCTCATTGGTGAAGTTGAGGCGACGGGCGCTCTCTCCGAGCAGCGGGCGTTGGCTCTCCACGCCCATCAGCGACCAGGTGCCCGAGCTGATGAACGCCTCCCTGTCATTCGATGGTAGGCCGCTCGAGAGCGGGATCGCGGCCACGGCCGACGCGGTGTCGTGCGTGCCCGGCGCCGTGACCTTCAGCCTTCTGCCCGTGAGCTCGCTCGCGTCGCCGAGAAAGGTTCCGGGGCTGACCGGGTGGGTCAAGAGCTCGCGAGAGACCCCGGCCAGAGCCAGCAGCTCGGCGTCCCAATCGTCGGCCGCTATGCCGTACATCTGGGTGGTGGTCGCGTTGGTGTACTCGCTCGCGATCGCTCCACCGAGCCGGAAATGGAAATAGTCGGGGAGCATCAGCAGGTGCCGCGCGCGCTCGAGCCAGGCCGGGTGCTGTCTGGCGGTTGCCGCGAGCTGGTAGAGCGTGTTGAACGGCTGGAACTGAATCCCCGTGCGGCGGTAGACCTCCTCCGCCGGCATTTGAGACAGCACTTGCTCCAGCATGCCGCGCGTGCGGTCATCCCGGTACGCGACTGCGGGGCCTATCCGCTCTCGCTGCGCATCGAGCAGGACGTAGTCGACGCCCCAACCATCCACGCCCACGCTCTCCAGCGGCGCCATGGCCGCGGCCGTCACCAGCCCAGCGCGAATCTCGCGCTCGATACCGTCGAGATCCCAGACCTGGTAGCCCGTCTCGGCGTCACGCCGCTGCGGCGTGTCGAAGCGCCGCGCCTCACGCAGCGAGAGCTGCTCGCCGTCACATTCGACCACGGCGACGCGCCCGCTGCTCGCCCCGAGATCGATGGCTGCGCAGCTCCTCTTGATCATCCAGCTCCGGCCGCGATGCTCGCGCTTCCCGAACTCCAACGCCTTTGAGATCCGGACAGCCCGAGGGCGAAGCTGGCCAAGAATGTGGGTGAAGGAAGGATAGCTGAACCTATGCCCAGGTGACGTGACACGCTCGTCACGAGCCGGGCGACGCGAGGCGACGCCGTGCAGGGGCGCTCGCGCTCCGGGGCTCGCGGCAGCGGGCCTGCTGCCGATAGCGGCTCGGTGACATGCCCGTCAGCTTCCGAAACGAGTAGGCGAAGTGGTTGCTGTCATTGAACCCGGACGCGAACGCGACGTCGGTGATGTTCGCATCGCTCGCGCATAGGGCACGCATGGCGCGGCCGAGGCGCAGCTTCACCAAGTAGCCGTGGGGCGTGGTGGCCGTCGCCTCACGGAACACGCGCCGGAAATTGCGCGGCGAGTAGCCGAACCGGTGAGCGAGCTCATCGAGATCGATCGGCGTCGTGCAGTGATGGCGCAGGTACGACAGCGCCTGTGCGAAGCGGGCAGCCGCCGAGAGCTGCTCGGCGTCGGTGGCGAAGCGGTCGCGCCACAGGCTGACGATGAGCTGCACGAACAGGGATTGCGCCATGAGATCGGAGGCCGCGTCGGGCTTCCTCGACTCCTCCGCCAGAGCGGCGAGGAGCGGTTGCAGGCGGCCGAGCGCGTCGGCGGAGATCTGCCAATAACGCCGCTCCCCCAGGTGCTCGCCCCCCGGCTGGAGATAGGGGCGTACGCGGTCGGCGTGCAGGAGCGCGTCGTTCGGCCTGTAGATCACGTTGGTGAGGAACAGGTCATTGACGTCCTCGAAGGCGTGCCGATCATGTGGCTCGAGATACAAGACCTCGCCGCACGTGAGGAGGTGAGGCTCGCCGTTGAGGACGTGCCAGCCGTTGCCGGAGGCGACGATGACGAGCTCGTGGAAGTCATGCTCGTGAAGCGGAAACGGCGGCTGCGGCGAGCGCGGCTCGACGCTCACGAACTGCGACTCCCCGCGGAAGAACTCGCGCCCCGAAAGCTTCAGCAAGACCACAGCTCCCGCGCCCTCGCGCGTCCACGGAAGTGAGTCGATGGGTACAGAAGTTCCAAGATCGGTGATATTGCCACGAACCAGCTCGTCCGGGCAGGCCGCAAGCGCGCGTCCGGCCCAAATCTTGGGCTCCGCCGAGGTGAAAATTCTGGCGTACTTGTCCCCTGAGGGCCATTCGCTCGACGCGCTGGAGACAGGTCAAGCCGCTATCGCGCTCGAGCCCAGCACGCGCTTGCGCATCGCGTCGAAGGGCCCTGGGGCGATATGGCCGTAGCCCGTGGCGGGATTCAGTCGCCGCCCGGAATCCGCTGCCTTAGCGAACGACGGGCGTGCCGGAGCTGATGCCGGGCGCAATGCGCTGGCGAGGCTGGCTGAGGCGGATGTCCGGCGTGGGGGGCGCCGCCATGCCGTCGCCGATGTGGAAGCTCGGATGCGGCGGTTGGTTGTAGGCGACGTTTTGCCAGGAGATGGCGATCCGATACTGCGGGTCGTGCATCAGCGTGTAGATGCGCCGCGAGGTCAGGTCGGTGGTGGTGTAGATGCGCAGCGCGCTGTTGTCGATTTCGCGCCAGACGACCTCTTCGCGCCAATCGCCGAGCAGGTCGGCGACGAGCGCGGGCGTGGCCTTGGTGCCGTTGTTCGAGGCGCACTCCGCGCAGGTGAAGAGCAGCGGCTGCTCGACGCCGAGCTTCGTGATGGAGATGTTGTCCTCCAGCTCGCGCGATTCGTCCCCATCCCACCACACGAGGAAGTTCTGGGAGCTCGGCTGGGGGGCGATGGGCAGGCCAGTGGTGGCGCTGTGCAAGAGGGTCATTCGGGAGGCCCAAAACTCGCCGCCAGGATTGGTCGGGATGACGTCCCCCGCGACAGCGCGGCCCACGTCGAAGCCGGTCTGGTCGCTGCTGTGGATGATCTCGCAGGTAGCGCCGTCGCGTAAGCTCCAGAAAAACTGGCTCGCGTTCTCCGCGGGCATGAACACCTCCGGGCCGGGGCGGCTCGGGATCAGGTCCGTCACGTGCAGCGCGTCCCCGTGCCCGCGCCCGCTCGAGCACTTGCCGGTGCCGTCGTGGTCGATGGTCATGGCGCCGTAGATGATCTCTTGCTCGGGGTCCGCGTCCACGTTGGCCACGCTCAAGCTGTGCGCGCCCTGACCGGTGAACGGCCGGCCCTGTGCGTCGGCCGGCGTGAGATTGCTGTCGAACTTCCAGAGCTGGGCGAGCTGCCCGTCGCGCCAGGTCCAGGCCGACAACGTCGTGCGAGTATAGTAGCCGCGAGCCATCACGAAGCTCGGCAGACCGCTCGCGTCCAGGTAGGCCGCCGTGGCCAGAAAGCGGTCGACGCGATTGCCATAGGCGTCTCCCCAGGCAGCCACGTCTTCGCGCGCCTGATCGAACAGGGCGGTGCTGAGCTCCCGACCGCTCGCGCCGTCGAACACGGTCAAGTACTCGGGGCCGCTCAGGATGTAGCCGCCCTCGTTGCGGTAGATCTGCGCGTCGTCGTCGCTCGCCGCAGGGCCGCTGCTCAGGAACGCACCGCTGCCATCCCGGGTGCCCGGCGCGGTCTTCACCGCCATTTCCGCTTTGCCGTCCCCGTCCGCGTCGATCACGACAAACTGCGTGTAGTGAGCGCCGGCTCGAATGTTCGGACCCAGGTTGATGCGCCAGAGGCGGGTGCCGTCCAGCCGGAGCGCGTCGATGAACACGTCGCTGGTCACGCCCGCGAGCGAGTTGTCCTTCGAGTCCATCGGATCCCACTTGAGGAAGACCTCGTATTGACCGTCACCGTCGACGTCGCCCAGGCTCGCGTCGTTCGCCGAGTAGATTTCAGAGGGCCGCTGGAGCGGCACGCGCAGGTAATTGGTGCTCCAGGCCGATACCGGCACGGATGGTCCGCCGTCGATCTGATCGATGACGGCAGACACGCTGTAGACGGAGCCCGCGTTGCCGGATGGATCGAGGAAGTTCGTGCTGCCCTCAACGTTCGCGATGAGCTCGCCGTCCCTGTACACGTTGTAGGTGGTCCGCCCCGGGTTATCGCGATCGTACTCGTAGCCCAGCATCCGCCAGCCCACGTACACCCCGTTGGGCTGCACGACCGCGACGACCCCCCGATCCAGATCCTCGACGACGTTGAAGCCCGAAGGGATCAACGGCACGGGCTCCCCCGGCGGAACGGGAACCTCGGCTCCGGGATGTTCCCCGCTCGCCTCTCCGCACCCCGCCCCGAAGCTCAGCGCGAGCCCGAGCGCACCCAAATATCCGAGGGACGATAGCCCCAGCCAACGCTTCGACGTCATAGTGCTCCTGCAAGAGTCCGCTCTATGAATAACTACCCTGAGCGGCACGCCATCCTGTCGCCTCGATGGCGCCCCCGCCTTCGGGATTCGGACGAGGGATGCGCGCGGGATGGCCGAAATGGCGTAGGAGCGCGCGCCGTCACCTCACGACCCTGACGTTGCAGTATCGTGCTCTTGCAGGGGGTGAGTGGTGCCGCCGGGTTGGTAAAGGATCATGTCGAGATTGGAGCCGCCGGGCGGCACCATGGGCAGCACGTTGTCGTGACCCGAGACTCGCACGTCGACCACGCACGGGCCGCGCTGCGCCAAGATCTCCCGCACGCGCTCGGCCGTGAGCTCCGAGGCGGACGCGCCGAGCGAGCGGATGCCAAACGCTCGCCCCAGCGCGGCAAAGTCCGAGGCCACTTCAAAATGCGCCGCGCTGTAGCGCTGGCCGTAAAACAACTGCTGTTGCTGGCGCACGAGCCCCAGCTGCGCGTTGTTGAGAACGAAGGCAGTCACGTCGAGGTCGAGCTCCGCGAGCGTCGCGAGCTCCTGCAGGTTCATCATAAATGACCCGTCTCCGCTGACGCAGACCACTCGCCGACCCGAGCCTGCAAGGGCTGCTCCGATCGCCGCGGGCAGACCGAAGCCCATTGTGCCGAGGCCGCCCGACGTGAGCAACGTGCGCGGCTGATGGAACTTCAAGCACTGGGCCACCCACATCTGATGCTGTCCCACGTCCGTCGTGATGATGGTGTGGGGGTCGAGCTCGGACTTTAGCGTGTTCAAGAAGCCGCAGGCCTCTCCCGCGAGCACGAGCGGGTGGAGCTCTTTCAAGCTCGTGAGCCGCCGCCGCCACGCGGGCCGCGAGGTCGCTGCCACCTGCTCGAGCAACCTGCCGAGCGCCACCCGCGCGTCGCAGATGACGCCGAGCTCGACCGGTTTGATTTTGCCGAGCTCGCGGGCGTCGACGTCGATGTGAACGATCTTCGCGTTGCGGCAGAAGTATTCAGGGTCGCCTGTGGCTCGGTCGTCGAACCGCGCGCCCACCGCGATCACCAGATCGGCCTCCTCGGTGGCGTGGTTTGTATACGGCGCCCCGTGCATGCCCAGCATGCCCAGGAAGCGCGGGTCGTCCGGCGGATAAGCGCCCAGGCCCAGCAGGGAGCTGACCACCGGGAGATCCGCGCGACGCGACAGCTCGAGCAGCACGTCGTAGGCCCCCGAGGCGTGGATGCCTCCCCCGATGTAGAGCAACGGCCGCTCGCTCGCGGCGAGGCAGCACGCGAGCCTGGACCACGTCGCTGGCTGCTCGGCGTCGAGCAGCTCACCCACCCGCCCCGAGGCGCGCCGATTTGAGCATGAAACGACCGCCTCGCCCGAGCGAGGAATGTCGTCGCCCTCGGTCGGTAGCTCCTCGTTGAGGACGTCTTTCGGGATGTCGAGCAGCACGGGGCCGGGCCTGCCGCTCTCGGCGATCCGGAAGGCTTCGGGCAGCAGCCGCGCGAGCTCGGCGGCGCTGCGTGCGAAGAAACATGCCTTGGTCACGGGTCGCGCGAGCGCGCAGGTGTCGACCTCCTGAAAGGCGTCCGTTCCGATCAGCTTGCGCGGCACCTGTGCGGTGATGGCAACCAGAGGTATCGAATCCGCGCGCGCGTCCGCCAACGCCGTAATCAGATTCGTCGCGCCAGGACCCGACGTCGCCAGGCACACCGCGGCCTTGCCCGTCACCCGCGCCATGCCTTGAGCGATGAACGCCGCCCCCTGCTCGTGCCGGGCCAGGACGTGCCGCACGCGACTGCCGGAGAGGGCGTCATACAGCGGCAGAATTGCCCCGCCGGGGATGCCCGCCACGATCTCGATGCCGCGCCGTTCGAGCTCCTGCACGACGAAGACCGCCCCCGTGAGGCGCTGAAGAGGCGCGGGCGTAGCACTCAGCGAGCGCGGGCTGCTCACCCGCTCCGCCTCCAGGGCAGGCTCCAGGGCGTCCGCGCGCTTCTTGCCACCGGCGGCGGGGGCACGAGCAGGTTGACGATCGAAGGTTAAATTAGACTGAGTCACGACCTGGTGTCTTTCTCGGAGCGCCGAGGGACAGGTCGAACGGTCTGGATCGACGAAGCCCCTTCGGGCTGCGCCGATAGGGGCTTCGGATACTTGCTTGCTTCCCTACTCTGCGCAGACCAACGGCGAGAGGACTACTACGAGTCGGCTGTCGGCCATACAGCAGTTGGACATGCTGCCACCGGCCAGATTGCCACTGGCAATCGTCCGGCGCAGGAGGAGGGCGAGCGAAGACATTGGAACGGTGAGCATAGCCGCGGAGTCGAGCCTGTCAACTGGGCGGTCCGACGATCGGCCGCGCGTGCGGGGCCGGCAGGCCACCGCCGGTACCTCGCAACTGGTACCTCGCAACTGGTACCTCGCAACTGGGTACCTGGCGACGGGTACCCGGTAGCTGTTCCCTGGGCAAGCTCAGCGCGTGCCGATGATCTGCGCTTCCTTCGCGTTACCCCAGCGCACGTTATAACTCATGTCGGCGAGCACCCGTTCAGCCTCGAACTTGAAGCTGGCCGTCATCGTGTAGGGTGTCTCGTTGAAGCAGAGGTGCGCCTCGAACGTGTCTTCCGCCGTCCAGGCGCCGATGGCCGCGATGCCTTGCTCCGGCGTGTCGAACAGCTCGTTGATGCGCTTCTTGAACCCCGTGCGGCCGCGCACCCATTGCCCCAGGCCCACCGGTATCGAATGCTTCCCGTCGGCGTCTTCGATCGACAGCAGGGGCGTGGCGCCTGAAAAATCGATCTGGATCGCCTGGATGCCCTGAGGGTTCTGAGCTGCCGCGTAACGGCGCAGAGACACGTCAGCCACGCGTGATGAGCTCATCGCGCCGTCGGGTACGGGCAGAGCCAGGCTCGTCATGCGCGCGCCCAAGGCCGCGAGGGCTGCGGGGTCCTCCGGCAAAGCGCCGGCTGAGACGGCGGGCAACAGGTTTTGCCAGACGATGTTCATCACCCCGTCCAAGTCGGTGGTGCCGCTCGTGACCGCGAGGACGATGTCTTGCTCCGGCAGCACGAAGCTAAACTGCCCGAGGGAGCCGTCCGCCCGATACCCGACCTGGCTGCGCCAGAACTGGTAACCGTAGCCATGACCATAGTTGCCGCTGCCGTTGCCGGTGGAGATCTGGCTCGCCGTCGCCGCCGTGGCCCACTCCGCGGGGAGCACCTGCTCGCCGTTCCACATGCCGCCTTGCAGGTACGAGAGCCCAAACTTGGCCAGATCTTCGGTCTTCACCGAGAGACCGCCCTCGGTGAGGTTGACGCCCTCGGGGCTTTGACCCCAGAGCTGCCCGCTAATGCCGAGCGGCTGAAACAACCTGGGCTCGAGGTACTCCTCGACCGACATCCCCGTCACTTTCTCCACCAGCGCGCCGAGCATGTACGCCGCAGACGAGTTGTAAAAGAAGAAGGTCCCCGGCTGGAGTGGCACGGCCGACTCGAGGAAACCTCGAACCCACTGCCCGTCAGTGCGCGCCCGCATGGCGTTCAGTGGGTCGACCTGGTGCCCCGTGCTCATCGTGAGCAGGTCTCGGACGCGCATGTTCTGCATCTGCGGAGCCGGCGCCGCCGGGGCGTCTTCCGGGAAATGCGGCAGCACCAGATCGTCGATACCGAGCAAACCTTCCGCCACCGCAAACCCCACGGCGGTGGAGTTAAAGCTCTTGGTGACCGAGTAAGTGACGTGAATGTCCTCTGCCGCGTAGGGCGCCCACCAGGCTTCCGCGACCACCTTGCCGTGACGCACGAGCATCATGCTGTGGATCTCGCCCGCAAGGTCATCCAGGGCAGCGACCACGGCCAACACGCCCGCCGAGCTCAAGCCTTCTGCCTCGGGAGTGCTGCGCGGCAAAGAGGTGGCCTGTGGCGCTGCGCCCGGACCTGCGCCGTCGGCGCCCGCCGTGCCGAGCGGTAGCTCTGGACCGGGCGACTCCGAGCCACCCGCATTTGACGCCGCCGGCGGCGTGCCGACGGGAGCCGCGGGATCATTCGGCGCGGACCCTGGCGCGCTGCTACTGGGCACGTCCGACCCCGGCGCACCAAATGCGGGCAGCTGAGAAGACGTCGCGTCTCGCCCGGCACCGTCTCCGCAGGCGGCAGTGAAGAAAGCCAACAATAGGACGGCGCGCGCGCTAGCATGCATAGGCTCACGAGCCTCGCCAATCGAGGGGTTGGGAGTCAAGCCGCAGACCGACGAGAACGCCCGAGACAGGCCGCCAGCGAGGGCAGCACGGCGCTGCAGCAAGCAATTTGCACGGCAGGTGGAAGCGCAACCCCCTCGAGCGCTATTGACCGGGGCCGAGGCTCAACAGCGCAGGGCAGCGCAACACCACGCCGAAGCAGGCGGGGACCGCGAACAGCACCAGGGCGTTGACGTCCGGCAGCGTGGGCATGTCGCAGCTCACGCTCGCTCCATACGTGTCGCGGCCGCGCGTCACCACCGCGGCGAGGCAGCCGTCGAGCTCCGCGAACGTGACGGGGCAGCCGAGCAACGCACTAGCGTCACCCCCCGGCACGGGCAGCGCGACGCCGCCACCCCCATCGTCCTCAGCTAACCCGAGCACTCCGCCCACGTTACTCTCGCATTGCTCCACCACGCGCTCGCACGCTGCGCGATCTCCTCCGCCGCCGCCAGCGAAGCTCATGCTGGAGACACCGAGCAGCCGACACACCGCAGCGACGGACTCACTCTCGGAGAGCACCGACAGCGTCCGACTCGGCTCCACGTCGCCCTCCACCCCGAACAGCCGCGTCTCGTCGGAGCCGCCACAGCCGAGCAGGGCCGCCGCCAATGAGACACGAGCCAGCATGAACTGAGGCTAGCCGATCCGCCGCCCGAGCGTGGTCAAGAAAACGGCGAGTTCGTGCCATTACTTGGTCGGAACGGCGCGGGCCTGCTACGTGCCACCCCCATTTCAACAAGAGGGAACACGATGAACATCCACTATTTGGCGGCTTTGGGCGCGGCAGTGTTCGCCGCCACGCTGAGCGGGACCAGCCACGCGCAAGATACGGCGCCGCTGCGCACCACGGGAGGACCCACCGACCACTCGCAGTTCGTCGGCACGTTTGCGATCGGCTTCCTCGGTCTGCGCACGCTTGGGATCGCATCGGGCGACGCGGGCGACCCCTTCGACGCGGTCGATGTGCCGGTGATCGGAGGCCGTTATTGGCTGGACGCGGGCATGGGCATCGACGCGGGCCTGGGTTTCAGGTTCGGCAGCGGCAGCAACACGAACGAGGTCGGCGGGGTCTCCACCGATGTCGACAATCCACAGCCGGCGGCGTTCATCCTGCACGGCGGTTTGCCGTTGGCGCTGGCCGACAGCCGATATTTCGTGTTCGAGCTCGTGCCGGAGCTGAACATTGGTTTCTCAGGCAACACCATCGAAGGCGGGGCTGGAGACGTGGTGTTTAGAGGCTTCCACCTGGATCTCGGAGCGCGCGCGGGCGCGGAGATTCACTTCGGCTTCATCGACATCCCGCAGCTCTCGCTGCAAGCGGGCATTGGTGTAGCCCTCGCCTACGACCGTGTCAGCGTCGAAGACGAAGCCGCGAACGCGTCGAACAGCGCGTCCACCACCAACTTCGGCACAAACGTCGGCAATAACCCCTGGGACATCTTCGCGGGCAATATCTCCGCGCTGTACTACTTCGGAGACTGAACCGTCGCGTACGGGTCCCTCTCGCGAGGGGCCCTCTGCCACACACCCAATTCGTCAGTCGAAGACGACGGTTCGGTTGCCGTGCACGATGACGCGATTCGTGAGGTGCCAGCTGACCGCTCGCGCCAGCACCTGCCGCTCGAGATCGCGGCCCTTGCGCACCAGATCTTCGGGCGTGTCCTTGTGCGTACAACGGGCCACGTCTTGCTCGATGATGGGCCCCTCGTCGAGCGTCGCGCTCGCGTAGTGGGCGGTGGCGCCGATCAGCTTGACGCCTCGCTCGCGAGCTTGATGATAGGGCCTGGCGCCCACGAACGCCGGCAAAAATGAGTGATGGATGTTGATCACTCGGCCCTCCCAGCGTGACACGAACGAGTTGCTGAGCACCTGCATGTAGCGCGCGAGCACGACCAGGTCGACGTCATGCTGCTCGAGCAGCGCAAACTCTCGCTCCTCGGCGTCGAGCTTGTTCTCTCGCGTCTTCTCGATCATCGCATACTCCACGCCGAACTGGCCCGCGACGCGCTCCAGGTTCGGGTGGTTGCTGACCACGACGGGGATCTCGCAATCGAGCTCACCGGTCTGCTGGCGCAGCAAGAGGTCGTACAGGCAATGATCGAACTTCGAGACGAAGATCGCGACGCGCTTCTTCTTTTCGCTGCGTTCGAGCTCCAGCGTGAGCCCTCGCTGCCGCGCCGCCTCCGACAGCCGCCGCTCGAGCGTGCTCGCGCCGCCCGGCACACGCGAGATGTCGGCGTGGATGCGTTGAAACAGGTAGCCGCTGTCGGCATCGGTGCAGCTCTCCGAATCGAGCACGCGCGCTCCGGAGCCATCGAACGCGGACACCAACATCAGGCTGAGGTCCTCGGCGGACGCACCCGACATCAGCACGATCGCCGAGCTCGCGTTGGCGATCAGCCGCACTCGACCGTGTGGGGCGCTGGCGGGGGCAGGTATCGAGGGGGGACCGAGCTCAGGCCTGCTCCGAAAGGGGGCGAGCACGGCCGGGTCGAGGCGCAGTACGCCTGAACCGCGGCTCTTACCGGCCAGCCTCGGGGGTTTTACGGACGCTGGTCTCATACTTCTCGCTTCCAACTCCTGGAGGCCGTTGCCGCTCCGGGACAGCTGATGGTCCGTATCGGCGCGACTCCAGATTGCCCTGCGCCAACGCCTCGCTGACAGCCAGCGGCGCACCTCTGAAAGCGGTCCTGCGCGCCGGAGCTTGAATCACCCCCGGGGGCGGCAGGGCTCGCCGTCCGCTCAAATGCCCTGATCCGGCAGGCCTCGACCCGGGTGGGCGGCGTCGCGAGTCACTGAAATTCCCATCGCTTCGACGGATTCGTTGCACTAATGCCGTTTCGCGAAGCAGACGAGCATCGGAGCACCCGTGGGACTGGGCAAAAGCGGCGCACCCGCACAGAGCACGAGGACCTCGGGGGTGGGTCTGCTCGCCTGCGTGCCGGCGCTGACCCTTTGTGGTGCGCTCGCCGCCCTCGCCCTCTGGCGGCTCGCCTGCGTGCGCCTCGGACCCGATCCCGACACCGACGCGTATGGGCACTACGTCATCGCCCGGCAACTGTTGGACACCCCGTTGAACCTCAGGATTCACTGGGTGTGGCTGCCGCTCTATCATGTGCTCTTGGCCGCCGGAGTTGCTGCCGGTGCAACACTCGACCACGTGCGGCAAGCCAACGCACTCGGCGCCACCCTCACCCCGCTCCTCTCGTTTGCTATCCTCTGGCACCGGAGGCCGCGCGCGGGCAACGCAGTCGACGCCTTGGTGCCGTATCTCGCTGCGGCGCTCACGGCGCTGAGCCCGATCGCGATGCAGCTCGGCACGACCGGGCAGATGGAGGTGTTGTTCTCGGTGCTGGTCGTCTTGGCCGTCGCCTTGCTGCAGACAGAACGCCATGCGCTCGCGGCGCTGGTGCTCGGGCTGTGTGTGCTCACGCGTTATGAGGCCTGGCCGATCGTCATGGCGGTGGGCGGAGTGCTCGCGTATCGGCACCTGTACGGGGGCCGACCTCTGAGCTCGAGCTCGCTGCTGACGGTGCTGCTGCCGGGCGCCTGCGTGCTCGGCTGGGGCACTCTGCGCTGGTGGGGCGGAGAGCCGTGGTTCGGCTTCATTTTCGACAACCAGGCGTTCGCGGAGGGGGCCCTCGAGCGGCATACCGAGAGCGGCTGGCAGATCCGCGCGCTCGGTCGTTATCTCGTCACGGTTCCGTGGCTGCTCTTCGGGACGCCGGTGCTGTTCAGTCTGATCGGCCTGCGCCGCACCCTCGCGCGCGAGGGCGTTTGGCTCGTCGCGCCGCCTCTCGCGGTGTTGGCGTTCTTGACCCTGACCTCGCTGACTCAATCTCAGCTGGGCCTGGAACGTCACTTCCTCGTGCTGGTCCCCTTCGTCGCCACCTGGGTCGCGCATGGCGTAGCACGCTCCGCCGAAGCGCTGTCTGAGGCTTGGCAGCGCAGCGTGCGTCCGGGGCTCGGGCCCGGTCGCGTCGCGAACACGAGCTTCGTGCTGCTGGCGCTGCTGGTGCTCGGCGGGTCCGTCGAGCGCCTCGAGACCGCCATGCAGAGCTGGCAAGCGGTGACAGTCGCGGCGTTGCGCGAGCAGCGCGCGGTCGGCGACTACCTGAGCAGCACCGAGCCGTCTTCTCTGATCGTTTGCGATGATGCACATGTCGAGGTGCTGAGCGGCATCGACGGGTCACGCTTCATGCGCACGGGGGTCGGCGAGCGAGCGCTGCCCGCGATCGTCCTGCTGTCGCGCTCGCGTGACGTCTACATGGTCGGCCGCGCCGTCCAGCTCGCCCCCCTGGGGCAGCTCGGGGCGCTCAGCTACGGCGCCCTCGATGCGGCTCCAGACGCCTACGCGGTCATCCACCTCCGAGCGTTGGGCCCGCGCGGGGGAGTCGCCGATACGGGCTTCGCCCCGATCTCTGGCGCCGCTCCTTGATGCTCGCTAAACGGAGCCTCTCTACGCGCTGGCGCTTGCCCCGGCGGCTCGCGGCACTAGATCGGACAATAGCCATGCCACCTCACCCAAAGCTTCAGGCGTTTATCCGAGTGCCCCGCTTCGCGGCCGTAGCTGGCGCGTGGGTCGCGGGGTTCGCGTTGGCTGCCTCGGCGGCAGGGTGTGGCGGCGCCGCGGGGGCCTCTTCCGAGCGTTATCCCGAAAATCGCCCCGAGCCCGCGCGTTCCGCGAGTGATGGTGAGGTGCTGGGCGCGCACGAGCAGTCGCCCGAGGACACTCTGGACGCATCCCTCACCAACCTACATCCAGCAGCCAGGCCGCCTAGCGCAGAGTCGTCAGCAGCACAGTCGTCAGCAGCACAGTCGCCGGCAGCACAGTCGCCAGCTCCACCCAACCCAGCTGCGCCCAGTGCTCCGCAGGTCGGCACTGAAGAAGACTGCGTCGAAGCGGGGGGGCGCAGCGCGGCGCGCCTATCCAACGGGCCGCGGCGCGCCAAGCCCACCTGCCCTCCGAACACACCGGCGGCGCCCGTGTCTCAGCGCAAGTAGGGCTGCGTCGGCGTCGATGGCCGCCGCCGATGTGAGGCTACCGCGCCACATGCGAGACGATCTTGCGCGCCAACTCCGCGCGCTCCGGGGCGGCGCGGGAAGAAGAGCGCTCGTGCCCGTGGAATAGTTCTTGCGATGATTTGCGCAACCGTGCGTCGGCGCGTCGCTCTCTCGCAAAGGTTGGTTGCATGCAACGTCATTGCTCTGCGTCCCTCTCCGCCCCCGCCATCTCCCTCGCGTTTCTCGCCTGCTCTGCCTGGGGTGTTACATCCAGAGTGGTGCAGAACGATCCGGCCCAGAGGGTTCTGACGCCAACTCCGGCGGCGGAGATCACGCCGGATGCCGTGCGCCTATTGCCGTGAGCCCGTCGAGAGGGTTCAGACCGAGGTCCCTCTTTCGGCGTCCTCCTCCGAGCGCGCGGCGCCCGAAATAACGGGGCCGCGCACCAGGACGCGCGCCGCGGCGAAGGCGAGCAACGCGGACAGGGCCGAGCCGCTGATGATCGCAAGCTTCGCCGTTTCCAAAATGGCACCTGGGGGGAACGCCAGCTGCGCGACGAAAAGAGCCATCGTAAAACCGATACCCGCGACGACCCCCACCAGGCTCAGCTCGCGCACGCCGACTCCCGTGGGCAGCGCGGTGACACCCAGCCGCTTCGTGATCCAACAGAACGCGAGGATCCCGAGGGGCTTGCCGAGCACCAGCCCGAGCCCGACCCCGGCGAACACCCGCAGGCCCGCGGCATCAAAGACGGCTCGCCCGAGCGGCACGCCTGCGTTGGCCAAGGCAAACAGCGGCATGATGCCAAAGGCGACCCAGCCGTGCAGAGCGTGCTCGAGGCTCTCCACGGGCGAGACCGCTTCACGACGCGCCGAGCGCAGCTCGTCGAGGTGCGGCAGGAGCTCGCGTTCCTCGCGAATACCTTCGTCTCGGTAACGTTCGGCGCTGCGCTCCGTGTGCAAGATGAAGCGCTCGACGCCGAGCCAGGCCCGAGCCGGAGTCAACAACCCGACGACCACGCCGGCCAGAGTCGGGTGGATACCGAGCCAATAGGCTCCGGACCAGATGATCGCGGCCGGCACGACGTAGGCCCAGGGCGAGCGCACCCCCGACCCTTTGAGCAGCATCAGCAGCGAGAGCCCCGCCCCGAGCACGACCAGGCCCAGGGGCTCGATGTCCGATGAATAGAACAACGCGATGACCAGAATCGCCCCCACGTCATCGATGACTGCCAACGCCAGCAGCAAAATTCTGAGCGCCGGTGCCACGTGTTTGCCGAGCATCACCAACACGCCCACCGCGAAGGCAATATCGGTGGCCATGGGGATGCCCCAGCCGACGCTCGACGGATGGCCAGAGTTGAACAGCAGGAAAATCAAGGCCGGCAGGATCATGCCGCCCAGGGCTGCGACCAGCGGCAGCGCAGCTCGCCGCAGCTGACTGAGCTCGCCGTGGGCGAGCTCGCGTCGGATCTCCAGCCCCACGACGAAGAAGAAGAGCGTCATCAGCGCGTCGTTGATCCAAAAGTGCAAGTCCCGCTCGAACGACCACGGCCCGAGCCGGACTCCGAAGGGTGTATGCCAGAGCCGCTCGTAGGCGCCGGACCAGGGTGAGTTCGCCCAGAGCAGGGCGAAGCTTGCCACGACGAGCAGCAAGATCCCGCTCGACGCCTCGACCATCAAGAAGCGCTCCACAGGGGCCCGTGCGCGCCGCACGAGCCTCCTCGCAGGGGCCCACGTGCCCGGCGGATCGGAGGGCGGTTCGTGAGCTCGTTCGAGCCCCGCCTGCACCTTCACCCGCGGCCTGCCGCAGCGGACAGCGGCGTGAGGCCCACGCCGGGCTTGAGGAGCTGAAGGAGGGGGGAGGTCGCCAACGTGGTGACGACCGCCATGACCACCAGCATCGCGAACAGACGCGGCGAGATGACCCCGAGGTCGAGGCCCACGTGCAGCACGATGAGCTCCATCAGCCCGCGCGTGTTCATCAATACCCCGAGCGCCGACGCCTCCCGCCAGCTGAGCCCCGTCAGCCGCGCGGCGAGCGTGCTGCCGCCGAACTTACCGGCACACGCCACCAGCACGATGCAGCCGCAATAGACCCAATCCATTACGGTCCCCAATAGTCCGATCTGCGTGCGCAGCCCGGTGAAGGCAAAGAAGGCCGGCAAGAGCAGGACGACCACGAAGTCTTCCAGGCGCTCGAGCAGCTGCTTGGCCAGCAGCGAGTCGTGAGGGATGATGGCACCCAGCAGAAAGGCCCCGAACAAGGCGTGAATGCCGATGGCCTCGGTGATCAGCGCCGAGGCCAAGAGCCCGATCAGCGCCGCAGCCGTCGCGCCCTGTGTGAGCCGCTGGTTTGAGCTCTCACGCCGCGCGAGCCGCCCGATGATGGGCCGCACCACGACGACCATGCCCACGAGGTACACGAGCGTGAGCGCGAGCGTCCAGAGCGAGTTCGTCGCGTTGGCGCGCACGATACCGACGATGGCCGCCAGCAGGCACCAGGCGGTCACGTCATCCACCGCGGCGCAGGCGAGCGCGATCACCCCCAGCTTCGAGCGCGAGAGCCCGCGGTCGGTGAGGATGCGCGCGAGCACCGGAAACGCCGTGACCGACATCGACACGCCCATGAAGAGCGCAAAGTTGGTGAAGCCCACGTCGCTCGACGAGAGCACCGGGTACAGCCACAAGGCCAGCACCGCGCCGGACAAAAATGGCCCAACGATGCTGCTGTGCGAGATGGCCAGCGTCGCGTGCGAGTGCTTTCCGAGCAGGCTCGTGTCGAGCTCGAGCCCGATCAGGAACATGAAGAGGATGACGCCGACTTGCGCGATCACCCCGAGCTCCGGCGCGATCCCAATCGGCAATAGGAACGCCTGAGCCTCGGGCAGAATCCGCCCGAGCAGCGAAGGTCCGAGCAGGATACCCGCGACGACCTCACCGATGACCGGTGGCTGGCCGATGTAACGGAAGACGGCGCCGAGCGCGCGCGCGGCGAGGATCACCACGAGCAGGCTCAGCAGCACGTGCAAGAGCACGTGTTCGGGAGCTTGCGCGGCAGGGGTCGCGAGGGTCGTCGACCCGGCCAGTGCCGTCAGCTCCTCCCCGCGTGATCGTATCCACAGGAACGCGCCGAAGCTAGCGGCCAACATGAGCGCGTACAGGAACAGCGTCTTCGCGCGAGGCGGCGCCGAACGCGAGGGCGAGCCCTGTGACGGAGGCATGGCGGCACTTCTAGCACAGGCGGAACGCCGCTGCGCTCGGGAGGCGCGCTCCAGCCTTGGCCGCTAAAGTCGGCCTTTGTCGAGCGGACCGAGCATGCGCCACGGGTCCACCCACAGGTCAAACTGTTCCGGGGTGACCCAACCCAGCTCCAGAGCAGCCTGGCGCAACGTCAAGCGCTCGCAATGCGCCTTCTGGGCGATCTTCGCGGCCTTTTCATACCCGATGTGAGGGCTGAGCGCCGTCACCAGCATCAGCGAATGATCGAGGTGGCGGGCGATGGCCTCGGTATCGGCCTGCAGCGTCGCGACCGCGCGCTCCGCGAAGGATTGGCAAGCGTCACCCAGGTTGCGGGCTGCCATGAGCAGGTTGAAAATCATCACGGGCTTGTACGCATTCAGCTCCAGGTGCCCATTCATTCCCCCGATAGAGATCGCCAGATCGTTCCCCATCACCTGAGCGCAGACCATCGTGAGCGCCTCGACCTGGGTCGGGTTGACTTTGCCGGGCATGATGGAAGAGCCCGGCTCGGTCGGCGAAAGCACGAGCTCGGCGATGCCTGCGCGTGGCCCAGAACACAAGAGACGAATGTCGTTTGCTATTTTCATCAGGCTCACGCTGGCCGCCTTGAGCGCGCCTGAAACCTCGACGATGTCGTCATGCCCGGCTTGAGCAGCGAAGTGATTGCTGGTGGGCAAGAAGGGCAGGCCGGTGAGCTCCCGAAGCCGTTGCACGACGCCGTCTGCAAAGCCGAGCGGCGTGTTGAGCCCGGTCCCCACCGCGGTCCCGCCGATGGCGAGCATCGCCAAGCGCTGATTGGCGCCCTCGATCGCCTGCAGCCGTTGGTCGAGCTGCGCCACGTACCCCGAGAACTCTTGTCCCAACCTGAGGGGAGTAGCGTCCATCATGTGAGTGCGACCAATCTTGACGATCGGCATGAACTCCTCGGCTTTTTCGGCCAGCGCGTCCCGGAGGAGCCGCATCTTCTTTAACGTGTGGTCGGCCACGCTGCGATACGCTGCGATGTTCATCGCCGTAGGAAACACGTCGTTCGACGACTGCGACATGTTGACGTCGTCATTGGGGTGTAGCCCGCGAGGCCCATCCAGCAGGCTGCCCCCGCTGCGCACGTGCGCGCGGTTGACGATCACCTCGTTCACGTTCATGTTGGTGTGCGTCCCGGAGCCGGTCTGCCAGACCCGGAGCGGGAACTCCGCGTCGAGCTCGCCGGCGATGATCTCGTCGCACACCTCCTCTATCTGGCGCGCCTTGTCGAGCGCGAGCACGCCGGTCGCGACGTTGGCGTGGGCGGCGGCTTTCTTGACCATGGCCAGCGCATGCACGACCTCAATCGGCATGAGCTCGTGCCCGATCGGGAAGTTGACACGGGAACGCTCGGTCTGCGCCCCCCAGTAGCGATGCTTCGGAACCTGAACTTCGCCCAGGCTGTCTCGTTCGATCCTGAAGTCCCCGTTCGAGCCCGTCCCCGTCATCCGTGAATTATGCGCGCAAGCGCCGCACGGAGTCCACGTGTTCCCCAGGCTTCGGGCGCTGGAAAGCTCCAGCTGCGGGCCGGGAAGCGACCGGAGTCTCTGAGCTCCACCGGCGCTGGCTCGACGCGCCGATGGTAAACGGGGGCGGAGGGGTCGTACTCGGGTTCTTCCTCGACGTTGTTCGCCGACATGAGCACCTCCACCCTGTGATCTTGCCTGTCGATGCGGCCTACCCACTCCGTTGGCACCAGAACCTTGCGCCCCGATAGCCAATTGCGGCTATCCACGACCAGATACGGCAGCGTCCACGTGTCGTCATCGACGATGACGTCATCGACGTGCCCTACGGTTCCGTCTGAGGCCTCGAGGCTGAAGCCGAGCAGATCTTTGACCGATTTCAGGTGCCCCTCGCTCATGGGAGCCGCCAGCATCTCTGGCAGGGGCGGCGCTCCTTCGGCCGCGCTGGCGTCGAAAAGCATCGCCTCGAGAGGTAACGCCTCGAGCGGCGTCGGGCCAGGTGCGCTCCAACCGTAATGCCGGGATAGCTCCAGCTCGTGCTGGCGGGACACTGGCCCCCCTTGATCCAGGCGCGGCGCCGTTTTGACCTGTTGCCGAGTGCCCTCCATCACCAGGCGGCGCGACGTCCATTCTGATTTGCTCAGCGCCAGGGTCGAGATCAAGATCCGCTGACCTTCGAGCCAGCGACCCGCTTCCACCACGAGGTAACTGAGCGCCCAGCTCTGCTCCTCGAGCAGGAAATCCACCGAGCGCCCGATTTCTCCGTCCGCGGCATGCAATCGGTGGCCAATGATCTTAGTTGCGCTTCTCAACATTCAGGTCTTCCTTTCACGACATCGTCACGGCGTCGGGCGCGCCGGACGCGGACAGCCGCTCTGATGCAGGCGCTCTGATGCAGGCGCGATGCCAATGCTCGCCCCATCCGCTCCGGACGCCACCGCATCTCCTCGAGGCATCTAGACCCGCTCGGCTGCCGAGAGCGGCGGGTTCAGCGGTTCGACAATCCGCGAGGGCGTCGCACCGAAAATGTCCCCCTCGTGGCCTTTAGCCCCGCGCTTCACGCCACCGAACCGCTCACCACGGCCTGCTTCTAGGCTCCCTATTTGATGTAAACGGTTTTTATGTTTACGAATTCCTGAATACCGAAGAGCGAGAGCTCCCGCCCATAACCCGAGCGTTTGACGCCGCCAAAGGGCAGGCGCGGGTCGGACCGAACGAAGTCATTGACGAAACATGAGCCCGCTCGCAGGCGGCCCTTGGCGATGCGCTCCGCGCGCGAGCGGTCTCGGGAAAAAACCGCCGCCCCCAGGCCATACGCCGTATCGTTGGCAATCCGGATCGCGTCCTCTTCATCGGCGGCCTCGATGACGGCCGCGACGGGGCCAAAGAGCTCCTCATCATACGCGGGCATGCCGGGCCGCACGTTGGACAAGACCGTGGGCGGATAGAACGCTCCGGACCGACTCGGGACAGAGCCTCCCAGCATGAGCGTCGCTCCGGCGGCCACGCTGGCCTGCACCTGTGCGTGGAGCTGGTCCCGAAAATCATGGCTCGCCATGGGGCCTAGCTCGGTGGTGGGGTCGAGCGGGTCACCCATGCGCCGGTGTTTCATGCGCTGAATCACGGCCTCCTGGAACGGGACCCGAATCTCTTTGACCGCCACGAAGCGCTTGGCCGCGATACAGCTCTGACCGTTATTGTGCAGCCTGCTGTGGACGCAGGCATCGGCGGCGGCCTCGAGATCCGCGTCGGCCAGGATCAGGTAAGGGTCCGACCCTCCGAGCTCCAGCACCACCTTCTTCAGCGCTCGGCCCGCGCGGGCGGCCACCGAGCGGCCTGCCCGGGTGCTGCCCGTGAACGTCACGGCCGCGATGTCGTCGTGCTCAATCAAGGCCTCGGCGTCCTCGCGATCTAGTCGCAGGCTGGCAAAAACGGTGTCCGGTACGCCCGCATCATGCACGAGCGCGGCGATCGCCTCGGCGCAGCCCGGCACCAGAGAAGAGTGCTTCAGGAGCACGGCGTTGCCGGCCATCAGTGCCGGCGCAGCAAAGCGAAACACCTGCCAGAACGGGAAATTCCAGGGCATGATCGCCAACACGACCCCCAGCGCTTCGAAGCAGACGTAGCTGCTCGCGGCGTCCGTCTCGATCAGCTGCGGCTTCAAGAAGCGCTTGGCGTTCTCGGCGTAGTAGCTCCAGAGCCACGCACATTTTTCTACCTCCGCTCGCCCCTCCGCGAGCGGTTTGCCCATCTCGCGCGCCATCAGCTCGGCGATGGGCCTGCGGCGTTCAGTGAGCAGCTGAGCCACGTTGCGCGCGCACTCTGCACGCTCGAGAAAGGGCCGCCCTTGCCACGCTTCTACGGCGGCCCCCGCCCGAGTCGCGATCTCTCGAGCCTCACTCAGTCGCTGCAGGGGGTACTGCGAGTACGCATCTTCCATGACTGGCTGTGTGGCTTGCAACGTAACCTCCGGAGGGCGACCTGCCCGTCGTTGGAGTAGCAAGGCCGATGCCAGTTTCTCGCCTCAGGGTTTGTGCAGAGCGTCGAACATCTCCGTGACGAGCGTGGCCATGCGATCGACCGCGCGGTGAGTGCGCTGCACGACGGCCTGATCTTGCCCCGCCAACCCGGGCTCCAGGAGGTGCATGCCCAGGCGCAGACTGTTCAGTGGTGTCCGCAAGTCATGCAACCCCTTGGCGAGATGGAGCTGCGCGTCCTTCAGGGTTTGAGCGGCTCGCGCTCGAGCCCCCATCTGATCGGCACACGCCGCCACGAGGCGGGCGAGCTCGACCAGCGCCGCGCTCGGATCCCCGCCCCTTTCCGCCCTGCTCATCGCCACCACGCCACGGATACCGTCACGCGACTCCAGGCTCGCCGCGAGTCGCTGCCCCGCGCTGGTGAGCCCTTGGAGCGGGCCAGCTCGCAATAGCTCGAGCGCCCAGGTTTCTAACGCGCTTGCGCCTCTCTCGCCCGCCGGCCGCGAGCGGCCCTCCACCGCCTCTCCGCCGGGCGCAGAGAGCAGGACCGTGACCTCGTCCACGTCGAGCCACTTGGACGCCACGTCCAGCGCTGCGCGGGCCAGCTCCGCGACGTCCTTGGCCGCCATCAGGGTCGTCACGGCGGCGATGGTGGCCGCCGTATCGTGTTTGAGTGGCGCCGCCACGCCCGTCGATCCTCGCGAGCTCGACGGCGCGGCTTCTGGGCCTCTCCGTTGTGGTTCAGTCATAGGAGGCGTCAGTCATAAAGTGCGTCAATCATAACGTGCGCTGGCACCGTTGGTCGTGCTCGGCGCAGGGCTCGTCTCGGTGTTGGCATACTTGCCCAAGCGACGATAGAGCGTGCGGCGATCGACACCCAGGAGCTGAGCGGCCCGGGCCTTGTTGCCGTTCAACAATTTCAGGGCCCGCGAGATGTAGCGGCGCTCCAGCTCGTCAAGGGAGATGATCTCCTCGACGTCGTCCGCTGTCATGACGAAGCGGTCCGGGCGGTAGGTGCGAATCCGCTCCGGCAGATCCTCCAACGTGAGCTCGTCGAAGCGGGACAAGGCGATCGCCCGCTCCATACAGTTCTCGAGCTCGCGCACGTTGCCGGGCCAGTCGTACACCAGAATCCGCTCGGCGACGCCGGGGGACAGGTGCCGCATGGGTTGGCCGGTGCGATCGGCGGACTTCTGCAAGAAGTGCGACGCCAATTTCAAGACGTCGCTCCCGCGCTCGCGCAGCGGCGGCACGTGGATGCTCACGACGTTGATGCGGTAGAACAAATCCTGGCGGAAGCGCCGCTTGGACACGTCATCTTCCAGGTCACGGTGGGTGGCCGTGATGATACGTGCATCGAACGCGTGCTCCGTATCCGAGCCGACAGGGCGCACCACGCGCTCCTGCAGCACGCGCAGCAACTTGGCCTGCATCTCGAGCGGCATCTCCCCGACTTCGTCGAGGAACAGAGTCCCGCCCGCGGCCTCCTGAAACAAACCCCGACGCGCTAGCTTGGCGTCGGTGAATGCACCCCGGGTGTGGCCAAACAATTCGCTCTCGAGCAAGTTGGGCGGAACCGCCGCGCAGTTGACCGCGACGAAGGGCCCACGCCCGCTCTGCTTGTGCAGCGAACGTGCGACCAGCTCTTTACCGGTGCCCGTCTCTCCGTAGATCAACACCGAAGCGTCGCTCTTTGCGACGCGTTGGATGAGGTCATTGACCCGGCGAATGACGCTGCTATCCCCAATGACTTGCGACCCTTCGGGCGCTTCGGACAACGCCTCCCGCAGGCGCACGACCTCGGACTGAAGGTGTTGGGTGCGAACGGCCCGGGCCACGGACAGGCCCAGCAGCTTGGGGTCGACGGGCTTGGTGATGAAGTCGTAGGCACCGACGCGCATGGCGCCGATGGCGGCTTCCATGCTGCCTTTACCGGTCACTACGATGACTGGGATGCCGGGACGCTTGGCGAGAATGCGTTCGCAAAGCTCCAGACCACCCATCTCCGCCATACCGAGATCACTGATCACGGCGTGGAAGTCTTTGTTCACCACCAGCTCCAGAGCCTCGGTGGGGGATGTGGTCAGCTCGGTCTGATACCCGAGTTGTCGCAGCGAGGCCGCGAGTAGCTCGCAGGCATCATTGTCGTCATCTACGACGAGGAGGCGTTCTGTCATGTGTTGTCACTCTGTGGCATGATTACACGGCGCCTCAGTGCAGATATCGGACCAGTTCCTAAGTGTAGGTAATCATTGCTGAGGCAGTACTGAGGCAGCGGCCATTCGCGCCTCACTGGTGTGTTCTGCCTCAGCACTGGCTTTTGCCCCTGTTTTTGGTCTTTAATTGGAGGATACGCGTGCGACGCGGCGACGCGCCTCGCCAAAATGTCTCACTCGAGGGATGCTGGGCTGTCACCACTCGCGGGCGCTCCCTTGCGGGGCTCAGTACTTGCATAGCGCTGGGCTCGAGTTGACGGGGATTGAGAGACGGCCATGAAAATCGCTGATAGCAGCACAGAGATTGACGTGACGCTGGCCTCCGAGAACGTCCCCGCTCCGGCCCATGCGGTCGCCCCGCCGCGGCCCGCCGCGGGCTCGAAAGTCCACGGAGAGGCGCTGTCCGTCCCCACTTTGGCCCCCGGCGACATCGTGGCAGACCGCTACAAGCTGGGCCCCATCATCGGCGCCGGCGGTATGGGCATCGTCTACAAGGCCCAGCACCTCGGGCTCGGCACGTGGGTCGCGGTCAAGGTGATCCGCCCTGACATCGCTCAGAGCAGCTCGATCTGGCGGCGCTTCTCGCGAGAAGCTAGAGCCCTCGCCGCCCTGCACAACAAACACGTGGTGCGCGTGCATGACGCCGGCACGCTGCCGTCCGGTCTGCGCTACCTGGTCATGGAGCTGCTCGACGGCACGGACCTACGCCGCCTGATCCAAAAGGGGGGAGCCCTCCCCCCCGACCGCGCCGTAGATTACGCGCTGCAAGTGTGCTCCGCGCTCGGCGACGCCCATCGCCTTCACATCATCCACCGGGACGTCAAGCCGGAGAACATCTTCCTCGCCCATTACCGGGCGTGCGAGCCGACGATCAAGCTGCTCGATTTTGGTGTGGCGCTGTTCCAGGACGACGCCGGGCAGCTCACTGTGCCGGGTCGAGGAGTAGGCTCACCGCACTACCTATCGCCCGAGCAGATGCAGAACCCGAGCGGCGTCGATCAGCGCAGTGACATCTGGGCGGTGGGGCTCTTGATCTTCGAGCTCCTCGCGGGGCGTTCTCCGTTTCGAGGGCTCAACGCTGCGCAGATCTGCCTGAAGATCGCCAAGGGCGATATGCCCGCCATCGCGGACGCCTGCCCCACTTTGCCAGCGGAGCTGTGCGAGATCGTCCAGCGCTGCCTGGCCTTGGATCCGGCGCAGCGCTTTCAGAGCGTTGACGAGCTTTCGTCGGCGCTGGAGCCCTTTTCGGGGCGGCACCGGGTCGCGCCCTGCCTGCACGCGCACGAGGCAGCGAACGCGACGCCGGCTCTCGAAGAGGCGAGCGAGCCAAAAAAGGCTGACCCCAAGCCCGGCCTGGTGCCGCGCCTGTTCGGGTGGGCTTCGACCGGGCCGAGCTAGGCCGCCGAGCTTGGCGGGCGGCTCCGCTGTCTTCCCCCTGCTGCCCTGAAATGAAGGGCGACGCGCAGCGCTCGCCCCGGGCTCTGGGTTGCTGCCTCAGCCGACGCGAGGCACGGGGGCGGCGAAGGTCTCTCTCAATGAGCGACGAATCAACGCCACTAAGTCGTCGAGGTTGACGGGTTTGACCAGAAAGCGATCGGCGCCCATGCTGGACAGCGCTTGCCACTCTCGCGCACCGCCACGGCCGGTGAGCACGATGATGGGCATGCGGGCGGACGCCTCGCGTTGACGCAGCGCCGCCGTCAGGGCGACACCGTCCAGCACCGGCATGCGCAGGTCGACGAGCGCAATGGATGCGGGTTTCAGCTCCAGAGCATCGAGGGCCGCACGCCCGTCGGGGACGCACTGCACGTCGGTGTCGGGGAACGCATGCTGTAACGCCACCTTCAATACTTCACGAAAGTCGTCATCGTCCTCCGCCACGAGGATGCGCTCGGGCTCGAGCGCTTCGCGGCTCGCCGCGAGCAGAGCCCGACGAAACTCTTCGACCGACTGGGTGCGAGCCGCCGGATCTTTCACCAAGGCACCAGCGAGCACGCGGTCGAAGCTCCGCGGCAGGTCGGGTCGCAAGCTGCTCGGAATGGGCACCGGCTGTGTCATGTGCTGCACGATCCACGCGAACTCGCCTTGCGCTTGGAACGGCCGCTGCCCCACCAGGAGCTCAAAGGCGACGCAGCCGAGCGAGTAAATGTCGGAGAGCGGGCTCGGCGTTCCGGGTTGGCCCTCCGCGAGCGCGATCTCCGGGGCCATGTAGGCGGGAGTGCCTGCCATCTCGCCCACGGTGGTGGCGTTGCCGGCGTAGCGCGTGGACACCCCGAAGTCCGCCACCCGCGTGCGGAGCTGAGCGTCGATTAAAATGTTGCTGGGCTTGAGGTCTCGATGCACCGTACCCGCGGCGTGAATGGCCGCGACCGCCTTGCACACGTCATCCAGGATCCGGAGCGCAGTCTCCAGATCAGGCGCCGCGTGGCGGGCTGCGAGCCACGCCTCGAGCGTGACGCCTTCGACCAGCTCCGTCACGAAATAGGGCGTGCCTTCGTGCTCGCCGAAGGCATAGATGCAGAGCACGTTGGGATGGTTGACTTGAGCCATCGCGCGCGCTTCGAGCGTAAAACGCTCATAAAAACCGGGCTCGACGACGTCCCGGCGGATCAGCTTGATGGCGACGCGGCGTTGCAGCCGCTCATCCAGCGCGAGCAGCACCACGCCCATCGCGCCGCGCCCGAGCTCGTCCATCAAGCGATATGAGCCGCCAATCACGCTGCCCGGCGTGACGCTGGCCGGGATGATGCTGTCGAGCGGTGCCCCCTCCATGCGTTCGTGGAAGGAATGGGTCCCTCCTCCCGGTAGCGTCGGCGCTAGGGGATCCGACACGACGTCACGATCGGACATCAGAGGACCGTTACCCGCCCCGGTGCGAAGCCGGCGGCGACGCTATCGCCGATACATTTCACGCACTTGGTCAATTTTGACGTTATATGCCGCTCGAACGGCAACATCCACTGTAGCGAGCCTGGCGCTTTACAATGTGGCGCCAACGTATGTGGTTGACTTCCTGCGCCACACCCGGTTGCACGATGAGCACTCGATGTGCTCGGGCCAAGCCTGTACTTCGGGCCCGAGTTCGCGGGTGGAACTGCATGGGTCATACCAGCGCGAGCGATCGTCTATTGGGCGTTCAAAATCCGCGTCACTCACCGCGCCTCTGGTGAACCGTGAGTCGAGCGCGAGCGGTGACACGCCGGACGTGCGGGCCCTCACGCCACGCCGAAGCACGAACGCCACTGTGGCATCGTGCATCATGACGCGGCCGGTCGGCAGGGGGTGTTGACGATTTGCTTGACGGCCTGCGAATCGGCCAGCACGGTCCTCATTTAGGCATCACCGCAGGACCCATGTGGCTGAATCACTGACGAGCAAACCCCCGGACTCCTCGAGCCTGGTCGATGCGCGGCCGTGCGACATCCTCGTCGTCGATGACACACCGGAGAACCTGACGGCCATCGAAGTCGCCCTCGATGACCTCCACTACCGCCTGGTCAAGGTGGAGTCCGGCAAAGAGGCGCTACGTCGGCTGCTGAAGCAAGATTTCGCCTTGATTCTACTGGACGTGCAGATGCCGACCATGAGCGGCTTCGAAACGGCTCAGCTGATCCGAGGGCGGGACCGCAGCAAACATGTCCCTATCATCTTCATCACGGCCTACGATCGGGACGACGCCGAGGTGCTCGAGGCGTACCGGCTGGGCGCCGTGGATTTCTTGTTCAAGCCGATTCAGCCCGAGATCCTCAAGGCCAAGGCCACCGTCTTCGTGGAGCTCCAACGCCGGACCCAAGAGGTGGAGCGGCAGGCAGAGCAGATCCGCACCCACGTCCTGCAAGAGCGCGAGAGCTGGCTGACGGAGCAGCGGAGCCGAATGGAAGCCGACGCGCTCAAACGGCGCTTGGAGGAGCAGCGCTCCCACGCCGCAGAGCTCGAGCGGTTGAATCAGCGCCTCGAAGAGGATGACCGGCGTAAGGACGAGTTCATCGCGGTGCTCGGCCACGAGCTACGCAACCCGCTTTCGCCCTTGGTTAACGGTCTCGAGCTGCTCGACGTAGCCAATGAGGACACCGTGGAGCGCGCGCGTGCGGTCATGCGTCGGCAGGTCGACCACCTGATCCGGCTCGTCGACGACCTGCTGGATATGTCGCGGGTGACTCGGGGCAAAATCGAGCTACGTCGTTCACGCGTCCGCTCGGGTGACTTGCTCGACCAGGCGATCTCGCTCGCCACACCGCTGATCGCCGAGCGCGGTCACGAGCTGTCGACCGATCGCACCGGGGAGGAGATTCGCGTCGACGGCGACGAGGTGCGGTTGACGCAGGTGCTCGCGAACCTGCTCAACAACGCCGCTCGTTATACCGAGGCGGGTGGCCGCCTCGCGCTGTCCGTGAGGCCGCGCGGGGGCGGGGTGGAGTTCTCGGTGCGGGACAACGGGCGGGGCATCCCTCGAGAGCTCTTGCCGCGCGTCTTCGACCTGTTCGTCCAGGAGCGCGAAGGCGGCGGGGGCCTCGGCATCGGCCTGACCCTGGTCAAGCAGCTCGTGGAGATGCACCAGGGGCGAGTCGAAGCCAAGAGCGACGGGGCGGGGTTGGGCAGCGAATTTAGCGTCTGGCTGCCCGCGTATGTGGAGGTCGAGATCGAGCTTCGAGCATCGAACGACGAGGTGCCCACCACGCTGCCCGAGGTGGGGCGCATGCGCGCGCTGAACGTCGCGCTGGTGGAAGACAACGACGACGTGCGGGTCTTGATGGCTGAAGTGCTCGAGAGCTGGGGGCATGCAGTCAGCCAGGCGGCGACGGGCGCCGCGGGCGTAGAGCTGATCCTGAGAGAGCGCCCCGACATCGCCTTCATCGACATCGGGTTGCCCGACATGGACGGTTATGAGCTGGCGCGGCAAGTGCGCGCGGCGCTCGGAGGCAAAAAGACGTTGCTCGTCGCGCTCAGCGGGTTTGGCCAGCGCCGCGATCGCGACCGCTCGAGCCACGCCGGGTTCGACGATCACCTCGCAAAACCAGCGAGCCCAGCCGATCTCAAGCGGCTGCTCAGCCAGGCGAGCGGCGCTCGGCCGCCGCCGACGGCAGAGATCCAGGGCGCTGATATCCAAGGCTCCGACATTTAAGGAACGTGACCATGCGCAATCCGAGCGCGACAGAAGCCTCGCCCTCGAAACGGGCGACAAATGGCCAAGCGGCGCACGCGGAGCCGCCCGCTAGCCTGTCGAAGCGCGAGACGCTGGCGGCGCTTCGCGCGCTCCGACGCGGCGACTTCAGCGCGCGTCTACCCGAGCATTTCAGCGGTCTGGACGCCCAGATTGCCAGCACCTTTAACGAGATCGCGCAGACTGCAGAGGAGCTCCGGCACGACGCCAAGCGGGCGTTCTCCGCGGTCGGTAACGAAGGTCGCACCAAGGTACGCCTGAAGCGCGCGGGCCTCTCGGGCGGGTGGAAGGCGTACGCGGATGACGCCAACGCGGCGCTCGATCGCTTGACGTCGCACGCGCGCAACGTCGCCGCCGTCGTGAACGCCGTCGTGCAGGGCGATTTCACCCGGCGCGTGCACGAGGAGGGCGAGGATGGCGCGCTGCGCGGCGAGTTCCAGAGGCACGCGCGCGCGGTCAACGGCATGGTCGAGCAGCTCTCCCAGCTGAGCCACGAGATCACCCGCATCGCCCACGACATCGGGGTGGAGGGGCGGCTCGGGTCGCTCGTTCCCTCGCGCGGCGCGCGCGGCGCCTGGCGTGAGCTCGTGGAGGGGGTCAACCTCGTCTCCGGCAGCTTGACCTCGCAGGTGCGCGAGATCGCGCGCGTCACGACGGCGGTGGCCAAAGGTGACCTGACCAAGACCATCGAGATCGAGGTGCGGGGTGAGGTTCAGGAGCTGAAGACCACCATCAACACGATGGTGAACCAACTGAGCTCGTTCGCCGCGGAGGTCACCCGCGTTGCGCTGGAGGTGGGCTCCGAAGGCAGGCTGGGCGGGCAAGCGCGGGTGCAGGGCGTGTCCGGTGTCTGGCGCGAGCTGACCCAGAGCGTCAACGTGATGGCAGAGAACCTGACCCTTCAGGTGCGCAACATCGCCGACGTCTCCGCTGCCATTGCCAGCGGCGACCTGTCCAAGAAGATCACGGTCGAGGTGCGTGGTGAGCTGCTCACGCACAAACACAACGTCAACACCATGGTGGACCAGCTGAGCTCCTTCGCGGCGGAGCTCACGCGCGTGTCGCGCGAGGTGGGCACCGACGGCATCCTGGGCGGGCAGGCCGAGGTGCGGGGGGCGTCCGGCGTGTGGCGAGAGCTCACGACCAATGTCAACTCGATGGCGGAGAACCTCACCTCTCAGGTCCGCAACATCGCCGAGGTCGTGACCGCGATCGCCGAGGGCGACCTGTCAAAGAAGATCACGGTCGAGGCGCGCGGGGAAATCCTCACGCTCAAGAACACCATCAACTCCACTGTCGACCGCTTGAACAGCTTCTCGAACGAGGTCACCCGCGTGTCGCGCCTGGTAGGCACCGAGGGGCGGCTCGGCGTGCAAGCCAACGTCAAGGGGGTGTCCGGCAGCTGGAAAGAGCTGACCGAGCACGTCAACTCCATGGCCAGTAACCTCACTGATCAGGTGCGCGGCATCGCGGAGGTCACGACGGCGGTGGCGAGCGGCGACCTGACGCGCAAGATCACCGTGGACGCGCGCGGGGAGATCCTGGCGCTCAAGAGCACGATCAACACCATGGTGGACCAGCTGGGCTCCTTCGCCGGTGAGGTCACGCGCCTGGCGCGCGACGTGGGCATCGAGGGCCGGCTCGGCGGGCAAGCGGACGTGCGCGGCCTCTCGGGCACGTGGCGCCACCTGACGGACGCGGTCAACTCCATGGCCACGAACCTGACGGATCAGGTCCGCAGCATCTCGGCGGTGGCCACCTCGGTGGCCCAGGGTGACCTGACGCGCAAGGTCGTGGTGGACGCGCGCGGCGAGATGCTGGAGCTGAAGAACACCATCAACACCATGACCGATCAGCTCAGCTCCTTCGCCGAGGAGGTGACGCGCGTAGCTCGCGAGGTCGGCACGGAGGGGCAGCTCGGCGGGCAGGCTTCGGTGGAGGGCGTACGGGGCACCTGGCGTGACTTGACCGAGGCCGTGAACTTGATGGCCTCGAACTTGACGGCGCAGGTGCGCGACATCGCCCGCGTCTCGACCGCCATCGCCAGCGGTGACCTGACGCGCAAGGTCACGGTGGAGGTACGGGGTGAGTTCTTCGAGCTTAAAACCACCATCAACACCATGATCGATCAGCTGAGCTCCTTCGCCGACCAGGTCACGCGCGTCGCGCGGGACGTGAGCGTGGAGGGCCGCCTGGGCGGGCAAGCGCACGTGCAGGGCGTGTCTGGCGTGTGGAAAGAGCTGACGGACAACGTCAACTTGATGGTCAGCAATCTGTCGAGCCAGGTGCGCGACATCGCCGGCGTGACCACCGCCGTCGCCAACGGTGACCTATCGCGAAAGATCACCGTCGAGGTGCGCGGCGAGCTGCTCGAGCTCAAGAAGACCATCAACACCATGGTCGATCAGCTGAGCGCCTTCAGCGCCGAGGTGACACGGGTGGCGCGCGAGGTCGGCACGGAGGGACAGCTCGGCGGGCAAGCCATCGTGCGCGGCGTCTCCGGGATCTGGACCGAGCTCACGGACAACGTGAACTTGATGGCCCGCAACGTGACCCAGCAAGTGCGCGGCATCGCGCGCGTGGTCACTGCAGTGGCCGAAGGCAACCTCAAACAGAAGCTAGAGCTCGACGCGAGCGGGGAGATCGCCACGCTGGTCGAGACCATCAACGGCATGATCGACACCCTGTCGACGTTCACCGAGCAGGTGAGCGGCGTGGCTCGGGACGTGGGCGTGCAGGGCAAGCTGGGCGGCCAGGCCGAGGTGCCGGGCGCCTCGGGGGCCTGGCGCGTGCTGACGGTCAACGTGAACCAGCTCGCCGAGAACCTGACGCGCCAGGTGCGCGCGATGGCCGAGGTGGCCACCGCGGTCACCAAGGGCGACCTCACGCGCACCATCACCGTCGACGCAGAGGGCGAGGTCGCGCAGCTCAAAGACGAAGTCAACCGCATGATCTTTGCGCTGGCAGAGACCACGCGCGTCAATGAGGAGCAGGACTGGCTCAAGACGCACCTGACGCGCTTCACGCGCATGCTGCAAGGTCGGCGTGAGCTGGTCAGCCTGGCGCGGGAAATCCTCTCCGAGCTCGCGTCCACGCTGGAGGCGCAACACGGCGTGTTCTACGTGGCGGAGACGGCCGCGGAGGGGCGCGTCTTCCGGCTGGTCGCGTCGTATGCGTACCGGGAGCGCAAGAGCGTCTCGAGCCGCTTCCGGCTGGGCGAGGGCCTGGTGGGGCAAGCCGCGCTGGAGCTCAAGCGCATCGTCGTGCGAGAGGCGCCCGCCGACTACATCCAGATCGGCTCGGGTCTGGGCGAAGCCTCGCCGCTCTCCATCGCGGTCGCGCCCATCGCCTTCGAGGGCGAGGTCAAGGGCGTGCTCGAGCTCGCCTCCTTTCAGCCCTTCTCCGCCGTCAAGCTCTCACTCTTGGATCAGCTGATGGAGAGCCTCGGCATCGTGATGGCCGCGATCGAGTCTCAGATGCGCACGGACGAGCTCTTGCAGCAGTCGCAGACGCTGGCCGAGGAGCTGCAGACGCAGCAAGAGGAGCTACAGCAGACGAACGAGGAGCTGGAAGAGAAGGCCCGGCAACTGACCGCGCGTAACAGCGAGGTGGAGCGCAAGAACCGCGCGGTGGAGCTCGGGCGCCAGGAGCTGGAAGAGAAGGCGGAGCAGCTGGCGCTCACGTCGCGCTACAAATCGCAGTTCCTCGCCAACATGTCGCACGAGCTGCGCACGCCGCTCAACAGCCTGCTCATCCTGTCGGGCCAGCTCGCCAGCAACAAGGCCAAGAACCTGAACGACAAGCAGGTCGAGTACGCCAAGACTATCCATCAATCGGGCACTGATTTGCTCGAGCTCATCAACGAGATCCTGGATCTGGCCAAGATCGAGTCCGGGACGATGGTGGTGGACGTCGGGTTCGTGAAGTTCAAGGACATCGTCGAGACCGTAGAGCGCTCGTTCCAGCACGTCGCTAATGAGCGCGGCCTGAGCTTCACGATCGGCGTCGACGCCGCGCTCCCTCAGGGCCTCCGCACGGACGCCAAACGCCTGCGGCAAATCCTCAGAAATCTGCTCGCTAACGCCTTCAAGTTCACCGAAGCCGGGCGGGTCACGCTGGATATCAGCACCGCGCCCAGCCGCGAAGGCTTCGTCGCGTTCCAGGTGACGGACACGGGCATCGGTATCCCCGCCGACCAACACCGGCTCATCTTCGAGGCGTTTCAGCAGGCGGACGGCGCCAGCAATCGGCGCTATCCCGGCACCGGGCTCGGGCTCGCGATCAGCCGGGAGCTCGCGACGCTGCTCGGCGGCGAGATTCGCGTGCAGAGCCAGGTGGGGGAAGGCAGCACGTTTACGCTGTTTTTGCCGCCGGCCACGCCCCAGGCCAAACAGGCTCCCGCTTTGCCAGAGGCGACCGTCGCGGCGCCGCAGGTCCGCCGCGCGGTGGCGCGGCCCACGCCCGAGACCTCGCTCATCCTCGACGACCGTGAGCACCTCGCGCCGGGGGATCGCGTGCTCCTCTGCGTGGAAGATGACACGCTGTTCGCCCGCACGCTGATGGAGGTGGCGCGGCAACATCGCTTCAAGGCGGTGGTGGCGCACACGGGGCACGCTGCGCTCGAGCTCGTCAAGGAGGTCAAGCCCGACGCCATCACCCTGGACCTGGGCTTGCCCGACATGGACGGCTGGTTCGTCCTCGATCGCTTCAAACACGACCCCGCCACCCGTCACATCCCCGTGCACATCATCTCTGCCTCCGACTCCCCCGAGCGGCGGGGGCTGGAGTACGGCGCGATCGCGGTCCTCGGCAAGCCGTTGGACCAGAGCGGCATCGCTAGCGCGCTCGAGACCATCGATGCCTTTCTGGAACGGCGGGTCAAGCGGCTGCTCATCGTGGAGGACGACGCCGTCCAACGCCAGAGCATCGTCGAGCTGATCGGCGATGGAGAAATCTCGACCACCGCGGTCGGCACCGGGGAAGAGGCGCTCCAGGCGCTCGAGCGGGAGCGTTACGATTGTGTGGTGCTGGATCTGCGGCTGCCCGACCTCTCCGGTCTCGAGCTGATGAAGCGCATCAAGGAGCGCGAAGACCTGAAGCGGATGCCGATCGTGATCTACACCGGCAAGGAGCTGTCCAAGAGCGAGGAGACGGACCTGCGCAAGCTGGCTCAAACCATCATCATCAAGGACGTCAAATCTCCCGAGCGGCTGCTGGACGAGACGGCGTTGTTTTTGCACCGCGTGCAGGAGAGCCTGCCGGAGTCAGCTCGCGAAATGCTTCGGAGCCTGCCTGGGCCAGACCCGGCGCTCGCAGGGAAGCGGGTCCTGGTCGTAGATGATGACGTTCGAAATATTTTCGCCATCACCACCTTGCTCGAAGAGCACGAGATGCTAGTCGACTACGCAGAAAACGGTGACGAGGCGCTGGCGAAGCTGGACGGCCCGAACCGCTTCGACGTGGTGCTCATGGACATCATGATGCCGGGCATGGACGGCTATGAGGCCAGCCGGCGTATTCGCCAGGTGCCACGCTTCGCTCGCCTGCCTGTGATCGCGCTGACGGCCAAGGCGATGAAGGGCGATCGGGACAAGTGCATCCTCGCTGGCGCGTCGGACTACATCACCAAGCCGGTGGACACCGATCAGCTGATCTCTCTCCTGCGCGTATGGCTCTACAGATAGACGCTGCCGCTTCGGGGAGCGGGGGGAGTGGCGGACCGGAGACGTCCAGCGGCGACCTCGGCGTCGCCGCTGACCTCGAGGATCTCGAGATCCAGCTGCTCTTGGACGGCATCCTGCAGCGTTACGGCTACGACTTTCGCAACTACGCGACGGCGTCCCTGCGCCGGCGCATCCGGCTGATCCTGGAGAAAGAGGGGCTGACCTCTGCATCCGCGCTCCAAGCTCGCATTTTGCGGGAGCCCGCGTGCATGAGCCGCTTTATCACCTCGCTCTCTGTGCCAGTCACCGCGATGTTTCGAGACCCCTCGTTTTATCGCGCGGTCCGTGCCGAAGTGGTGCCGATGCTGCGCACCTACCCGTTCGTGCGGATCTGGCACGCGGGCTGCGCGACGGGCGAGGAGGTCTACTCGCTGGCCATCCTGCTCACGGAGGAGGACCTGTACGAACGCTGCCGCATTTACGCGACGGACCTCAGCGACGCCAATCTGCAAGCCGCGACCCACGGCATCTACGACCTGGCGCGCATGCGCGACTACACGCAGAACTACCAGCTCTCGGGCGGGCGCCGAGACTTCTCCGCCTACTACACAGCTGATCACGAGCGCGTGATCTTCAGCCCGCGGCTCCGGAAGAACATCGTATTTTCCCAGCACAATCTGGTCTCCGACGGGCCGTTCAACGAGTTCAACTTGATCCTGTGCCGCAACGTGATGATCTACTTCGATCAGACCCTGCGCGAACGAGTGCACAGCCTGCTCGATGGTAGCCTGTGCCGTTTGGGCGTGCTCGGCGTAGGTCGGAAAGAGTCCCTGGAGTTTAGCAAGCTCGCGCCGCGCTATGCCGAGCTCGCGTCGCAAATCAGGCTGTATCGGAAGGAGCGCTAGTGCACCGGCTCGTCCTCTGCGGTGCGTCCGCGGGCGGGCTACACGCGTTGAGCATCATCCTGGAGGGCTTGCCCGACGACTTTGCCGGCGCGCTCGCCATCGTGCAGCATCGCCGCGCCGACGAGAGCTCTTTGCTTCGAGAGCTGCTGGCGCGAAAGACGCGCTTGCCCGTGATCGAGCCCTGCCACGGCGAGCGCATCCAGGCGGGGCACGTCTATATTGCTCCGGCCGACTACCACCTGCTGGTGGAGGCGGGCTCGCTCTCGCTGTCGATCGATCCGCCCGTAAACTGCTCTCGCCCGTCGATCGACGTGCTGTTCGAGACGGGGGCAGCGGCTTACCGCCGAGCGGCCGTCGGGGTGGTGTTGACTGGCGCGAACGCTGACGGAGCGCTGGGGGCCCTGCGCTTGGCGCAGCACGGCGCAAAAATGATCGTACAGGATCCGGCGACGGCAGAAGTTGCCACCTGCCCCAGCGCGGCGTTGGCGCGGGTGCCCGGCGCCCTGGTGCTGCCGTTGAGCGCGATCGCGGCTCAACTGACCGAGCTGTGCGGCCGCTGTGCTGCTCTCGACCCGCCACCGCGCAGATGTTAGACAGCGGGCGTGCCCCGGCCTCCCCTGCTCGGTATCGATCAACTTGTGTATGGCGGCGACTACAACCCGGAGCAGTGGCCTCCTGAGGTGTGGCGTGAAGACGTGCGGCTCATGCAGCTCGCGCACGTCAACTGCATGAGCGTGGGGATCTTTAGCTGGGCGTGGATCGAGCCGCGGCCTGGCGTCTTCGAATTCGGCTGGCTAGACGAGGTGCTCGACGTGCTGCACTCGGGCGGCATCAAGGTCAATCTGGCGACGGCCACCGCGAGCCCGCCCGCCTGGCTCTGCAAGATGCACCCTGAAACGCTGCCGGTGCGTGCGGACGGCACCCGCCTGCGCCAGGGCTCACGCCAGCACTACGCGCCCTTTAGCCCTGCCTTTCGCTACTACGCCGAGCGCCTGGTCAGGAAGATCGCCTCCCGCTACAGCCAGCACCCGGCGCTCGCGTCCTGGCACATCAACAACGAGTACGCCTGCCACGTCTGGGAGAGCTTCGACCCGGCGACGGTGCAGGGCTTCCGCCATTGGCTCGAGCAACGGCACGGCAGCATCGAAGCGCTCAACCGCAACTGGGGCACTGCCTTCTGGAGCCAGCGCTACGCGAATTTCGACGAGATCGGGCCGCCCGCTCAGCTGCCGACCGCAGCGAACCCCGCCCAGGCGCTCGATTGGCGGCGCTTCTCCAACGCCGTGCTGCTCGATCTGTGCCGCATGGAGATCGCGGCCATTCGCGAGCACTCGGAGCGTGTGCCGATCAGCACCAACTTCATGGGGTTCTTCCCCTGGCTCGATCAATTCGAGTGGGCAAAAGATCTGGATTACGCGAGCTGGGACTCCTACCCCGATCCCTCTCTCGGCCAGGCCGCCTCGAGCGGCGCCGCGATGGCTCACGATCTCAGCCGGTCGCTCAAGGGCAAGCCCTTCATCCTGATGGAGCAAGCCAGCAATCAGGTCAACTGGCGCGACATCAACGCCCCCAAGGCTCCGGGGGAGATGCGGGCGCTCAGCTATCAGGCGCTCGCGCACGGGGCTGACGGCGTCTGCTTCTTTCAATGGCGGGCCTCGCGAGCCGGCGCGGAGCGCTTCCACAGCGCAATGGTGCCGCACACGCCCGCCGAAGAGAGCCGAGTGTTTGGCGAAGTGGCGACGCTCGGGCAAGAGCTGTCGCGGCTCGGGCCCATCGTCGGCAGCGAGACCCGCGCGCAGGTGGCGCTGCTGTTCGACTGGACCTCGCGCTGGGCGCTGCTCGAGCGGGGCCGCCCCGCCTGCATCGACCCCGCGGAGGAGGCCACGCGCTGGTATCGCGAGCTGCACGCGCACAACGTCGCCGTCGACTTCCAGCCACCCGACGCCGATCTGTCGCGCTACAAGCTCGCCATTGCCCCGGCGTTGTATCTGCTCCGCGAGGACGCGGCGCAAGCGCTGGCTGCCTTCGTGAGAGCGGGCGGGCACCTGGTGGTGACGTTCTTTTCGGGGGTGGTGGACGAACACGAGCAAGTGGGCCTCGGCGGTTACCCCGCGAAGCTGCGCGAGCTCTTGGGGGCGTGGGTCGAGGAGTGGCACCCCCTCACGCCGGCAGGCGCCCAGACGCTGCGCTGGGCGGGGGACGACGACCCGGGCGCCCCTGTGGAACACTGGTCGGAGCTCCTGCACACGACGACAGCGAGCACGCTCGCCCATTTTGGCTCGGGCGCCCTCGAGGGAAGGCCGGCGCTGACCGTCAACTCGGTCGGCCAGGGGCGCGCCTACTACGTGGCGACGCGCCTCGGCCCAGCCGCTCAGGCCCGGATGCTCGATCTGCTGCTGGGCGAGTCGGGCGTGCGCGGGGTTCTCTCGACCCCCGCTGGCGTGGAGGCCACGCTTCGGCATGGCGCGGAGCAGAGCTTCCTCTTTTTGATCAACCACACCGACACCCCGCGGCGCGTCGCGCTCGAGCGAGAGGGGCTCGAGCTCATCGGCGGCGAACGCAGCGGGCAGGCGGTGGAGCTCGAAGGCCGAGGCGTGCGCGTCATCGCCCTCGATGCATGAGGGCTCACGCCCGAGCTCCTCGCGTGTAGACTTGGCGCATGGCAATCAACTGGCTCGCCGCGGCCGAGCGCCTGCGGGCGATCGCACAGACCGGCCTCACCTATTCGACGGACCGCTTCGACCTGCAGCGTTACAAGGAGCTCGAGGCGATGGCGCACGAGATGTTGGCGACGCTCCTGACCAGCACGCCTTTGGCCATCTCGGAGATCTTCGAGCTCGCGAAGGGTTATCCCACACCCAAGGTGGACGTGAGGACAGCGGTCTTCTCGGAGGGCCGTGTGCTCCTGGTCAAGGAATGGCTGGACGGCGGCTGGACGCTGCCGGGCGGCTGGGCTGACGAGGAGGATTCGCCGAGAGAGGCTGCCGAACGCGAGTGCCAGGAAGAATCGGGGTACAGCGTGCGGGTGACGCGGCTCGTTTCACTCAAGGACCGGCGCCGCCACCCCTATCGACCTCAGAGCCTCGGCGGCCTGTACAAGCTGCTGTTCCTGGGCGAGGTGGTCGGGGGAGAAGCCCGTGTCTCGGACGAGACGACGGACGTCGGCTTCTTCGACGTGGATGCGCTTCCACCGCTGTCTGTCGCGCGCACATTGAGCGCCGACATCGAGCTAGCGCGCGAGTACCAGAAGAATCCGGCGTTATTGCCGATCTTCGATTGAGCCCTCGCCAGAGGCGGCACAGCCGGGAGGCTAGTTGACGAACACGTTACGCGCGGGCACCGGCACCGACAACGGGCCTGCGTGATGATGCACCAGGCGCCAGCGCCCCTCCTCCCAGACGAAGATGTTCGTGGCCATCAGGTGCGCCGGCTCTGCTCCATTGGCTTCGAGGCAGGTGACGAAGGCGCCCTGCCCAAAAAGGTGCACGGTCGTGTCACGACCCACCATTTCCCAGGCGGGCGCCGCGTCGAGCAGCTGCCGCCAGCTCGCCAGCACGGCGTTGCGCCCGGACAGCAAGGGCGCGCCCGGGTGCAAGCAAGCGATGGGCACGCGCTTGGCCCAGAGCTCGCTCATGGCCGGGTAGTCTCCCCGGCTGAACGCCTTGTAGAACTCCTGGTTTGCTTCGAGGACCGCTGCCTCGGCCTGAGCGCGCTCGCGAGCATTCATGAGGCCGTCGAGCATACCGCGGGCAAGCGCGGTCCGATAGCTCTTCCCTCAGGCTATCGTAACCTCTGGCTTCGGAGTAGCGTCAGCGTCGAGGTGCGAGACAATGGCTTCCGGCGCGACCATTTACCACTTTAGCGTCGAGCTGTCGGACGTGGATCGGGCGACCTACGCCGCCTTGGATTTGAGGCTTGCCCGCCACCCTTCGGAGAGCCTGCGCTACCTCCTGACACGTACCCTCGCGTATTGCCTGAGCTATGAAGAGGGCATCAGCTTCAGCAAGGGCGGGCTCTCGGCAGCTGACGAGCCCCCTGTGTCTATCCATGACGCCACCGGCGGGCTCAAGGCCTGGATCGACGTCGGCGCCCCTTCCGCCAAGCGCTTGCACAAGGCCTCGAAGGCTGCGGGGCGCGTCGCGCTCTTTACGCACGTCGGCCGCGCGCTGCTGCTCGAAGAAGCGGCGTCGAGCCCCATCCATCGCCTGGAGGAGATCGAAGTCTGGACGCTCGACCCTGCATTTCTCGACTCCGTCGTGAAGAAGCTCGACCGCAAGCTGGAGCTCGGGCTCACGCGCAGTGACGGTGTGCTCTACCTGGGCCTGGGCGGAGAGACGCTGGAGACGGCGCTCGCCTGCACCCGGCTCGTCGAGGCGCCCGCGGGGGAAGCGTGACGGCAGGAGAGAAGCCCAGAGTGAGCATCGAGTACTGCCCGCGCTGCGGTTGGTTGCTGCGCTCGGCCTGGCTGGCTCAGGAGCTGCTCACGAGCTTCGAGCAGGATCTCGGGGCCGTGTCCCTCGTCCCATCGCCCACGAGCGGCCAGTTTCGCATCTGCGTGGACGACGCCCAGGTCTGGTGCCGGAGCGTCGACGGCGGCTTCCCCCAAGCGGCAGAGCTCAAGCGGCGGGTGCGCGATCGCGTCGCGCCGGGGCGCCCCCTGGGCCACAACGATCCGAAAGCTTGAGGCTTCATGCGCTGGCTCGCACGTGCCGTTAACGTCGAGGAAACATCGACCTGGTTTGACTCGCGCCATGGTTTCCCGAACGCTGCCCTCCTTCACGAGCTTTACTGACGACGAGGCGGCGCCCGGCCTCAGGCGAGAGGGCGCTCAGGTGACGCGGTATCGAGTCGATCGCGTCGTCCCCATCGTAGAGCCCGAGCTTGCAGGCGTGGAAACCGGCCGAGCCCTGTGGCGCGTCGAGCTCCCAGGTGAGCTCGCCGTGCCCGACGCGCCCTTCATCGGCGTCACCACCCACGTGCTGTACACGGATGCGGCGACGCGCGGGGCGCTGGCGCAGATGTCCGCGGGCCCGTCGGGACCGACCGCCGTGCTCATCCCGATCCGGAAGAGCGCGGCTTGGTGGGCGCTGGCTCAGGAGCAACGCCAGGCCTACCTGGAGGGGAGCGCAGCCCGCGCGGGCCACATCGCGATCGGCAAGCGGCACGCCGCCCGCATCTACCGGCGGCTCTATCACGCGCGCTACTTGCCGGGCTCAGCCTGGGATTTCTTGACGTATTTCGAGTTTCCGAGCGGGGACGCCGCGGCGTTCTCCGAGCTCTGCGCCGCGCTTCGCGACCCGCAGCAAAATCCGGAGTGGGCGTTCGTGGAGCGCGAAGTGGAAATCTGGATGACGCGCCAGGATTGAAGGCACGTGCGTACGGCCTCTGGGCACGGCGCGGGAGGCCAGTGCGCCCTCCGTGGTGGTGGCGCTCCGCGGCGAGAGCTGCTTCGGTCGTTGCGCTCGGCTGAGCGCCGTCGATCGTGGAGGATGCCCGAGGCGTCGGGCCGTTGGCGACAGTCCGGGCGTCGGGGAGCTCGGATGTTCGGATGATGAGGGATGGGAAATCCCGTCCGGCGAGACCTCGGCAAGGTCCGAGCACCAAAAACACTTGCGGAGATCGCCCCGCTTCCGGCGGGATGCGCGAGCCTCGTCTAGCTCCGGAATCTCGGGCCCTGCACGACACCGTCGCCCGGTCTACTTGGGCGCCGGACGAATCCTGCGGAGCGCTTCGCTGAGCAGGCCTGCGGCGGTCGTCTGTGGCGGGTCGTCGCTCTGCAGCTCGGAGAGCACCGCTCGTACCTCTCGCTCGCGAAACCCGAGGTGGCGCAGCGCTGAGAAGACCTTGGCATGCACGTCGACAGCGTGAGGGGTGGCGGGCTGGCCGTAGAGCGTGCCGTCGGCGTGCCGGAAACGAAAGCCCGACTCGCCGCTGGGTTCGATACTGAGCTCGCCGCGGTGCACGGCCCGATGGTGCCCTCCACAGATGGTCAGGAGGTTTGCGGGGTCATTGCTCCCGCCCTCGGAGCGCGGCACGATGTGATGGACGTCGACGAACGTCGCATGGGTGCAGCCGGGGACGCGGCAGCGATGCTGGTCGCGCGCGAGGATGGCCCGGCGCAACGCCGGTGGGATGGCTTGTTTTGCGCGAGGGCGTGGCGGGCCGCCGTGGCGGGCGTCGCGATTCTGTCGTGTCTGTTGGCCGAGGGTAGAGTCCCGATCGCGCGCGGGACCTTGCGTCGCGCCCATGTGGGCGCCAAGGTTCGCGGTCGAGGCGGTCACCAAGCTCGCGCCCATACGGGCGTGCACGTCGCTCGGTGCATCCGACTCGTTGTCGCGCCTGCTCAGCGCCGCTTTCGAGCTCGCGCTCGCGTTCTCGTTGGCGGCGCGCGGCAGGAGCTGACCCAGGTGCTGCGCGTCACACTCCGCCATGGCGACGATCTCCGCGCCCACCGGCACGAGCTCGCCGGCTGACTCTTGGCTTGCGCTGCCGCACGCCGCGCAGACGGTGAGCGAGACCTGATAGCTGGCCCGCCCGTCGTCTCCCGGCCCCGCGAGGACCTGGCGAGCCATCGAGAGCAAGGCGGCGTCGTCATCCAGGCGACCGCCAGCGGCTCGCCGCAGCCGGTGCATGGCCTCGCGGAACAGCGCGAACGTCTCGGGCGCCACCGCAAAGCGCAGCACGCGCGCCCGGGGTTGTGGCGAGCTCGTCGCCGCGGGCTCGTCGCCTGGAACCTTTCCAGCCACCAGCGCCTCGATCTCGCGGGTGGTCTTGCCCTGGGCCGCGGCGAGCCAGGACTGTTCGGTAGCGGCGACAGCCACACGCGTGAGCTCCCGCACGGCACACCAGCTCACCACGCCCGTCTCGAGCGAGCGGGCCAGGCGTGGCAATGGCTCGAGGGCCTCCGCGACGCGCAGCTTCTCCTGCGTCGAGCGTGGGCTGTAACCGAAGATGCGCTCGATATATTGCGAGAAGCTCGCATGGCCGAGGTGGACATGCGCGGCCGAGCGCAGCGCGCACAAAAGCCAGCGCCCTTCCTCGGCGTCGGCCGCGCCACGTTCGCGTGCGAGCCGCGACAACGCCTCGTGTGCTCGCATCCAATCGCACTCTTCTGCACGCAACCGAGCTGCATCGACCATCGCCATGCGTACGAGGCTAACACGGCGGATTTCGACCCTCTCACGCCACGCGAGGAGCGCCTTTGTCGACGCCGATCGCGAGCGACCGCGTCTCGCGAATGAAACGCTTCCCAAAGGGACCCTGCGTGCGACGAACGAACCAAGATCGCCGCGGCGCCAGAAAATGGCCGCGCTGCGCTCCCCAGGCCGTCAAGGCAAATCCTCCGAGCGCGTGCGAAAAATCGCTATCCACCGTCTTATCCGAGGTGCACGGCTCGACGAGCAGCGGTGGTCGTGCTCCAAGTGTATCGACCGCCTCGGGCTCCTAACCCTCGCCCAAACGCCAGCAGGTGCCCCCGCGTTGTAGACAGCAAGTCGAGGACGACAGGGCGTCTCATTAGCGCGCGCACAGGGCGCGTTCGCATCGGAACAAACGCTGGCTTCGAGCTGCCCGTAGAGGTTGCTCGTCGACGTTGCGCGAGCTCCCGCCTCAGCCGCGCACGATGCGCTCGAGGGCGGCGAGGTCTTCGGGCTCTACCGCGCCTTCGACGCGGCAACGCAGCATGCCGTTGGGATCGATCAGGAGCTGGAGCGGCAATTCGGGCTCGGCCTTCAGGTTCAAGGCCTCGAGCCAGGCCTGGCGGGTCGCGCCGTCCGGTAGCCAGTAGGTGCGCGTCAGGCCGTTCGCGGGCTCGCGGGCGAGAAACTCGCGCAGCTGGCGCTCGTCGTCGTCGAGGGAGACGAAGCTGAACTCGACCTGGTTCTCGAGCGCGTCCCGCCAGCGAAACAGGAGCGGCAGCTCGGTTTTGCAGGGGACACACCAGGCCGCCCAGAAGTTCACCCAGGTCCAACGCCCCGCTTTCTTTTTCAGCGGGTCGGGCGCGAGCTCGTGGTCGGGGTCGAGCGAGATGCGGTTCGGCACGCGCTTCGGGTTGAAGGGCTGCGGCTTGGCCTCGAGCTGCCCCTGGCACAGGGCGGGCCGCGGCTTGGCTGCTACCGGCGCGGTCAGGGCTTTGCTCGAAGCGGGCTCCGCCGTGGGCGTGTTCTTGCTGCCGGGCTCGACCAGGACGGACTGCACGCGCGATTTTGCCGGTGCGCCGTCTCCGCCGGTGTCACAACCGGTGGCGACGAGCGCGACCAGCAGAGGCCAACGACGCGGCGCCCTCACAGGCGGCAATCCACCCATGAAACGAAGGCGCTGCGGTTGATGGGCTCTTCAGCGCACTCGGCTTCTCGGCGTGAGCGTGGCCACTGGCAGTACTCGCCGGAGAGCTGGGCGTACTCATTGCCGAGCCACAGGAGGCCCACCCTTTGGTTGAGCTCCTCCTCCGTTTCGCCGCTAATTTTTTGTAGAAAGAACATCACCGAGTTGGCGCGCCGATGCGACAGCGCCCGGTTCTGAGCTGCCGTGCCGGTCTTCGAGGCGCGGGCCACGACGAAGAAGTAGCGCGCGCCCTTGCGCTCGAACCAGCGCTCTTCGAGCAGCTTTTGCCCCTCCTCGTCGAGCACGTCCGAGCCCTCGTCGAACATCAGCACGCCGCCACGCTCTTTCAGCGGATGGAAGAGCGAGTTGAAGTCCTGATCGTTGATGGCGGCAAAGGTCTTGATGTCCGACGGCTTGCAGCCGCGGCGATCGGTCTGCGTGCTCAGGCCGCAAGAGTGGAGCACGCGTTCGAGCACCGTCTTGAAGTCGCTCGTGCAGTAGGCGACCTCGGCCTCTTGCGCCGTGGCGACCGCGGGGCGCTCTTTCTCGCCCTGATGGGTGAGCCGCCCCTTGGCGGAGGTGACCGAGGTCGTCACCAACCCGAGCACCACGAGCAGCGAGGCGCCGGCTACGACGAGGCCCGACAGCATATGACCCAGCCCGCCGCCGCGCGGTGGAGGCAAGTGGGCGGGCTCAGCCTGCGCCGCGCCATCCTGAGCTCGACCTCGGGAGGCCCCCGGGAGCACGTCGTGCAGCAGCTCCTTGAAGCGGCTCATTGGACGAGCTCCGGCGCTAGCGTGCGCAGCGCGAACATTAAGCCCATGTCGATGTCTTCGTCACACAGGCGCTGACCTTCGATGAAAATCTGCGGCGTGGAGACGGCGATGGCATTGCCCGCCGCAAAATGCAGATGGCGGTTCAGCCGTTGCAGCGTCGCGCGGTCTTCCATGCAACGGGTGACTTGCGGCCCCCAGCGCGTGCTGATGAGCTGCTCCAGCGCCTTACCCCCGCTCTTGCCCGCTGCCGAGAGCTCCGCTTGTTCCGCGTAAGCCCAATCCAGCATCTCGGCGGGCGACTTGGCGCACAGGATGGCCTTCGACACCTTGCAGGCGCCCGGGTGCAAGGGCTGATCGAGCATCCAATTGCACTCGCTATCCAGCGGAAATAGAGCCAGCTCGACGTTCAGGCGGCGCAGCACGCCGGCCTGGCTCAGGCGTTCGTGCAACGACTTGCAGGTGGGGCAGAGCGGGTCCTCGAAGAAGATCGCGTTCTTCCTGGCCGCGCCCCCGGGCATGCTCAGGAGCGCGCCGTGGGACTCTTTAGGGATCTTGATCTGCCCGCACTGTGTGACAAAGGGCGCGTGGTCGGGCGCGAGCGCCGCGTACACCGCCGACGGCGCCAGCACCCAGAGCAACATGCCGAGCAAGACGGCGACGGCCAGCCCGAGCGAGCCGGCTCCGCCTTCAGCGCGCCGCGGCCAGGTGTTGACGAGCACGCCCACGCCGGAGACGCCGAGCGCCAGCGACGCCAGGTAAATGCCCGCGCAAGTCTTGCAGATCGTGCCCAGCTCGAACCAGCTGATCGAGAACATCACGATCGAGACGAGCAGCGGAGAGATGGCCAGGGCCGCGTACAATGCGCCGGCGGCGCGGCTCGTGCGGTTGCCCGAGCTGACGATGGTCAGCGCGTAGCCGAGCAAGAAGCAGAAGCAGCCCAGGGCAAACAGCGAGATGGGGATGCCGCCCCACAGCTCTTGCTTGAAGAGCGCGGAGTAGGGGCTGTTGAGCGCCGTGCGGCAGCCTTCACCACTGACCGAGGCTTCGGCGCCGGGGATGAAGGAGCAGTGCAGGTCATGCAGCCCACGATCGAGGTGGGAGGCATAGTCCAGGGTCGAAATCCCCGCGAACACCAGCCCCCAGAGGGCCCCTGCAACGCCAATCCACGCAAAAATCCGCTCTCGGTTCATCTTGGGCTCCTGTCTGAACCTCAATGCCGGCGAGCGCAAGTATAGAGTGAACCGGGGCCCGGAGGCCCAGTTCGCGGGGGAGGCAGATGGAGAGTGACAGCTTCCGCCCGGGAGAGCGGGTCGCGTCAGAGCGTCAGTTGGCGAATTGGCCGAGCCAGCTCGTCAGGCAGTCTATTTCGGTGGGCGTTAGAAAGTTGCCATTGGCAGGCATTTGCAGGGGCCCGCAGTTTGCCTTGTCATACGTATTGTCGGACTTGGTGAGAATCAGACTCTCCTCCGGGTTTCGAGAGTCAATGAAAACGCCGCACGCGGCGCCGAAGGCGCTCACCTTATTCACAAAATCCGCGGCAGCTGCTTCGCTCTCGGCGAAGGCACCATTGGAAGCGTTCGCACCATGGCAAAGCCCGCCGCTCCCGCACCTCTCCTCCATAAAACTCCCGAAGGCGTCGCACACCTCGCCCGAAGCCCCCGCGCCCGCCGAGCCGCCTCCGCTCCCGCTGCCAGCCGCGCTCATGCTCGCGCCCGCGGCCCCGACCATGCCCGCGCCCGCTGCGCCGGCCCTGCCCCCGGCCCCGGTCGCACCTGCCGAGCCCGCAGAGCCAGCCGAGCCTGCGATACCAACGCCGTCGTCTCCGCCGTAGTTCTGCGCCAACGCCTGCTCGAACCCATCGGCGAACGGCGGTGTGTCCTTGCCCGCGCAGGCAGCGACCAGCAACACCAATACGCCAAAGCCACTCCGAGCCCTCGTGCCTGCCCCCGTACCCTGCGTCATCATTGATTCTGGCTTTCTTCGCTTAATTTAGTCGCTGCACACGGGCACGCCTTCTAGGGGCGGTCACCAGTGTCGGTGTTACATAGTGTGTCTGTAGGCGCGCCGCAGGGCAACCCCCAGGCCTGCCGCTCGACTGGCTTGAGCGGAAGCCAAGCGCGGGCTGGCCTGCAGAGGGGTGACGTACCACGACCCCGCAATTCTTGCTGCTGATCAAGCTAACAGAGGGCGCTTCAGCGGGTTGGCGGCGTGGATCGCTTCACTCCGGCTACCAATTGCGACCGGTACCCTACGCACGGGGATCGACCTGACCGGCAGCCGTCATACACCCTAGTGACGGGCGCTGTTTTGCACCTCTCGGCCACGCCCTGCCCCTACGTCGAACGGGGCTTTCGGTAAACCTCAAAGGGTGCCCGCCGATCGCGCCGTCGACGTGCTCGAAGAGAGCCTACGGCCTCGCGCGCTGCGCTCGTCATGCGCCCTAAAACGGGACCCCAAACGAGCCGCCATGGTACAAGCGCCCATGCGCCGCCCGCCCCCTCGAGCTTCCCTGCATGAACTCCCGAACAACCTCGGTTCTAGGCCGCTCACGCCGCAGCCGGGGCGGCGTCACGTGCTGGGCTTGGGCGCGCTCGGGGCGATGTTTCTGGCGATCGCTGGCCTCGGTTTCACAGCGGGTTGCAAGGACTCGAAGACCGACGGATCGCAACCGGGTTCGACCGGCCCCACGTCGCAGGGCGGCGGCGAAATCGTCGTCGGGCACTACGGCTCGCTCACCGGCAACACCGCCCACTTCGGCCAGGACACTGACAAGGCCATCCGCCTGGCGGTGGATGAACAGAACGCGGCGGGCGGGCTGCTCGGTAAACAGATACGCCTCGTCACGCTGGATGATCGCGGTGACTCCGCCGAGGCTGCCAACGCCGTCAGCCGCTTGATCGACGTGGAGAAGGCCAATGCCATCCTGGGTGAGGTCTCCTCCAGCCTCTCGCTCGCGGGGGGGCGCGTGGCGCAGCGCCGCAAGGTGCCGATGGTCTCTCCATCTTCGACCAACCCGAAGGTGACGCAGGTCGGTGACTACATCTTCCGGGTCTGCTTTCTGGATCCCTTTCAGGGCAAGGTGATGGCGGACTTCGCGCGCGACGAGCTGAAGCTGACCGAGGTGGCGATCCTGAAGGACGTGAAGAACGACTACTCGATCGGGCTCGCCGACGCCTTCCGCACGGCGTTCACGGCCAAGGGCGGGCAGATCTCCGCCGAGCAATCTTACTCGGCCGGGGACACGGACTTCAGCGCGCAGCTCACCGCTATCAAGGCCACCAAGGCCCAGGCGCTGTACGTGCCCGGATATTACGCCGAGGTGGGCGCCATCGCGCGGACCGCACAGCGGCTCGGGGTGAAGCTGCCGCTCATGGGTGGGGACGGTTGGGACGCGCCGGATCTATTCAAGATCGCGGGCGACGCGCTCGACGGCTCATTTTTTAGTAACCACTTTGCGCCCGACGCGGCGACGGCCAAATCGCAGAAGTTCGTGAGCGACTTCAAGGCCAAGTACGGCCAGGAGCCGACCGGCCTCGGCGCGCTCGGCTACGACGCGGCGATCGTGCTCTTCGACGCGATCAAGCGCGCGGGCAAGACGGACCCGGAGAGCATCCGCAACGAGCTCGCCAAGACCAAGAGCTTCGAGGCAGTGTCGGGCACCATCACCATCAATGAAAATCGGGACCCGGTGAAGAGCGCGGTCATCCTCGCGATCGAGGGCGGCAAGGCCAAGTATCGGGCCACGGTAAACCCCTGACCGCTCCGCGTCCGCGAGCGCCCGAGCCTCTGCGAGCCAACGCCCCGTGAGCGAGCTCCTGCAACAGATCGTCAACGGCCTCTCGCTGGGCTCGATCTACGCGCTGATCGCGCTCGGCTACACGATGGTCTACGGCATCCTGAAGCTGATCAACTTCGCGCACGGCGAGGTCTTCATGATGGGCGCCTACGGGGGCTATTACTCGGCGAGCGTGCTCGGCGTGCAGAGCTACGAGGCCTCAGGGGCGAGCTTTCCGCTCTGGCTCGCCCTCGGCGTGCTCGTGTTCGCGATGCTGGCGTCAGCGCTGCTCGGCGTGACGATCGAGGCGCTCGCCTATCGGCCCGTGCGCTCGGCGCCGCGCCTGACGCCGCTCATCACGGCCATCGGCGTGAGCCTGTTCTTGCAGAACGCGGCCATGCTCGTCTTCACGCCTAACCCGCGCCGCTACCCGGCCATCTTGAGCGAGGTGCGCTTCGAGCTCGGGGGCGTGATCATCACCAACATCAAGGTCGCGATTTTCGTGGTCGCCATGCTGCTGATGTTGGGCCTGCACCTGTTCGTGCAGAAGACCTGGACGGGCCGCGCCATGCGCGCGCTGTCCATGAACATCGACGCCGCCCGCTTGATGGGTATCGACGTGAACAAGACCATCCGTTCGACCTTCGCCATCGGCTCGGCCCTGGCGGCGGCCGGCGGGATCTTGTTCGGGCTGGATCAGATCATGATCAACCCGCTGATGGGCGTGCTCACCGGCCTCAAGGCGTTCGTCGCCGCGGTTCTCGGCGGCATCGGCAACATCCCGGGCGCGTTGATCGGCGGCATTTTGATCGGGCTCGCCGAGCAGCTGACGGCAGGCTACCTGTCGCCCGACTACCGCGACGCCATCACCTTCGTGATCCTGATCCTCGTGCTCCTCGTCAAACCCGAGGGCCTGCTCGGCGTGGTGAGGCAAGAGAAGGTATGACGAGCGCCGCACCCGTTACGCTCGCTCCGCCGCGCTGGGCGCTGCGCGCCGCAGTCGGAGTGGTCGGCGTGAGCGTCCTGTTCGGCGTGAGCAGCGCGCTCGAGGCGGGCTTGCTCGAGTACGTGCAGCGCATCATCCTGCTCGCCGGCATCAACGTGATCTTGGCGGTGAGCCTCAACCTGATCAACGGCACGACCGGGCAGTTTTCCATCGGTCACGCCGGCTTCATGGCGATCGGAGCCTATGCGTCCGCCTTCGCCGGTGTGCAGCTCGCCCCGCTCTGGCAGGGGGTGTTCGGCCCGGGTGTGCTCGCGGACGGCGTGACCTTCAACCTAGCGCTGCTGCTCGGGGCGCTGTTTGCGGGGCTGAGCGGCCTGCTCGTGGGCTTACCCAGCCTGCGGCTGCGCGGTGACTACCTCGCCATCGTGACCCTGGGCTTCGGCGAGATCATCCGCATCCTGTTCAACAACGCTCAGTTCCTGGGGGCGGCGACCGGCTACTTCGGGGACTCGCCCGCGGGCTTGCCTGCTTACACCAACGTGTTCTGGGTCTATTTCTGGGCGTTCTGCGTGATGATCGCGATCTGGAACCTGACCTTCTCGCAGACGGGGCGCTCGCTGCTCGCCATCCGCGAGGACGAGATCGCCGCGGAGGCCATGGCGACCCCGACGACGCGCCTGAAGATCCTCGCCTTCAGCATCAGCGCGGCCGGCGCCGGCATCGCCGGAGGTCTCTTTGCTCACATGCAAAACGGCATCCGCCCGGAGGACTTCCGCTTCGACAAGTCGATCGACATGATCGTCATGATCATCGTCGGCGGGCTCGGCTCGGTGTCGGGCGCGGCCCTGGGCGGCGTGTTCGTGGCGGTCAGCCTGGAGCTGATGCGGGACCTGCACGAGTATCGCCTGGTGCTGTACGCGCTGCTGCTGATCGTGATCATGTTGGTGCGGCCGGAGGGGTTGCTGGGCCAGCGCGAGCTGCCGCACCTCTTGGCTGGGCTCTGGCGCCGGCGCCGCGCTTCAGCGGAGGTCGCTCGCTGATGCGGCTGCTCGAGCTCGACGGCGTGAGCAAGATCTTCGGGGGCCTGCACGCCGTGCGCAGCGTGAGCATCGGCGTGGAGAAAGGCGAGATCTTCGGCCTCATCGGTCCGAACGGCGCCGGCAAGACGACCCTCTTCAACGTCATCACGGGCGTGTACCGCGCTGACGGCGGGCGGGTCATGTTCGACGGTCGGAACATCTCGGGCTCCAGCCCCGCCCAGATTGCGGCGGCGGGCATCGGCCGCACGTTTCAGAACATCCGCTTGTTTCGCTCGATGACCGCCGAACAGAACGTGATGGTGGCCGGGCACCGGCTGCATCGGGCCGGGCTGCTCAGCGCCATCTTCCGCAACCAGGGTCATGCAGAAGACGAGGCGCGCTTGCTCGGGCGAGCCAAAGAGCTGCTGGAGGCGCTGGGGCTCGCCAAACACGCGGGCGACCTGGCCAGCAGCTTGCCTTACGGCTCCCAGCGGCGGCTGGAGATCGCGCGCGCGCTGATGTTGTCGCCCCAGCTCTTGCTCCTGGATGAGCCGGCGGCGGGCATGAACAGCCAGGAGGCACGCGACCTCGAGACGCAGATCCGCTGGCTCGCCCGCGAGCTCGGCGTCACGGTGGTGCTGGTGGAGCACAACATGAGCGTGGTGATGAGCGTGTGCGACCGGGTGCACGTCCTCGATCACGGCGAGTCGATAGCGGACGGCCCGCCCAGCGTCGTCAAACAGGACCCGAAGGTGCTCGCCGCTTACCTGGGCCAGGAGATCGAGCCCGCGAGCGCAGCTCCATCAGCCAGCGCCGGGAGCACGGAATGAGCACCGAGCCCGTCGATCCCTCTGTGCCCTCGGCTCCGGCGCTCGAGCTCGAAGCGCTCTCGGTCTCCTACGGGGGCATCCGCGCGGTCAAACAGCTCTCGCTGCGGATCGAGCCCCGGCAGATCGTGGCCCTGATCGGGGCGAACGGAGCGGGCAAGACCAGCACGCTCAAGGCGATCGTCGGCCTGGTGCCTGCCGGTGGGCGCGTGAAGGTCTTTGGTCGGGACGTGCTCCGCTCCCCCACCCACCACATCGTGGCCCAGGGTGTGACGCTCGTCCCTGAGGGGCGCGCCATCTTCTCGGGCCTGTCGGTGCGGGAGAACCTGGAGCTCGGCTCGATTTTGAAGCGCGAACGCCAGGGCATCGACCTGCGCATGCGCCGGGTGCTCGAGCTCTTTCCGCGCCTCGGCGAGCGGCTCGATCAGGCGGGGGGTACGCTGTCGGGTGGCGAGCAACAGATGTTGGCCATCGGCCGCGCGCTGATGGGCGACCCGCGCGTCCTCTTGCTGGACGAGCCGAGCCTCGGGCTCGCGCCGAAGCTGGTGCGGCAGATTTTCGAGGGCATCAAGGAGATCGCCCAGGCGGGGCTGACCATCCTCCTGGTCGAGCAAAATACACGTCTCGCGCTCGAGACGGCACACCACGCCTACGTGCTCGTGACGGGCGAGCTGGCGCTCTCTGGGCCGAGCCAGGAGCTGCGCGAAGACCCCCGAGTGCGTGCGGCCTACCTGGGTGAAGACGTGAGCGTCTGAGCACATGTAGGAGCGCTGACCGAGAGCGAGCTCGCGTTTCACCCCGAGGCGTCGTTGCTACAGGTTGGAACGGAAATGCCGTCCTGTAATGACGCATGAGTACTTTCATCGGCTTGGCTTTGGTGTTCGCCTCCGTGCTCGGGGGATTCGCCATGGCCGGGGGCCCCTTCCCCGTTTTGGTACAGCCCAACGAGTTCATCGTCATCGGCGGAGCGGCCCTCGGCGCGCTCGTGATCTCGGCGCCGGGTAAGGTCGGCAAACGTGTCTGGTCCGCCTTCAAGCGCGGTTTCGCCAACCACATGCCCACCGCCGCGGAGTACGAGGACCTGCTCAAGCTGCTCTACGGCATTTTCCAGCTGACCCGTCGGGAAGGCATGCTCGCGCTCGAATCGCACCTCGAGAATCCGAACGAGAGCGTGCTGTTCAAGAAGTACCCCTCGGTCACCAACCGCCACCACGCGATGCAGTTCTTGTGTGACGGCCTGCGCCAGCTGGTCGACGGCTGCAGCGTGTCCGAGCTCTCGCTGCTGTTCGAGACGGAGATGGACACTTTGCACGAGGAAGAGCACCAGCCCATCACGCTGCTCAAGACCACGAGCGATGCTCTGCCGGGCCTCGGCATCGTGGCAGCCGTGCTCGGCATCGTGATCACCATGGGCCACATGGACGGTGGGCCCGAGGTCATCGGCCACCACGTGGCGGCGGCCCTGGTCGGCACCTTCCTCGGTATCTTGCTCTGTTACGGCATCATGGCCCCGATCGCGACCAGCATCGAGCTGCAGGCCAACGCCGAGTCGCGCTTCTTGATGGCCATCCGCGAGGGGGTTCTCTGCGCGGCCCGCGGTAACGCTCCCGAGCTCTCCGTGGAGTTTGCGAGGCGCGTGATCTTCTCCGACGAGCGACCCACGACCAAGGATATGCCCAAGCTTCTGGCTAGCGCCAAGGGCTGATCGCAGAGGCTTTGAAGCGTCATGAGCGGCACTAACGTCATCATCATCAAGAAGAAGCCCAAGGGCCACGGCGCGCACAGCGCGGCGTGGAAGGTGGCTTATGCGGACTTCGTGACCGCCATGATGGCCCTCTTCATCGTGCTCTGGCTCCTGGCTCAGACCGACAAGGAGCTGCAGAAGGAGCTGTCCGAGTACTTCCGCACGGGGGTGTTCTCCGGCGCGCCCGCCATTCTCGAGGGCGGCTCGGGCTTGCTCGACAAGGGCTTCGTCGACGTACAGCCCGACAGCATCGAAGCCAGCGTCCAGATCAACGCCGACGCCATCAAGGCCGCGATCCAGACGGTGATGCTCGAAAACCCACAGGTCAAGGGCATCGGCGAGGTGGTGCAGGTCTCGGTGACCCCCGATGGCCTGCTGATTGCGTTTACCGACAACAGCGAGGACCTCTTGTTCGATCTGTCCTCGTCCGCGCTCAAGGCGCCCTTGATCAAGGTGCTCGAAGGCATCACGCCGATGCTGATCCGAACCGGTTACCGCATCCGCATTCAGGGCCACACGGACGCGCGGCCCTTCCCTCCCGGCTCCGTGCGCAGCAACTGGTCGCTCTCCTTCGAGCGCGCCGACCAGGCCCGCCGCATCCTCGAGCTCAACGGCTTCCCAGAAGAGAAGCTGATGGGTGTCTTCGCCCACGGCGCCAGCGCACCGCTCGACCCCAAAGATCCCAAGGCCGCCTCAAACCGGCGTCTGTCGCTGCTGGCGCTGCCGATGCGGTAGGAGGTCTGCGACGAGGCTGGGCTGCGACGCGGCTGAAGCTCCAGGGACCCTGGCCAAACACCGACGTTGGGCTATATTGAGGAGTTGACCATGAGCTCGTCCAGCACGCTTCTTCTGGCTGTCCTTGGCGTGGCCGCCTGCAGCCAAGGAGCGGAGCCATCGGCAAATCCGGCGAATACGGAGCCATCCCAGCTCGATCGGATCTCTCGAGATTCTGTCGAGTATTCGGAGATCCACGCGGGTGAAGTGTCGCTGCGCGAAATCGGGCTCTGCGAGCTGGTAGAGGGCTACGATGCAGGAGCCGGGCTGTATCGAGTCGGTAAAATTGTGGGCGTATCCGAAGCATCAGGGCCTGCGACGTATGTAGAGCTCGAGCTTCTCGAGGCGTGGTCCGCCAACGCGCCGGGGAGCCCCACGGTCCGCGTCGACGGCGGACCCTCCGCGGACTTCAAGGCGACTACCGCGTCGTCCATCGACGCGCGGAAGGGAGAGGAGATCGGCGCCTTGCTCGCTGCACCGACTCCGGTGAGCAATAATTTCTATCGCCTGTTTGCGCATGGGGTTTTTCACGACGTCGGCGCAGGCTTCACCAATGGGCAGCTATTTTCTCAGGCTCCCGTTTCGGCAGCTGCGCTGGGAGCGTTCATTGGCGCCGCGATAGCCAAGGCAGGCAGGGAAGACTGCCCAGATCAGCGACCCGAGCACCCACCGATGCCTGACGCACCGGAGGGGGACATTCAGATCGTTGGACCAGAGATAGAAGGACAATGAGGGCAGCGGGCTGGCACGATGAGTGCCAGCCAAACGCCATTGCGCCATCGAAATTGCTTTGATCAGCTCGTGGACTCGTGAGGCGGCAACGCCGATCATTGTCCGCCCTCGTAGCTGGCCTTCCGGATCTCGTCCCAGGTAGTGTTGGCGAAGGCCTCGCTCAACCCTCGACCGTCAACCCGTGCGTCGCGCAGCACAAAAGGCTCACCCCGAGCGGCCCTCTCCTTCAGCACATGTCGCAGGCCTGCCGCCATCAGCTCGCCGAGTGTGGTGCCGTCCCTCGAAGCCAACTGCTTTGCTCGTTCGAGGAGCGGCTCAGGCAGCTCGATGGTCGCCTTCATACGGATACCCATATTGATAATATGGCTGTACGCAACGGGCGAGCATAGTGCTCTACGTCGCTCGAGCCCCCGCCGAGCGATCGGTGTCGCTGGCGCGTGTTGGCTCAGCGAGAAAATCGGCAAAGCTTTCACATGGTTTCATGGAGGAGGCACTAGCGTCGAGAGAGACCAGGTGGTATGGGATCTGGTATGGCAACTACGAAGGTGACCATCACGTTGGACGAAGATCAGGTCGCCGCAGTTCGTCAGCTCGTTTCGTCCGGGCAGGCTCGCAGTGTGTCCGGCTTCGTCAAACACGCGGTCACGGTGTCGCTGGCGGATGTGGCGGGGTGGGGCGCGATGCTAGGGCTGGCGCTCGAGCAGACCGGCGGTCCTCTCACATCAAAAGAACGAGCCTGGGCAGATCTCGTGCTTCGCGGTGCTCCGAAACCCAGGCGTTCTGGCAGGGCGGCTTGAGCGGCGTGACGTTCGACTCGGGTGGTCTAATCGCGCTCGACCGAAGCGATCGGCGGGTGCTTGCGTTACTAGCGCGCGCTCGGGAGATCGGCGCGCGTATTACGCTGCCCGCGACGGCCTTTGCGCAGGCGATTCGTCACCCGGCTAAACAAGTCCGGTTGTCGCGCCTCGCTCGCCAACCCACGACCCAGCTGGTGCCCCTAGATGGTACCGATGCGACCCACGTGGGTCAGCTGCTCGCGGCGAGTCGAACCTCCGACCTCGTGGACGCCCACGTGGTCGTCTGTGCGCGCCGCAATGCGGAGCCCATCGTCACGAGCGACCCGAAGGACTTGATGCGCCTCGATCCAAAGGCGCGTCTGATCGTCGTCTGAGCTGAGTCCAGCGTCGACTCTGGAGAGCGCTAGTGGGCCGCATGCGGCGCCGCGGCCGCGGGGGCCGCGGGGGCCGCGGGGGTACGGGGTTTGGGCAGGGCACGCTCCGCGCGTTCCAGGATAGCGCGGACGCGCTCGTCGACAGCGGAGAGCTTGGGCGCCGCCGCCGCGCCCTTGGCCGCGCTGCTCGCCTCGGCGGATTGAACCGCCTTGATGAACGCCTCGATGCGGGGCGGCTCGACGTTGGTGTTGACGTTGACCAGGTGGAGCCGGCCATGCCCGCCGCCGAGGTCGTTGCGGAAGTCGTAGACCGCGCCCACCACGGTGAGCTCACCCGAGTTGACGAAGGCGGCGAAGTGTTGCACGGCAGTGGCCACCTGCGCGTTCACGTTGGCGAGGACGGCGTCCGACCAGGCCTTGGCGGGCGCGGCTCCTGGCTTTCCGTCGGGCAGCTTCAGCTGCGAGAGCTCGGCCGCGATCGGGGCGGCAAGGCCCTCCGTCTTGTCGAGCACCGCCTTGACCGCGCCGCAGCCCGTGTGCCCCACGATCATGAGCACGGGTGTGTGCAGGTGTTCGATGCCGTACTCGACCGAGCCCAGAGCGTTCGGGATCTGGTTGCCGATGTTGCGGATGGTGAAGTCGTCGTTCTCGGGGCTCGAGTCCCAGGCATTGGCCTGCACACGTGAATCCGCGCAAGCGACGACCGTCGCCCGGGGGTGCTGGCCGTCGACGAAGGGCGTGAAGTGCTCTTTGCCGAGCGCTACGAAGCGCATGTTGGCTGAGAGTACTTCGCCCATGAAGGTCCGCGCCCGGGCGAGCGGCTCGTCTGGTGAGGTCTCCCAGGCGAAAGGCATGCTGTACCGCGCTGGCACGCTCGGCGCTCCGTGGCCGCTAGCCTCCTCCGCGTGCTCCGGCGCCGCGGCCGCGTGCTCTTTGCTTTCGCTGCCGGGCGCTTCCGTCGCTGGGGCCTCTTTGGCAAACAGCTTGCCGCAGCCCACGCTGACCAGGAGCAGAGGCAGAAGGCAATGTAACTTGGCCACGTGTCAGTGGAACGGCCTGCGAGGCGCCGACTTGAACCAGAGGCGCGTACGGCCGCGAGTGGCCCATCGCTGAGATCAAAATGCGAAGGCATTTATGACTCAGCGTGGCGCCGGTTCATGCGCTTGAATTGCTCTCAATAGATAGACGGTGCTGCGCAAGTCCGCGCTAGCCGCCGTCCGGCGATCAGAAGGAGCCCGGCGAAATACGGGCGTTACCCATCGGCACTGCCCTGAGCGTGCCGGTCCGGAACGCAGCTTGCAAACTCGCTGACTGCTCGAGGGCTAAAGCACGAGGAGTCGAGATGCAGACTAAAAATATTCAGGCGATGGGCATGCTCATGGGCTCTTGTTTTCTCGCTGGCGCGGCAAGTGCGGCCGTGCCAGCCATTCCCGGGGAGCCGCCGGCAGGGACACCCGCCGCATTGCCTTCAGGGCCGGTGCCTGCGCCAGAGCCTGCACCTACCGCTCCTCCTACGGACTTTGGCGCAGAGACGTCGAGGCGCAACCGTGGTGCTTCGAGCCAGCTGCTCAACATCGATGTGGAAGGCGCCAGCGCGTACGTCTGGCGTGGCATCAACGTGTTCGGCGTTAACCAGAACACGCAGGCATTCTCGGTCTTTCCGAGCCTCACGCTCACTTCCGGCGCGCTCAGCCTGGGCTACTGGGGCGCGTTCCAGCTGTCGGGCGACAATAAGAGCGCGCTCGTCGATAGCGGCGTGGGCGGTCAGAACAACTTCATCCTGAAGTATAGCGGCTGGGGCGACGACGACCTCGCGTACTCAGCGATGCTGACCTACTGGATCTATCCGTTCGCAGACGAGGAGGTGGCGGGGACCGCGACGCCCATGTACATCGAGCCAGGCGCTGGCCTAAGTTACCTGGCTGGCGCTGATCTAGGCCTGTATGTAGGTTACTATCGCGGGCTACAGTCGGTCACTGAACGGGCCAGCTTCCTTTACATCAATCCCAGCATCGGCAAGACGGTCCCGCTGAGCTCCGATGTCGGGCTGGCTCTTGGTTTGTCGGGTGGGTACAAAGTCTTCACCAACGACCCACTGACGGAGGACCGAGCCTTGGATTTGGCCCTGAATGTCAGCGTGGCAATCCCCTTCGACGACACGTACGTCACGCCCCAGTTGCACGCTGCTTACGCCACGCGTGACGACGAGGTCGTGCCGGACGCGGAGCTCAGCGATTCGTTCATTGCCTGGGTTGGCGTGCACGTGGGCCACGACATCGGGCTATGACGCAGCGCCCATCGGGCCGACAAGCGTCCCAGAACCAGAACCCTGCGCTGCCGAGCGAGGCTCGTTTGCATACGAAACAACTGATGCACTCAGCGTGAGGGATGCCTCGCGCCAGGGAGTTGTTTGCACCCCAAACAACTGATGTACTCGTCCGTTGGGCTCGCGGGAGCGCTGGTCTCCGATGCCAGCCCGGAGGGCGGGGCTTGGTGTAGACGCGCCGGCTGCGCGCACCTGCTCCGCCGTCCTGCCGTCACGACCCTTCGCCGGGGCGACGCGATGCTTTGCCGCGCCAGCTGATATCCTCGTGGACCGACCAGGGGTGCCTGAGCGGACCTAGACGTAGCAGGCGGCTCGACATAGGCTCGCGCACGGAGGATGCAGGATGGTGTTGGCGGCGTTGCGATTCGTACGGGTGCTCTCGGGCGCGGCCGCCCTCTGCGGCGTCGGCTGCAGCTTGGCCTGGAGTGTGGGCTGCAGTGAGCCGAGCTCGACAACGCCAGGGCTGTCCACTGGGGGGACGCCACCTTCGCCTGCTGGTGCCTCGGCCGCTGCCGCCCCCAGCTTGCCGCCGGTAGCGGGCGGCGCTTCCAGCTCGTCCGAAGGTCCAGGGCCGGGGCTCCCGCTCTCTGGTGGCGCCGCTGAGGCGGCGGGACAAGCCGGTGGCCCTTCAGCTGCGGTCGTACCGTTGAGCAACGACAGCGGCGCGATCACGCCGAAGGCGCTCGTGGGGCTCCCTCCGCGAGCCGACGTGCTCGCCGCGCTCCGGCTCGCCAACGATCAGTTCGCGGGCAAGTGGCCCGATCCGACCATTGACGTCGTCACCGATCGCGTCCGCCCGAGCAATCTGCACACCCGCGCGGTGTACTACGAGGGCCTCATGGCTCTTTACGCGGTGGAGACGGACGCGCAACGCAAGGCGCAATACTACGAGTACGCCGTGCGCTGGGGGTCGAGCCCCTCCCACCCGTGGCAAGTGACGAACGGTGACGTCACCACCGTCAACGCGGACTCCCAGGCTTGCGGCCAACCCTATCTCGCTCTGTATGCCATCGAGCCCGAGCCGGTGCGCATCCAGCAGATTGAAGCCAGCATCCGCAACATGCTCGCCTCGGGCAACACCACCGCGTGGACGTGGATCGACGCGCTGCACATGGCGATGCCGGTGTTCGCGGGGCTAGGCGTGCTGCGCAACGACCCGGCCTTCTTCGAGGGCATGTGGGGCCTGTATGCTCACTCACGCAACACGGAGGGCGGGGGTCTATTAGACGCGGCGACGGGGCTCTGGTGGCGTGACGCGGACTACACGCCGGATGCCACGTACATCAGGTCGCCCTCCGGCGAGAGCGTCTACTGGTCGCGCGGGAACGGCTGGGTGCTGGCAGCGCTGGCTCGCGTGCTCGAAGCTCTGCCCGCGAACGAGCCGCACCGCCCGACGTACGAAGCCGATTTCCGCGCGCTCGCGGCAGCGGTGGTTCCATTGCAGCGCGCCGACGGCTTCTGGAGCTCGAGCCTCACCCTCCCCAACCATTGCCAGAGCGCCGGTCAGCCCGGCGAAGACGGCCCCGAAACGACCGGCACGTCGCTCTTCACGTATGGGCTCGGCTGGGGCATCCGTCGGGGCCTGCTCGATCCGGCCGTTTACGGTCCTGTGCTCGTCAAGGCGTGGAACGGGATGGTCGACGTCGCCCTGCGGGACGACGGTTTTGTCGGCTTTATGCAGTCGACGGGCTCCGCTCCCTGCTCCAGCCCGGGTCCGCTCGGCGCGGGCGTGGCACCCAACTTCGAAGACCTGGGCCTCGGCTGCTTTCTGCTCGCCGGCAGCGAGGTCGCGCAGCTCAGCCCCTGAGCGGCTCGCAGGTGTAAGCCGCTTTCAGCGACTGTCGGGCGAGGGCTCGTCGAGCGCGGGGACGCTCGCGACCTGGGGCTGTCTGCGGAAGCGCTTGAGCAATGTGCCGAGGACCGGGGTAATGACGAACGTGGCCGCGATGCGCAGCGGTTGCGTCAGCTTGGTGGCGACGTAAGCCGCACCCCACGTGCCGAGCGTGCCCGCTGTGCCTTCCACCCCAAAACCCGCCTTGATGGCCAGCGCGAAGCCGACGAGCACCAGCGCGAAGATGCTGAAATAGACCACGACCAGGAGCGGCCCCCACTCGGCGAGCAGCGCGTTGAACCGCTCGCGCGACGTTGGCTTAGGGCCCGGGGGCGTCGTGTTGTCCATGTCACCTGCGAGCATGGCTCACTGCTTCGAGCACATCCAGGTAAGTTCGTGCCGATTGTGGCCCAGGTGCACGATCCGGCTGCCCGGCACGGCAGCGAACTCGTCGATCGCCCCGTAGTGCTCTTTGCCCTGGAACTTCAGCGTGCACACGAAGCTCTCGCAAGCTCCAGACTTCAGCCACAGCTCGATGTAGCGGAATAACTTGTCGGGGTAGCAAATCACGTCGGAAAACAGCCACTTCACCGGCCCGATCAGGTCCGGCGTGGCGGTGAACGCGTTGCCCTGCGAGGCTTCCACGTTGGGCATGGCTCTGACGTTGGGCGCGAGCGGTGCGCGATCGACCGCCAGCACCCGAGCGCCGAGGGTCGCGAGCACCCAGGTCCAGCCCCCCGGGCTGGCACCGATCTCGAGGCAACGCTCCCCGGGGCCCGGAGCGCGACCGAGCAGCGTCAAGGCCTCGAACAGCTTGAGGTAGGCGCGGCTCGGCGGGCCTTCGTCCTCCCCGAGCTCGACGAAGCGCGGCTCGCCGTTGGGGAATGCGCTCGAACAGACCGGAGAGCAGAGCACCTGTTCGTTGTTGAGCCAGGCAAACGAGCCGAGCGCCGCGACCGGGGCGGGCTCGGGAAAACGAAGGGGGCGCGCCGTGACGAAGGGCAATTGAGCACGCGTGAGCTCAGTGCGCCGATGCGACTGGAAGGCGTACGGCCACCAGTTGCGCTGCAACACGCAGAGCTGGTGCACGGCGTCGCGGATGGACGCCACGTTCAAGAGATACGGCTCGAGCCAGATGTTTTGAGCCCAACGACACACCTGCGGCGGCCCTGACGCGAGCACCAGGCGGCCGTGCACGGCGCTCACGTTCGAGAGCTCCGCGAGCACCTGGTCGAGCCTTTCTTCCGGCGCGAGATAACCCGTACAATCCAGACGTTCCATGTCAATCGCGCCGCTTTCGTGCTTTCGGCCGCTAGCCGCCTAGCCCGAACGGGGCAGAGGCCCGGCGCGGAGCGGGGCGGGCTCCGACCTCAGCCCAGCTGCTCTAGCATCGTCTCGACGTTCGAGACGCTGAACTTGCCCGATTCTTCCAGGTTCAGCTGCTTTACCACGCCGTCATCCACGAGCATCGAGAAGCGGCGACAGCGCACGCCCATGGTGGGGATGTCGGTGTCCAGGCCGAGCTTCTTCGTCAGCTCTGCGCTGCCATCACCGAGCATGCGCACCTTGCCGATGGCGTCGTGCTCTCGCCCCCAGGCTGCCATCACGAAGCCGTCGTTCACCGCGACACACCACACTTCGTCGACGCCTTTTTCGCGCAATGCGTCAAGCTGGCTAACGTACCCCGGCAGGTGTTTGGCCGAACACGTGGGGGTGTAGGCCCCCGGCAGACCGAACACTACGATGCGCTTGCCCTTGGCTTGCTCCGCCGCGCTCAGCTTCTGCGGACCGACGGGGCACGCCTCGCCAAATTCCGTGGTTTCGGTGAGCGTCGCGTCGGGGAGCTTTTCGCCAATTTTAATCATGGCCGACCCTACCAGAGTCGGAGCGGAGGAGACACTGCCCCGCGTTGGAGGCTCGCGCGCTTCGGCCAGGCGACATGTCTCGTGGAGCGAGAAGGCGGATCGATGCCTGGCGTGCCCCTGCCGCGGAGGTCGTGGCTCGTCGACGTCGCGCTCGGGATCTGCCGGCCGGCGTGCCGCGAAGCACTGGTCGAAACCCGGCGCGGACTTCGGGTTTCTCCTCCTCGGCCCGACCCGCCCCCGTCCGCCGTCGCCCAACAGGGCCCCGTCTGAACCCAACCTCGCAATCGCTCTAGCAGACGCCGCCCGGCCGCTTCGCATCCCGGAGTTGCACCGAAGCAACTCTAGCGCTTTTTCACACAGCCCCTGCCCGCTGAGCTCGCGGCAGGGCGTGCCCGACCGCAGGGCAACCAACAGCTCGTCTGAGGCCGGCGCTATCTCGTGTGGACCCCAGGGCGGCGAGCGTCAGACCCGCGAGCGAGACGCGGCGATGGCGACCCAAACCAGATCGGCGAGCGCCGGCGCGCGGAGAGGGACGCCGAAGGCTCGAGGTGACAAGATGCGGGCCATGAAGCCTCGCGCCCGGGCCGCTCTCGCCAAGGTGGCCCTCGCGCTCTCGGCGTGCGCAGAGCCGGTCGCCCCCGTGGGGGGCGCCCCCGCGCCGGCGCTCTCCATACAGCCCGATCCGGCTGCCGTCAGCCGCGGCCCCGCGGCCCCAGCCCCTCGCGTCGTCACGGGCACGCTCCGCTTCTTGCTGATCGGCGGCGGGGCAGCTCCAGAGAGCACCGAGGTGTCACTCGAGCGAGACATCGAGATTTTGCAGCGCTCGCTGCCCCCGCCCGGGCTCACGCTCTTCGCCGGTGGCAGCGGCTCGGAGAGCGTGAGAGAGCTCAACCCCGCGCCCAAGGGCGACCCCGTGATGCTGGCGCTCGGCGATCTGTTTGCCCCCCGAGCGGGCCGACAGAGCCGCTACCGCGCCGTCGGTTTCAGCTCGGAGCGAGCGACGCTCGAGAACGTAGAGGCGCGCTTGTCCGCCGCGCTCAGTGACGGCGACCGGCCGCTGCTCGTCCATATCGCCGCGCACGGCGACCAGGGCTCGGAGGCAAAGGAGAACTCGGTGGTGCTCTGGGGCGGCGGCGCGCTGACGGTGAGGCGCCTCGCTGCGCTGCACGAGCAGCACCGCCGGCCGCTCAGGCTGGTCGCTACCTCGTGCTTCTCGGGCGGCTTCGCGGAGCTCGCGTTTGCGCACGCGGACGCCTCGGCGGGACCCTCGAGCGTGCCACGCTGCGGGCTCTTTGCTGGCACGTTCGACCGCGAAACCAGCGGCTGCGACCCCAACCCCGACCACCGCGCGCAAGAGAGCTACAGCGTCCATTTTGCGCATGCGCTGGCGGGCACGCGGAAAGACGGGACGCCGCTGCCGCCCGGAGGCGCGGATTTTGATGGGGACGGTAAGGTCGGGCTGCTCGACGCGCACACGTGGGCGCGGATCGAAGCCGTCTCCTTCGACGTGCCCACGACGACGTCGGAGCGCTGGCTGCGCAGCGTTGAGGCCCGCTCCGCCCCCATCGACAAGGCCATCGTGCCCGAGGACGCCAGAGTCGTCGAGAGGCTGGGCGCGGCGCTGGGTCTCACCGACGAAGGCGCCGTCAAGAAGCGCTGGAACGAGCTCGACCGGCGGATCACCGAGCTGGAGGTCGCGCTGGAGGCCGCCGACCGAGCTCTGGCGACGCGAGAGGCCGAGGAGGCGACCGCGCTGCTCGAACGTTGGCCGGTGCTCGACGATCCGTTCCACCCGGACTTTGCGCAGACCTTCAGCCAAAATCGCGGCGCCCTGGAGACGGCGCTCGCCGACTCGCCGCGATCGCGAGCACGCGCCGAGGCCAGCGCCCGCGTCCAAGCCCTGTCCGACGATCTCGCGCGGATCGGGGTGGAGGAGGCGCGCGTGCTGCGCCTGCTCAGAGCCTATGAAACGCTGCACAAAGCGTCGGCGCTGATGCAGAGAGGCGGGCGCCGCGCCGAGTACTACGCAAGCCTGCTCGCGTGTGAGCGCGGCGAGCCTTAGCCGTTACTGCTGCCGTGCCGCTCGCTCGGCGGGTACTCCCGTGTCTTCGTACACCGCCGCCAAGGTCTGCACCAGCTGCGCCGCGCTGATGGCGCGCGACCTGCCCTTGGGCGCCGAGGCGCTGGCCTCCCGCACCAGATCGCTCAGCCCGATCACGCCGACCACGCTGCCCGACGCGTCCGTGACGGGGATGCGCCGCACGCCGTGCTCCTGCATCAGGCGCCGCGCTTCGGCGACGCCGGCTTCCGACGAGCACGAGAGCAATGGCGCGGGTCGCACGCTCTTCACTCCGCTCGCCCGCAGCGGTACGCCTTGCGTGTACGCGCCCATGCACACGTCTCGATCGGTGATGAGGTGTAGTGCCTTGCCCGCCTCGTCGAGCACGACCACTGCCCCCACGTCGTGTTCCCACATGAGCTGCGCTGCGCGCTGCAAGGTGTCCGTGACATGACAACACACCGCGGGCGTTCGCATCAAGTCCGCTACCGTGCTCGAGCGTTTGCCGGCGCGCGTGCGGGAAGCGGGTGTGCTATCCGGAGCTGCATCCGAGCGCTCCACCCGCTCGCTCTGCACGCCTGGGCCGCGCGATAGCTTGCGCCGTGAGGTCACCTTCGTCGCCCCGTCGACGTCGTCGCCATGCGCCGCCGATAGGGGCTTGCCCCCCGCCACGCCCTTCTTTGCCTCGTCGACGAGGTGTAGCCGTGCTGCTTTCATCGCCATTCTCCTTTGCCAACCCCATCGGAGAGTTGGCTGTTTTCGAGCCAAACCGATTGCCAACGATCGACGAGACAACACGATCTCGGGACGAGCGCAAATTATTGGTGACGTGGTCGTATTTCGCCGCACTCGAGCCCCTGGCTTGTTTCATGAGCGAGTCGAGGACCCTTCGCGACACCGCTCGCGAGGACGCCGACAGGCGCGAGATGCAGGCAAATGTAGGTGCTTTCAGCACGCCGCTCACGGCGCTGGCGCACACTTTACTCGGCGTAGCTCGCCAGGTGGCGCATGTCGGGATGGTCGCGGCGCCAGATCACATAGTCCATGAAGTAGTGGTGGAGGTTCACCACCGCGACGAACGCCGCTAGATACGGCGTCGGCCCGATCGCGGCGGGCGCCGAAAGCCCGCTCTCGTCCGTCAGCACGAGCGCCTCGTCGAGCCACGCGGGCAGGCCGCGCAAGAGCAGCCAGCCGAGCGCGAGCGCAGACCCGGAGAGCAACACGAGCTGCCTTTGCACGCTGCCCTTGAACGCCGGTGGCCCTTCCGCTTCGCGCGCGGCGTTGCGGGTCAAGAGCCACACGAAATACAGGTACTGCAACGAATGCAACGCGGGGATCAAATAGGCGAGCAAGGGGTCGATCCGCGAGAACACCGTCCACACCCAGACGGAGATCAAGAGGCCGGAGAGCGCAGCGAGGGGCGGCCAGCGCGCCTCCCGGCGCCGCTTTTGCACGAGGCTACCGAGCAAGAGGAGAGCGCTCACTCCGAAAGCGCTGGCGGCCACGAGCTCGAGGCCCGGGGGGTGCGGCAGCGTCTGGTAGAACACACCGTTGACCACTGATTTTGTGCCCGCGTCATACGGGCTGGCCCAGGCGTAGGCCCAGGCGGCAAAACAATGCGCGAGCACCAGCCTGCGTTCGTAGCGCGTAAAGCTCACGCCCCGCCGCGAGGACAGCACGATGAGCACGCCGAAGGCTTGCTTGACGTAGTGCCAACCGACGAGCAAAAACATCAGCTGAATCAGCAGACCGAGCGCGTGCGCCGAGGCGCTGGCGAGGGCCGCGCCCGCCCAGGCAACGAGGAGCAGCGGGGCGACGACGCCAGCGGCCCAGTAGCGAGCGCGTTGCGCCGGCCCGTACACGTTGCCTAGCGCTCGATGCTTCGCGTCCTTGTAGAACAGCAGGTAGGTCACCGAAAAATGCGGGTCGTTGATCAGCGAAGCCGCATGGAACCCGAACGCGCCGATCAGCAGCTCCGCCTCGTCTAGACCCAACCCGGCACGGCACGCCCAGAGCAGCGGCAACAGCAGCAACGTCCCGCCACCGACCAGCAAAAACTCGAGCGCGCTGTGGAGGAGATGCCGCGGGCGCCGCGCCGAGCCCTCGACGGCGGTGACAGCTTCTACGGGATCGGCAAAGCGCTCCGCCAGCGCACTGTCGGCGACAAAGGAACCGGCGAGGGTAGCGGCGGGATCACGCACGACCCGCCCTATATATCAGAGCTCGACCTCCGCGGCTCGCGCGATCTCGGCTGGCGCTCGAGCAGCAGACGGCGTGGCCGTGTATCACGCTCGCAACACCTCGCTCACGTTGCGCGCTCACCCGGGCGCCGAGCACTGGGTCGCCCGCTCACCGGGTCGTCGAAAACTTGGCTGCCCACGCGACATAATCTCACCCGTTCGAAGGCGCACATGGCAAGCTCGCCGCCGATGCCGATGCGTTACAAGTCAGGGCTGGCGTTCTTGCTTCTGATCGCATTCTTCTTCTTTGGCGCGGCGCCGCTGCTCGATGCGCTCGCCAATCGGCAGACGGGCGAGCCCCTGCCTGCGCCCACCGCGGGCGCCGAGTGGCATCGGAACCTGTGGGTCGCAGACTTGCACGCTGACTCGCTCTTGTGGAACCGCGCGCTAACGGAGCGGCACTCCCGGGGGCTGGTCGACATCCCGCGCTTGATCGAAGGCGGCGTCGCGCTGCAAGCCTTCACGGTCGTGAGTCAGGTGCCCTTCGGGATGAACATCTCGAGCAACAGCGGCGACACCGACATGCTCACGCTCCTCGTCGTCGCGCAGCGCTGGCCAACGCGGACTTGGTCGTCGCTGCTCGAGCGCGCGCTCTATCAGGCGGAGCGCCTGCACGAGAGCGCCAGGAGCTCCGGGGGCTCCTTCAGGGTCATCACGTCGCGGGCTGGGCTAGCCCAGTACGATCGCGATAGAGCTCAGCATCCGGGCCAGAGCGCCGGCTACCTGGGGATCGAGGGCGCCCAGGTATTGGAAGGGAAGTTCGAGAACCTACAGCGGCTGTTCGACGCAGGTTTTCGCATGTTGTCTCCCGCTCATTTCTTCGACACCGAAGTTGGCGGCTCCGCGCACGGTGAAGATAAGATTGGCCTGACCGCGCTGGGCCGGCGGGTGATCCGGGAAATGGAGCGGCTAGGCATGCTGGTCGACCTGGCGCACGCCTCCGAGCAGACCATCAGCGACGTGCTCGACATCGCGACGAAGCCTGTCGTCTTCTCGCATACCGGGGTGGTTGGGACCTGCGACAATCAACGCAACTTGAGCGACGCGCAGCTGGTGCGCACGGCAGCCAAAGGCGGACTGATCGGCATCGGCTTTTTTGAGACGGCCACTTGCGGGCGCGACCTCGGGGCCGTGGTGCGAGCGCTGCGCTACGCGGTCGACCGGGTCGGCGCCGGCCACGTCGCCCTCGGCTCCGATTTCGACGGCTTCGTACGCACGCCGATCGATGCGGCGGGCATGCCCCTCTTGACGGACGCCATGCTGGCTGCGGGCTTTTCTGAGACGCAGATTAGCCTGATCATGGGTCTCAACGTGCAACACCTGCTCCAGACTACTCTGCGCTGAGCCCCGCCATGCCCCCCCCGGCTGGATAACCACCGCTGGCGCTCGGGTTTTAGCCTGGGTAAGCGTGGGTCGCGCTCGGATCGGCGGCGAGCTGCACAAACCCGAGGCGCTCATAGAAGGAGTGGCTCGCGCTATTGGCGGTGCGCAATCGGACGCGAGTGAAGTGGCCCCGCGACGCCTCGACGATGGCGCTCACCAAGCGGCTGCCGACGCCGGCGTTGCGCCGCTCCGGCAGCACGTAGACGTGGCGCACGCGCCCGACGCCAGGGTCGTTCAGGTAAGGGTCCCGGTTGATGCCCCCGATCGCCTCGAGCTGGCCCTCATACAGACTGCCGAGCAACAGCTCACCCGGCTCCGCGAAGCGGTTCTGGCCGCCATGCCACTCGCGCTCCAAGCGCCGCACGAATTCGAAGCCCTCGCGCTCGCTCTCGAGCACGAGCCGCTCGAATGTAGGCGGCAACTCGGTCAGTCGGATGATGGCCACGCGCGGTCCAGGCGCACAGTACGCCATGGCCGCGCGCCTCGGCAATGCGGGGCCACGACAGCAGGTCGGCATTTTTTTCGCACCCGGTCGGCGCCCGAGGTCGAAGGCAGGGCTGGCTGCGCGCCAGCGGGAGCGGTGCCCGCGTCGCGCACAGGAGGTCGACGTGCGTCCCAAACCCAAAATCATTCAGAAGCTTTGGCGCCGAATGCGGCGCCGGCTGCGGGTCTGGTGGCGACCCGCGCTGCTGCATCTGCTGCTGCTCGCGTTGCTCGCGCTCGGGCTCTTACTGCGTATGACGGAAGCGAGCGAGGCGTCTCAAACCATGGCGCGCATCAGAGCCGCCAGCGACCCGAGGCTTCTCGCGTCTGCACGCTGCAACTGCGCCCCAATAACTGCGCCCCAATAGCTGCGCCCTACCTGCGGCCTAACGAGTCAGAGAAGACCCGCGCGATCTCGCGGTCCGGCCCGTGGATTCGGCGTCTTGTATTTCGGTGGCTCGCTCCGGCGTTGTCGCTCGGCCGTCGAAAGTCTATGGTCAGAGGATTGCCCCGAATGAGCTGAGGGCGGACGCGTCGTACATCTGCAGCTGTACCCTGCAGGGCACTCGCGCCCGTGACTCGATACAGCATGTTTCGATGCCTTCACTCGAAGAACCGGCACAGGAGAACGACATTGCGAAATGGAACGAAGACTCGGGCGAGGCGCGCCACTCTTCTGACTTTGTCCCTCGGCCTCCTCGGCTGCGGCAGCACCGGCGACGGGCAGGTGCTCTACGATGCTTGGCTGCCGAGCCCGGGCCCGCGTCAGCCCGCCTTTCTGGCCTTCCCCCCCGAGCAGGACGGCGCACCGTCGCCGACGGAATTGGAGCGCCTTGGTTTTCCTCGCCTGTTGAGCGAAACGGGCGTCTTTGTCGACCTCGGCGCGCTCGAGCCCGAGCGCGGCATCCTCCCCTACGAGGTCCAGGCGCCGTTGTGGAGTGATGGAGCGTTCAAGAAGCGTTGGATTGCGCTGCCCGAGGCTTCGAAGATCCAATACTCGAGCGCGGAGCGCTGGAAATTCCCGGCAGGTACGGTGTTCGTGAAACACTTTGAAATGGCGCTGGACGAGCGCCGCCCCACCGAACGCCGGCGGCTCGAGACCCGCGTCTGGGTCGCGGCGCGAGCGGACGCACAATACGGGGTAACCTACAGATGGAACGAGGAGCAGACCGACGCGGAGCTGCTGCTCGAGCAGGAGACAGCGAGCCTGACCATCACGGGCCAGGACGGCGCGACGCGCAGCCAGCCCTATTTCTATCCGGGCCCGAGCGATTGCCTCACCTGCCACAACGCTCGAGCGGGTTTCGTTTTGGGCGTTCGCACGGCGCAGCTCAACCGCAGCGCGGTGTACCGGCGGGACCGACCCGCGGCAAATCAACTCACGACCTGGTCCGAGTGGAATTTGTTCGATACCCGCCTGGACGCCACGGCGGCGTTGCTGGCGCCGCAGCTCCTGCCCATCGCGGACGAAACCGCGGACCTCGAGCAGCGGGTGCGTTCTTACTGGGATGGCAACTGCGCCATGTGCCATGCAGGCACCGCCGGTAGCGTACCTGGCTGGGACGCGCGCTTCGCGACGCCGCTCGAGCAGCAGGGCCTCGGCGCAGCGCCGCAGGCCGCAAACTCGCCGGCATTGCAGCTGATCACGCCGGGTGACCCCGACCAATCTTTGATCTCGTTGCGCGGCGACACCACCGAGCCCGGCGTGCGTATGCCCCCGCTCGGGCGTGACCGCGTGGATCAGACCTACATCGACGTGTTGGCGCGCTGGATCAATTCGCTCGACAGACAGCAATGACCCTCGCGGATCAGAAGCGCGAGCCGCCGCCCACGTAGAGGCCCAGCTCGCATGAGCCGCTCCTCGTTCAATTCACGGGGTCGGCGCCCGCGTCCGCCAATGGCTCGCGGTAGCCAAAGATCGTGTCCTTCTTGTCGAGAGGCGTGATGCGCACGTCGACGGTGGCGTCATCGAAAGTGTACGCTCGCGTGTACACGGGCAAGTAGCCCGGCGAACGGATCACGACATCCATCGGGCCGCTGTCGCGCGGCCGCTCGATGACCAGCGGTTTGCCGCGCTCGATGATGCCCAGGCGCTTACCACCCCACATCACGGTTGCCCGCCGCCCGGGATAGGTCCGGAATACCACCTTCACGTTGGGCGACAGCGGCGCGCCTGCGTCCACCGGTGCGCCCACCGCCTGGGGCTCTGGGGGAGCTACGGGACCGGGCCCGCTCACGGCGTCGCCGCCAGGTGATGCGCCACCGGGAAGGCTGCCCGTGGCCAGGCCTTCACCCGGAGCCGGCCGCGCCGCGCGCAGCACCAAGAACACGAGCAAGCCGGCCAAAACGGCGGCGGCGAGCGACAGCCAGAGGGCGTGACGACGGGCGAACGGCGCGAAGGCCGCCCACTGCCGCGTGAGCCAGGCTCGAGCCTGACCCAGGGGCGAGACCGGGCCGCTCATGGAGCGCCCTTCTCGGCGGCGTTCTCTTTGAGGCGGCCGCTCGCCGTGGTGACGGCGTCCACCGCGCCCTCTTCGGGAGGTGGTGGCGGGTAGCGCTTGCCAGGCTTGGGCACCGCACCTTCGACGGGCGATCGCAGCGTGCCCTTGATGGTGCCCTCGAGCACGCTGACGGCGAGGGGCGGATCCAGCTCGAACTCGAAGCCGCGCGAGGGAATGCGCATATCGTAGACGGCCGAGTCATACGCCAGGAACTGCCGAGAAAACTCAAACGGCGCGTCACCTTTGACGATCATGTTGCGGTGCTTCAGCAGGTAATCGTAGAGGCGGATCGCGACGTTGTTCGGCAGCCGATGACAGCCGTGCGAGTAGCCGTCATTGCTGTAGATCGACAAGTAGTTGGACGAGCCATGCGCGCGGATGCCGCGGTCGACGTCGGGGTTGTCACCCTGGCCCGGAATGACGAAGTAGCCCGCCACCACACCATAAGCGGAGAGGTAGCCCGGGCCGAGCGCGTCATAGTTGACCATCCCCTGCCAGCGCCCTTCAATCTTCTTGCTCTTGACCAGGCTGCGGATCGGCTCGGTTTCTGGGGCGATCCAGACGGGGCCCGAGACGATCTTGCGGATCACGCGCGGCCCGGTGTCGGAGCCCTTGTACTTGTAATACTCGTAACCGTTGCTGGCTTGCTCCGAGCGCCAGCCGCCGATGGTGGTGCGCCAACGGGTGAGCGGGAACTTCTTGCCCTGGTACTCGAGCATGAGCGTGAGGCTCGGGTAGCGCTGCCGCCACTGCACGCGCCATTTGTCCTTGTCGTCGAAAGGCGGGTCGTACCAGACGTCACCGCGATCGATCACGATCGACAGCTCCATGTGCGGCGCGTAGTACTCGGGGCGCGGCCCGAGCTTCACGCCGACGCGCAGGTCTTCGAGCGCCTTGTCGTCGTGCCGCTTGAAGAAGGCGAGCGCGCCCTCGGGGGTATCGAGCCCGAGTTGCTCGGCCGCGGCCTGGGTGTATTCGTCCGCGAGGTTGCGCACGGGCAGCTCTTCACCCGACGCGGAGGTGAAGGTCGGGGGACCGTTTTTGCCGTTGGCCGACCCGTCCTCAATCACGTCTGCGGCCGCGATCACCCGCTCGCGAAACGCCCTGAGCAGGGCAGCGTGGTCGTTCTCCAGCGTGGTCTTCGCCAGCATCGACAGCGTGCGGGGCCTGAGCGAGTGCCCGTCATAGATCATGTGCTTCTGTTGGAAGCTGCGGAGCGCGTCGCTCAAGACGGCGTCCTGAGCACCAGGCTCGTGCCTGGGGCCTTTTTTCTTCGACTCCGGAGGCTCGGGCTCGGGCAAGAAGCCCTCGCAGATGAGCCTGCGCTCGGCGGCCCCGATCGCGAGCTGATCCGCCGACCAGCGCTCGAAATCCTTGATCTTGGCGGCCAGCTTCGGCTCTTTCTCCGCGAGCTGCGCCAGGCTCTCGAGCTTGGCCTTCAGCCGCTCTCGCTCCAGCTCCTTGCCGATCTTGGCTTGACGGGCCGCGTTACGCCGCGCGGGCACGGGGGCGACGTGGCTGACGCTCTTGACCGCAGTGAGCGCCGCCTGATCTTCCGGCGTGAGGCAGGGGCGGTTCTCGTCGAACAAGAAGCGGTCCCGGATGACGGACAGCGACGGAAAGATGCCGTACAGCTCGAGGTAGTTCTTCTCCCCGGGCTCGAGGGGCTGGCCGTCGCCATCGAGCTGGTCGTTGGCCAGGCCGATGAACACTCGCCGGTAACGGTTGGGCAGCGGGTGACCGGTGGGATCGGTCAGCTCCTTGAACAGGAACGGCGTCCAGTCGTCACTCAAGTCCACCGCGGTGTAGCCCGCCGCCGTCGCCGCCTGGGCTGAAATCCAGCGCTCCGCCTTCTGCCCATCGGGAGCCGCCTCCAACACGAGCAGGCGGCCGCCCTCGATAGGGTCCGCAGCAGCCGCCGCCGGGTTGGAGAGGCCATCGGGGGAAGCGGCCGCGGGTAGGCCCCCTGAAGGGGCGGCCCCCTCGGACTGGCCGGCCTCGGTGGAGCCGCCGTTCGGCCCACAGCCGCCGGAGGGCCCCGCCAGGAGCGCGATGAACGCAGGGGCGAGGAAAAAACGAAGCTTTCGGAGCACGCGCCAGCTTACATAGCAAGAGCGGCGGCTGGGGGCGAGCAATGGGTCATTGCCACCGCGCGAGCAACTGCGGCCTCGGGCCGTCTAGCGGCAGGGGCGCCGGCCCCTCGGCAGGCGCGGCGCAAGGCGGGCGGCGCACCTCGACGCACGGGCAGCGGCTCAGCGCGGCGGGCCCGAGCTTACGGACAGATGCGTGCGCTTCGGTAGAGCTGCACGGCCCCGCTGCGATTGGACGCGAAGAACAGCTCGAAGCCGTCTGCCGACAGCATTGGATCGATGTCGGCGCCGGGAGTGTTCACCACCGACAGGTTTTCAATCGCGCCGAAGGGGCTGCCAACGGTTGGGCGCGTCGCTACCCAGATGTCCATGTCGGACTCCGCCACTCGGTTGGAAGCAAAGTAGAGCGCCAACCCATCAGCGGAGAGCGAGAAGCCTTCTTCACGCGCACCGGTATTAATGCCCTCGAGCTCGACCGGCGCCGAAAAGTTTTCACTTCGCGCGGATCGCTCGGACACCCAAATGTTCGAGAACGCATTCGGCGACTCGCGACCTGAAACGAACATCAACGTCAGCTCGTCCTGACTCAGCCGCGGCAAGTGATCGAGACCACCCCCGTTGATCACAGGCACGACGAACGGCTCGGCAAAAGGTGCGGCGTCGCTGGGACGCGGCGCGAGCCACACGTCCCGCCCCCCGATTGCGTCGGCATTGGGGCGCGTGGAAAAGAAATACAATGAACGACCGTCAAAGCTCAGGAACGGCGTCCCTTCCTCACTGCCGCCCACGTCCAGACCGGACACTGAGGCTGCGCTCGTGAAGCCGGCGCTGCGGCTCTCGCGGGTGGCGAAGAAGATGTTCTCGTCCACACCGATCGAGGAGAAGAACAGCGTCAGAGAATCAGCCGAGAGCGCGGGGCCAAAGGACTCCCCGTCGATCCCCAGACCCGTGACCAGCTCGGGGGCGCCGAATGGCCCCACGGAGCACGGGCAGGGGTCACAAGTAGGTGGAGAAACCACGACAGCGCCAGCGTCCGCTACGACTGCTGGAGCGCCGCCCGGTCCCGCTCCCGGACCACTCCCCGATCCGCTCCCAGCGGTAGCCACGTTGGTTACCCCTCCGGTCCCACCGCTCTGCTGCCCGCCCTGACCGGCGTCCAACATACCGCCGGCTCGCCCGCCTGCCCCCGCTAGACCGATGGTGCCCCTGCTCGGGCTCGAACCGCCGAGGCTCGGCAGACCCGCGCTCCCTCCGAAGAGATCATCCGTCCCACCCGCACAGCCCGAGAGCGAGCAGAAAGCCAGCAGCCCACTCGTGAGCATCCCGTTCGTGAAGTTGCCGCTCATCAAGTTGCCGCTCATCAAGTTGCCGCTCATCGAGTTGCCGCTCATCAAGTTGCCATTCGGGAGCAATCGCTCGCAACGTCCACTCGCCACGGCGCTGCGAAAACGGGCCACCGCCGAAAAGGCTCCGGTGAGCAAAGTAAACACGCCGACGTGCCTCTCACCGGCGCCGAGGTGACGTCGAAGGAAGGAACCGTGCAATAAGGAACGGCACGGGAAGGAATGCAGTAGCCCGTTACGCAAAGTCGACATACTGGCGAAAAACCCCAGGAGACACTCTGCACGCCCGGGGCAGGCTTTTACAAGCAAAATGCTCCTTATAGGCCGCGGGATGCGCGCGAGCTGAGCGGTTGTTCCTATCAGAGCGCCTCCATCAGGTGCGCCTCCATCAGGTGCGCCTCCATCAGGTGCACAGCAGGTGCCTCTTGCCCACTCCCTTGCTCTTTCATTGGAAGGGGCGCTTCGGGACAGGCTGCTGCAATCGGTCCTGCGGCAAATGTCGCGACTTTAGATGCTGCCGGCGTCGAGCATGATTTTTAGCTTCAGCACGCCCGCGACCGTCAAGCTGTCGGTGTATTCGCCGGCCATTACGCCTCGGTAGAGCTCTGCGAACGGTAAACGCCGAAGCGCCAGCTCTTCGGTCTCGTCAGGGTGGCGCGAGCACGGCGCGAGGTCTCGCGCCAAGTAGATGAGGCAGCGTTCGTCGGTCACGGAGTTGGAGAGGTCCATCTGCAGAATCAAGTCCCAGCGGTTTGCGCGCAGGCCGACCTCCTCTGCGAGCTCACGCTGCGCCGATACCAGCGGCTCGTCGCCGATGGGCCCCCCGCCCTCGGGGATCTCCCATGAATACGCGCGATGGGGGTACCGATACTGTCCAACTATCCAGGTGTCCTGATTTTCATCCAGCGGGATGATGCCTAGAGCCAGGTTCTTGAAATGCACCACTCCGTAGACGCCTTCACCACCACCGGGGGTGAGCACGTCGTGATGCTCCACCCGTATCCATGCGTTGTCGTACCTGTCGACCACTCCGCGCCGAGTCCAAGGCCCGAGCTTATCCATTGCCCACTAGCTAGCGCGAACTCGAGCCGGGAGTCACCGGATAAAGCCCCGATAGCTCGTCATCGACGACGCGTCAGCGGTCCGCGCGCTGCTCCGTCGTTCTCTCGAGCGGCGCGGGGACTCGGTGCTCGAGGCGCCAGACGGACACGCCGGTATCCGGGCGGTTCGCGAAACGGACCCCCGGAAGCCGTTTAGCGTGGCAGAGCTCGTGACGGCGCTTGAAGCGGCGCTCGACAGTCCGCCTCCAAGCGGTAATTGAGGTCAGCATTCGAGAGCGCTCGGCGCACGCGATCGATGTGATCGGCGTCCCGAGTCTCGAGCACGAGCGACACGTTCACCAGCGTCACGTCAGCGGGAGCGAAGCTGCGGTCGTGGTCGACCTCGATCAGGTTGGCTTCGGTGCTGGCGATCAGAGCCAGCAAACGCGCCAGCGCCCCGGGTGAATCCGAGACCTGAATGGCGACGCGACACAGGCGGCCATCGGCGGCTAGCCCGCGCTCGATCACCCGCGCGGCCACGTTCAAATCGATATTTCCGCCGCTCAAGATCACCCCGACGCGACGGCCCGCGAGCTCCGGCGGGCGCCGCAACAGCCACGCAACGCCGACCGCACCCGCGCCCTCCACCACCGCTTTCTCGACATCCATCAGCCGCACGATGGCCGTCGCGATCTCCGCTTCCTCCACCTGTTCCATCCGGGCCACGTGCTCGCGGATGATAGGAAAACAATGCTCCCCGATGCTCGCGACCGCCAGGCCATCGGCGAGGCCGGGCTTGACCTTGACGGCGACGGGACGACCCGCTCGCAAGGCTTCACGCACGGTTGGAGCATGCGCGGCCTCCACCCCGATGATCTCGATGCCGGGCCTCCGGTGCTTGAGGGCGATGGCGACGCCGCTGAGCAACCCCCCGCCCCCGCTGGGCACGACCACCGCGTCCAGCTGGTCCACCTGGTCGAGCAGCTCGAGCCCGAGCGTGCCTTGGCCTTCGATCACCAGTGGATCGTCAAAGCCGTGAACCAGCGTCAGCCCCTCAGCCTCCGCGAGCGCTGCCGCCTGGGCCCTGGCGCTGTCGAAGTCCTCGCCCACCAGCTCCACCACGGCGCCGTAGGTCCGACACTGCGCCACCTTCACCATGGGCGCAAAGCGTGGCATCACCACGCGCACCGGAACACCGAGCCGTTGACCGTGGTAGGCGAGCCCCAGAGCGTGGTTGCCTGCGGACGCTGCCACCACGCCGCGCTCACGCTGCGCAGCGCTCAGCGTGAGCAGACGATTGCAGGCGCCCCGCTCTTTGAAGCTACCCGTGACCTGTTGATACTCGTGCTTGAGAAATAACTCTGCGCCGCTCGACCGGCTCAGCCGCGGCGAGTGAAAAACGGGCGTCTGCCGCACCTGCCCCACGAGCCGAGAGCGCGCCCGTTCGATACCTTCCGGAGTGATTGCCACGGGCCTGGCTCTTAGCATGCTCCGTCCTGGGCCCGCGCGCCAGACCGCCACGCCAGCCGCGCCCGCTCGTCACCCGCTCAGACCATGCCGCGAGGCGCCTGAACGCTGCCGCCGCCGGGGAGGTCACGGAGCAACTCGTCTAAGCCTGAACTGCGCCGTCAATTCGAGTGTCGGGCGATGGCGTCGAGTTGGCGGCGCGCTTCGAGGCGCGCGGCGGCGGCGCCTTCGACATCGCCCAAGCGTTGCTCGATCTCTTCGAGCAGCGCGTACGAGCGCCAATCCGTCAGCGCGATGGGGTGGCTCTTCGAGGTGTCGAGCGCGAGGGCAAGGTGGGCGCGGGCCCCTCGCCAGTCACCGTCGGCAGCCGAGCAGCGCGACAACCAGCGGCAGGCAGCGCTGACGCCCTCGGCGTCGGCCTGCGCTCGCGCTGCATCCAACCACAGGCCGGCGCTTTGCCGAAGCTCGGGCCAAGCCGCTTGGGCCTGCCACAGCTCGCAACGCGCCGACCAGAGCGGGCCCATGCCGACGGAGCAGCCCGCATCTTCGTTTGCCATCAGCCCTTCGGCTTCGGAGAGCAGTCGGCGGGCCTCGGTGAGGTCACCGCGTTCTACCGACGTACGAGCCAGGCTCGAGAGCAGGCGCGCCAAGAGCCGCTTGTCATCGTGCCCTCGCAGGGCGGAGACAGCCGCCTCGTCCAGCTGGCGCGCGGCCTCGTACTGCCCGAGCTCGCGCAGCAACCAGCCGTGAACGGCGGGAAAGGCGCGTTGCATGCGTTGATGCAGCCGCTCAGCCCGGGCGTAGCTGGCCAGCGCGGCGCCGGGGTCGCCCTGCTTGGCCAGCGTTTCGCCGAGCGCGGTCAAGGCGAGCACAGCCGATTTCGCCTCGGGCACCAAGCTGAGCAGCTCTTCGTAAGCGAGCCGGGCTAGCCCGAGCTCGGCATGCATGAGGTGCAACCGCGCGCGCTCCGCCAGGGCGAGCCGCAACGCCCGGACGTGCTCGATGGAACGCGCCAACTCGATCGCCTGATCGAGGAAGCTCCTGGCGTCTTGCCAGCGACGCACAGAGAGCGCGTGAGCGCCGAGCCAGGCGAGGGCCTCGGCTCGACGCGGCAGAGAGTGGTTAGTATCCGACAACGTCAAGAGCTCGCGCGCATGCGCCGAGAGCGCCTCGGCGTCCCCCTGGACGCTCGACACATGACAGCAGCAATGCAGGGCTTCGGCGTGGAGCTCTGCGCTGGTCACGCGAGAGCTGCCTTTGGGGAGTATGCCCGCTGGGCGCTGGATCAGCGTGTCCGACCAGGGGCGCTCGAAGTACTCGCTGGCGAGCTGTAGAGCCACCTCGCGCGCCGAGCGCCGCACCGCCTCGAGCTCGCGCGCCAGCCGTGCGAACTCGACGAAGTGGTGCTTCGCCTCCCGAAGCCGCCCCAGGCCGTAGGTCGCCCAGCCTCGCCCGTGATGGAGCACCAGCTCGCGCAGGGTGCTTTCGCCCTCCGGGAGGCGCTCGAGCAGGGCCGCGGCGCGCTCGTAGCACGAAAGTGCCTCGAGCTTGGCATACGAGCGGTCGGCTCGATCGCCAGCGTCGATCCAGAACGATACGGCGCGAGAGTAGTCCCGAGCTCGCTCGAAATGCAGCGCGATGCGGCTCGGCGAGCCTGCGCCCTGCAACGCCAAGAAGACATGCGCCACGCCCCGATGCAGCTCCAGCCGCCGGTGGCTAGCGAGAGCTGCGTACAAAACGTTTTGAAACAGCACGTGGCTGAAGCGGTAGCGAACGTCGATGGCAGCTCCGCCCAGCTCTTGCTCGCCCAAGCGCTCGATCAGGCCATGCGCCGAAGCGACGTCATTCAGCCGTTCCTCGAGATCCGCGGGCGTGACTCCGAGCAGCTCCGAGAGGAGGGCCGTTCCAAATTCTTCCCCCTCGACGCTCGCGACGTCGAGCACGTGCCGCGCTTGCGGCGAGAGGCGTGTGAGGTGGCCGTCAATCACCGCCGCCATGCTGTCGGAAGCAGAGAGGTCCAGCTCGGCCAGCGGAAGCGCGAGAGCCCAGCTGCCGATCGCGCCTCGACATAGGACGCCGCGCTCCGCTAGTGACTCTGCCAAGCGCGCCACGAACAGCGGCAAGCCTTCGGTGCGCCGCCAGAGCAGCCCCGCCAACTCGGCGGCGAAGGCGGGAGCGCCGCAGCCCGGCGCGCCAAATCGCCGTGAGAGGTAGTCCACGACGTGGCGTTCCTCCCAGCTGCGCAAGCAGAGCTCGACACGCCGCTCCCGAGCGCGCAGATCCAAGAGCAGCGCGCCGAGCGGATGACGCTGCACCCGCACGTCGACGGGACGGTAGGTGCAGAGGACCAAGATGCGATGCGTGTCGATGCCAGCGCACAGAAAACGCAGCAGGTCCACGCTGGATGCGTCGGCCCAGTGCAGGTCTTCGAGCACCAACAACAGCGGGCGACTCAGCGCGACGCCGCGCAGCGCGTCGCAGAGCTCACGCGCCAGGCGAGGTGCCTGCCACATGAGCGTGTCCGGCTCATCGCTGGCTCGAGCGCGCGGGCCCACCAGAGCGCCTGGCAGGCGCATGCACCAGGCAGGTGCGTGGATCTCCAGGGCCAGCAGCAGCTCCGCTCGGACGTTGCCCGAGAGACCGGCGCCAAGCGCCTCGAGGAAGGGCAAATAGGGCTCCGCCGCGCCGAAGAGCTGCAAGCACTGCCCCTGCATCACCAGCGCCAGCGGCGCCTGCTCGCTGGCGAGCTCGGCGAAACGCCGCACGAGCACGCTCTTGCCCATGCCCGGCTCACCGCTGACGAACACCACCTCGCCCGCTCCGCGCCGCGCCGCCGCCCAGTGCCCGAGCAGCGCTCGCAGCTCTGACTCGCGAGCGACGAAGGGCTGGGCGCTCGAGGCGGTTTTCGACTCGGTGAGCGGGGGCTGAGCGCCGCCCGCTTCGACCAGGCTCTGGCTCACGACCAGGCCCGACAAGGCGATCGGTATCGCGGGCTGGCGCAAGCGATAGCCGCGCCGCGGCACCGTCTCTACATACTCGACTGCTGGATCGTGCGCGAGCAGAGCTCGGCGAACGCTGCGCACCGTAACGGCGATGTTGTTGTCGACGACGGCCACTCCGGGCCACAACGCGCTCAGCAACGCCGGTTTTTCGACGACCCGCCCGCCGCAGCTCGCGAGCAGCTCGAGCAGCTCGAAGGCCTTGCCCCGAAGCTCGACCGGCCGCCCCTGGTGGCTCACGACACGTTCGCCGCAATCCATCTGGAAAGCGCCGAACCGATACCCGACGCTGCCTCTCATTTGCCCTCCGCTCCGCCCCGCTTCTAGATCAATTTCAGAGCTCATGCCGTCCGAGCGAGCGCTATCGATACACCTGTCCGCTCCCTTTGACGAGAAGTGTCCGCCGCGCAGGCTCATTGGCGCGGACTAGAACGGAAAGCGTCTATCCCAGGCATGGCACGCCCGCTGCAATGTCGCTTTCGTTCAGGGCCCATGTCCGGGTCCGATTGAAGGAGCATCCCCCCCATGTCACATTCATCGACACAGACCAAGAACCCCGCCGCTCAGCCACGAAAGCCATTTCGGTGGCTCACCGCCTGCCTTTCATTGCCGCTCGCGCTCAGCGCTTGTTCGGGACGAGACACGTCGCAAATGGAGGCGATAGTCGAGGCTGCCGTGGAGCCGCCGCGCGCCGATGAGCCCGATGAGCCCGTCGAGAGCGCGCCGCCAGCGGCGCCCGAGGCCGAAGGCGAGGACCTGGTCAACACGTCATTCCACCTCGAGATGCAAGACGGCGTGCGTATCGCCGTCGATCTCTGGCTGCCGCGGCAGGCGTCGGCGAGCCAGCCATTTGCGACGATCATGCGCGCCACGCGCTATTATCGCGACGGCGAAGTGCTGGACCGGGCGGCTGAGCCCGAGACCGGGGACGAGGCAATGGCCAAGTCTTTCGTGCGCGGCGGCTACGCGTACCTGGCGATCGACGCGCGCGGCAGCGGAGCGAGCTTTGGCACTCGCGCTCAACCCTGGTCTCCGAAAGAGGTCGCCGACGACGGCGAGATCGTCGATTGGATCGTGGCGCAGCCCTGGTCGAATGGGCGCATCGGCGCCTTCGGCATCTCCTACGATAGCAACACCGCCGAGATGATCGCGACCCTGGGGAAGGGCGCCGTGCAGGCCGTGATCCCACGCTTCGGCTACCCCGACGTGTACGCCGACGTGATCTTTCCGGGCGGCATCTTTCACGAGAAGTTCATGGCTGCCTGGCTCGAGCGAGCGAGAGCCATGGACACCAACGACCTGTGCCCTCTCCTCGGGCTATCCGGGCCGGACTGCGACGCGGTCCTCTCGAGCGGCGCTGGCGTGAAGTGTGTGGACGCCGACGAAGACCGTTCGCTGCGCGCGGCCGCCTTCGCTGAGCACGCCCAGGGGCCCGATCAATTTGCCGCGCTGAGCTCGCTCGAGTACAGCGACGATGTGTGGGACGGCGTGGACTTTGGCGCGCTCAGCCCCGGCTTGCGTGGGGAGCGTGCGGAGCAGAACCACGTGCCCTTCATGGCCTGGGCGAGCTGGATGGACCTCGGTACGGCGCGCGGCGCCCTCAACCGCTTCGCGAGCACCGACGTGCCCATGACCGTGTATATCGGGCCGTGGAACCATGACGCGAGCGCGGACAGTAACCCCTATCGTCCCAAGGATGCGCCGCTCGAGATGTCCGGTGAAGAGCAGCGCGCGCTCGAGCTCGGTTTCTTCGATCGCCATCTGAAGCCGACGAGCGAGCCCGCGGAGGCGCGCAAAATCGTCTACTTCACGCTCGGCGAGGACGTCTGGAAGGAGACGCCCGTGTGGCCGCCCGCCGGCGCCGAGGTGACTCCCATCTACCTCCGCACCGGGCGTTCACTCTCTCGCGCCGTGCCGGAGCAAATGGAGCCCGCGGACCGCTATGCGGTGGACTTCACGGCCTCCACGGGCGAGACAAATGGCTGGTGGACGAAGCTCACGGGCGGCGACATCTACCGCGAGGACCGGCGGAGCGAGGACGACAAGCTCCTGGTCTACACCAGCGCTCCGTTGACGGAGGAGACCGAGATCACGGGGCATCCCGAGGTCACCCTGTATGTGTCGAGCACCGAGTCCGACGGCAACGTGTTCGTGTATCTCGAGGACGTCGCGCCCGACGGCAGCGTGACCTACCTCACCGAAGGCGAGCTGCGGTTGATCCATCGCAAGCTCTGCACCGAGACGCCGGCCTTCACAGCGTACGGCCCGTGTCACACCTACAGAGCGGAAGACGCCGAGCCCGTCGTGGCGGGGGTGGTGCAAGAGATCAAGATCGGCCTGCACCCGGTGAGCGCGCTCTTGCGCACGGGCCATTCGATCCGGGTCGCCATCGCCGGCCACGACGCGAGCAGCTTCGCCCGCATCCCCGCCGAGGGCGAGCCGGTGCTCAGCATGTCTCACGACCCCGAGTATCCGAGCAGAATCGACTTGCCGATCATGGCGCGCACCGCTGCTCGATAGGCTCCGTGCTGGAGCGCCAAATATAATGCTAACCCGACGACACGCGGCTCGAGTTGGATCGTCGGGCTGGCCACCTACCTGAGAATAATCGTCCGCGCACGACCTGAGTTTACGCGCCGTGAGTGGGGCCCGTCCGCGTCGATATCGAGAGGCTCGACACGCGCTCGCTGTCCTCAAAACCCACCGAGCGGTAGACACGCGCAGCGGCATTGTCCTCACCCGTCATGATCCAGATCTCTGCCGCACCCATCCGTTCAAAGCCGTAGGCGCACACGTCGTGCACCAGCGTGCTGGCGGTACCTTGCCGACGAAAGGCAGGCAAGGTGGCGACCGCCTGGCAGCGACCCACGCCCTGCTGGACGCAGAGGCCCATCGTGGCAACCAAGCGTCCTTCAATGAACGAACCAAACCACGACAGGAAGCCGCTTTCCACCATGGCGCGGCTGCGGCGCATCTGCGTGGATTGGAACGCTCGAAAGCTCGCGGTGTCCTGCCCCGGTGCCAAGGACTGGTGCTGAACTTCGAGCGCACCGGCCCACTCGGCGTCGCTCCGGATGGGTCGCACGACCACATCTTCGCAGTGATGGGGAGACCGCCGAACGCTGCGCGCTGCAAGGAATATGGCTCGATCGAGAGTGTAACCGCGAGCGACGAACGCTGCCGCGTTGCCCAGCTCGCCGCGCACGGCATCCCAGCTGAAGTTACGGTGTTCGATGCCTGCAACGCACCCCACTTCTCGATCAAAGATGGCCTCCCACCGTGCGATCTGTCCGTCAGGCGGTGGCGCGGCAAACAAGACGAAGTTGCCCCACCAAAAGGCGGGATTCGACGGGGTACGTACGGCGACGTAGCCCGTGCCGTGTACCACTTCCCCGTCAAAGCCCGCCAGCATGAGGTCCGTCGCCAAGCCGCATGATTTGACGCGCATGGGATTGGGGCTAGCACCGAGGCGCCCTGCGCGACACTGATGGCGTAGGCATTTGGTTTGGTCTGAGCGCTCTCTTTGGCCTGATGCGCCGTAAGGCGACGGGCGGTTGAGTCACGCTTGGTCTGCAGACGGCCTTGTCGTGCTACGCACCTCGCCTCGTGCGCGTGCTGCTTCCCCTACCCCGACAGGCCCTGCTGCGCGTCCCGCTGGTTGCGCCGCATGTTGCGTTCGCCGTGACGTGAGCGGCTCGGCTCGTGGTTTGTAACTGTGTAGAGGCTTTAGGTTCACTGCCTTTATTGGGGTTGGGCGCGTGTTGGGCCGCGTTGGCGGGCCTGCCGACGTTTGGATGTTCCGAAAATGTAATGTGTAAACGCGAAACAACTGTACATATAATCAGTATCGCACTAAGTTGTCTGGATGCGCTGCCTGGGGGAAGTGGAGCGGCTGGATGCGAGGTTGGCCTCGCTGGCGCAAGCGGAGACTGGGCTGCGATTGCGGCTCGGGCAGGTGCTCGAGGTGCTGGGTCGGGGCAAGCATTTCGAGCTGGGGTTCTCATCGCTTGCGGCCTACGTGCTCGAGCGTTGCGAGCGCAGCGTGCGGTGGGTCGAGGCGGCTCGCTGCCTCGCGCGCAGGCTCGAAGCGCTGCCTGAGCTGCGCCGCGCGATGGCCTTGGGTGGGGCGTGCGGTAGGATGGCATGGGGGAGCTGTTGGCGCGCGTGGCGCAGCCGCAGGATGAAGTCGGTTGGATCGAGCTGGCCAAGAGCCAGACGGTGCGGCAGATGCGGGCGCTCGTGCTCGAGGCCATGGCCGATGAGCCCGCTGTGGGCGGAGTGGTGTCGAGGGAGCACGCGGCGGCGTCGGCGGTAGAGTCATCGGCGGGGGCAGCGGCGCCGACTGCGGCGCCGGCGTCCGCGGGCGTGAACGCAGAAGACGAAGGCAGCGAGGAGATGTGCACGCTCACCTGCACCGTCGATCGAGAGGAGGGTTGGCTCTTCGAAGCGACGCGGGCGTTGCTCGGGCAACTGGGCGAGCACAGCGTTGGCGCGCAGATCGAGGCTCTGCTCGCCGAGGGGCAAGGCACTCTGCTCGCGGCGTTGCCACGAGGCGCGCTCGACATCGATCGCTTGGGTTCGGTCGACATGGCTCAGCAACGCTGGCGGGAGGAGCTCAGTCGTTGGCGTGCCGAGGCCGAGGCGCGTTGCGAGCAGCACTTTGTGGGCTCGGTGCTTGCAGGTGGGGATGGGAGAGGCAGCTCTGAGCCCGCTCAGGGCACGGAGGGCGCACAGGACGTCGTGGCTGCCGCGGCAGCGCTCGGGTGTGAGTCGCTCGAGGGCGCGGGTTGTCGTGAGCTCGATGCCATCGTGCGCGGGCTGTCGCGGGCCTTGGCCAGTCACGAGCTCGCGCTGTCACGGCTCATCTTGTCGTTCCATCGAGCGGAGGGGTGGCGTCGGCTGCGTTACGCGAGCGAAGCGCAATACGCTCGGGAGCGGCTCGGCATGTCGCGTTCGTCAATGGCTGCGCGGCGGGCGCTCGCCGCGCAGCTCGAGCGGCTGCCCCTGGTGGCCGATGCGCTCGGGGCCGGGCAGATCGGCGTCGAGGCGGCCTTGCAGATCGTGCGAGTGGCGGCTCCGACCACCCAGGCCGCGTGGGTGACGAGGGCGCAGCAACGCACCATCAAACACCTGCGCGAAGAGGTGGCCGCGGCGCTCGTGGCGGTGCGCGTGTCCGGGGAGGCGGACTGCCCGCCACCAGCGGAGGTGGAGATGGCTGCTTTTCACGAATTGGAGCAGGCGGTGGTGAGCGGCAGCGTTTGCCAACCACGGCCTGCCAACGATAGCCGAGTGGAGCGGGACGTGGGTGGCGTCCTCTTGGCGGAGCCGGCTTCGGACGAGCGTCGGGCGTGGCTCGTGATGCTCGGCAGTCTGGGCCAGTGGCTCGAGGGTGGGCTCCTGTTGTCAGCGGCAGGGAGGAGGGTGGCACCATCCCGTGTGGGGTCGAGTGCCGGTCGGACTACGCTCCGCCTGCGCGTGACGCGAGCCACCTACGTCTGGTGGCGTGCGCTCGAGACGCAGGCGCGCCGTTGGCTACCGCGCAGGATGAGCTTTCTGCGCTTCCTGTGCCTGTCGATGTGGCAAGCGTGGCGCCACCTGCTCGGGCCCGACGTGGCCTATGGCCAGATCTACATCCGCGATCGCTACCGGTGCACGAGCCCCGTGTGCAGCCGCAAGGATGTCACGCCCCATCATCTGCGATTCCGCTCGGCGGGCGGGAGTGATACGCACGTGGTGCCACCTCTGCGGGGTGCACGGCGGCCGCATTCGCGCAGCGGGGAGCGCCGATCTCATTCACTGGGAGCTCGGGCCACCTCGCTCGCCTTGCCTCGTGGTGCATGGGAGGGAGCGCGTGGCGGCGTGAGGGAACCCGGCGCGCGCTTTGGGTCTCCTACTCGGGCTCGGGTTTTGGATCTTCAGCAGCGTGGGGCGTGGCTGCCGCCGTGCGTGCGGCGGCCTCGCGTAGCTTGTCCTTCTTGCTCTTGCGCCGGCCCTTGACGCCGCCGTGTGGATCGCCGGGGGGGGCGGTGAGCTCGACGGGCTCGAAACCAGCGAGCTGCTCGCGCACGATGGCGAGCTGATGTCGCTTTTCGATCAGGCGGAAGTGCGCTTCCGTCGCCGCGCTGACAAAGCTGACGGCGACGCCTGTTTCCCCTGCCCGACCGGTGCGGCCGATGCGGTGCAGGTAGTCGACGGCGGAGCGGGGCAGGTCGTAGTTGACCACCGCCGGCAGCTCGGCGATGTCGAGCCCGCGTGCGGCGACGTCGGTGGCGACCAGCACCTGCACGCGCTTTGCTTTGAAGTCGGCGAGGGCCTGGGCGCGCCCGCCCGCGCTCAGCGCTCCGTGCAGTGACGTGGCCTCGACGCCGGCGCGTGCGAGCTTCATCGCGACGTGGTCCGCGTGGTACTGGCTGTCGACGAACACGAGCACGTGCGACCAGGCGTGGACGCCGAGCAGGTGGACGAGCAGCCGCGTGCGCTGACCTGCATCGACGAAGATCGCGCGCTGGGCGATCAGGGCAGCGCCCGGCGTCTTGCCCGCGTCGACGTCGATGCGCGTGGGCTCGCGCAGAATCTCCCCCGCCAATCTGAGCACGGCACCCGGTAGCGTGGCGGAGAAGAGCAGGTTCTGACGGCGGGCGGGCAGGAGCTCGAGCACGCGAGCGAGCTCGTCGGCGAAACCGAGCGAGAAGAGGCGGTCGGCCTCGTCGAGCACGAGCACTTGCACCGAGCCGAGCCGGAGCGCGTTCTTGTCGACGAGGTCGAGCAAGCGCCCCGGCGTCGCGACCACGAGATCGGCCCCGCCGCGCAGGGACAACATCTGGGGGTTGATCGACACTCCGCCGATGATGACGCACGTCTTCGGTGGCGCGGGCAGATGCCGACCCAGGCTGCGCACGGCCTCGCCGATCTGAAGCGCGAGCTCATGCGTGGGGACGAGCACGAGCGCTCGCACGGCTCGGGGGGACGGCGCGGGGTCCCGAGCGAGCTGCTCCAGCACCGGCAGGAGGAACGCAGCGGTCTTGCCCGAGCCCGTCTGGGCGGAGGCCCACACGTCGGCGCCGCCCAGGATCGCGGGAATGGCTGCGCTCTGCACGGGTGTGGGCGCGAGGAACTCGAGGTCGGCTGCGGCACGGACGAGCGGAGGGGAGAGACCGAGTGCGGCGAACGGCATATATTGCGCCGCATCGATACGCGAATCTAGGCCGCTCCGAAAGGCGCTGTCGGAAAGATGACGATCTGAAAGGCCCTCGCCGCGCCAGGCTCGGAAAAGTTACGCCGGCATGTGCGTTACAGAGGGCTCGAAGCTGCTCGAGCTCGCGCTGACTGAGAGTTCTCGTTTGACAGCCCTCGAAGGCGAGCCCAGGATTGATCACCATGACGCGCCGGCCAGATCACGTTCAGTCGAAGCCCCGCCGGCTGCTTGTCCGTCAGACGCTCGCTGCCGGCGCGGTGTCTGCCTACGCGGTGTCTGCCTACGCGGTGGCTGCCTACGCGATGGCTGCCTACGCGATGGCTGCGGCTCCCGTTGGCATTCTCGGCTCGCTCATCGACTTTCCCCCCTGATTTTCCGGAACCGTTTCGCCCTTTCAGAACGCCTTCCGGAGCCCCCGGAGGGCGTTTTGGCTTTGTGCCCTCGAAACCCCAGTTTGCAGCCCTCGTCCCAGGAACGACCATGACCTCCCTCGCTCTCCATGTCGTCGATTTGACCAAGATCTTCATGCTTCGCGAACGCGCCTCCGGCTTCGGCGCCGCGTTCCGGCAGCTCTTTCGCTCTGCGCAGCGCGAGCAACTCGCGGTCGATCGGGTGTCGTTTACGGTAGAGCGCGGCGAACGCGTCGCGTTCGTTGGCCCTAACGGCGCGGGCAAGTCCACGACCATCAAGATGCTGTCGGGTATCCTGCATCCCACGAGCGGGCACGCCGAGGTCCTCGGCCTCACGCCTTGGCGGGACCGCCGCGCCCTCGCCTATCGCATCGGCACGGTGTTCGGACAGCGCTCTCAGCTCTGGTATCATCTGCCCGCGGCCGACACGTTCGAGCTGCTGGCGCGGGTCTACGACTGCGACCCAGCGACACATCGGCGCCGCCTCGCCTCGTTGGTCGACGCCTTCGAGCTGGGTCCCGAGCTCAGAAAGCCGGTGCGCCAGCTCTCGCTCGGCGAACGCATGCGCTGCGAGGTTGTCGCCAGCCTCTTGCACGACCCGGCGCTCCTATTCCTCGACGAGCCCACCATCGGCCTCGACGTCACCGCCAAGGCCCGTATCCGCGAGCTGCTCCGGGAGCAGTCGGAGCGCGAAGGCAAGACACTGCTTTTCACTTCGCACGATACGGGCGACATGGAGAGCGTGTGCGAGCGCGTGATCATCATCCATCACGGCCGCGTGCTCGTCGACCAGAGCCTCGACAGCCTGCGGCGCGACCACATCAAGAAGAAGCTGCTCACGCTGCACACCGTGGAGTCCGAATGCGACCTGAGCCTGTTCGGTACTCGGGTGCTCTCACACGGCCCACACCGCACTGTGCTCGAGGTCGATCTCGAGCAGACGCCAGTCGAGCACGTCGTGCAGCAAGTGATGGCGAAAGCGCGGCTGCGCGACTTGACCATCAGCGACCCGCCGATGGACGACGTCATCCGCCAGATCTACGCCAGAGCCAATTCTCGCTCCGCCGCTGACCCTTTGCCAGCCATAGGCCCGACATGAACCAGACCATTTCCGTTGGCGCTCCCAGGCTGGGGATGGGCAGGCGTCTCGGGCTATCCAAATACTGCGCCATCGCCTGCGTTGCGTTTCGCAGGCGGTACAATGAACGGTCCGTGCTGTTCGGGCGGATCGCCTTCTACGCCGTCCTGCTCATGATCTTCTCGGCGCTCTGGCGAGCGGTGTTTGCTGCGCAGGCGGCCGGCAGCGCTCCCCCCTCCGCCGAATTCGGCGACTACGTCTGGTATCTGGTCGTGACCGAATGGATCGTGCTCTCGCAGCCGTCGCTGCACATGGAGGTTCAGAGCGACGTGCAGAGCGGCGACATCGCCTATCAGCTCGGGCGCCCCGTCTCCTACGTGGGCAGCAAGCTCTGCGAGGGCCTCGGAGACCTCGCGCTGCGCCTCATCGTTCTGGGAGCCGCAGGCCTGGTCTTCGGGAGGTTCTTTGCCGAAAGCTGGCCAGACCCCACGCAGCTCTTGCTCGCGGCGCTCGTCGGCTTGCTCGCGAGCTTGCTCATGCTCCTGTGCTTGCTCTCGATCGGGCTGTGTGCCCTCTGGCTGCACGATTGCATGCCCATATATATGGTATGGCAGAAGCTCGTGTTCGTGCTGGGTGGGTTGATGTTGCCGCTGTCCATCTATCCGGGCTGGTTGCAGTCCCTCGCGCTCGCCTCGCCCTTTTCCGCGATGTTGTACGGGCCGGGCCACCTGGTCAGTGGCCACGAGCCGGGGCTCGCGCTCCCGCTCGTGCTGAAGCTCTGCGGCTGGTGCACGCTGGCCGCCGTCGTCATGTGCGTGCTGGAACGCCGGGGCGTGCGGCGGCTCGAAGTCGAAGGAGGATGAAGATGTCCAAATTGAGATCGCCCTGGCGGGACAACTGCCGGTTTGCGGTAGCGCTGGTCGGCACGACCACTCGCGCGAGCTTCGCCTTGCGCTACGCCTTCTGGATGTCCGCCGGGATGATGCTGCTCAACAACCTGCTCTTCTTCAGCACCTGGTGGATCCTGATGCAGCGCTTCGGTCATGTCGAAGGCTGGAGGCTCGAAGACGTCATGTGTCTGTTTGGCATCTCGGCCACGGGCTACGGAGTTGCGGTCATCCTCGCCGGCGGCCTCTTCGATCTGTCCCGCAAGATCTACGACGGCGAGCTCGACAGCTGGCTCACCCAGCCGAAGAGCGTGCTGGTTCAGGCCCTTGGCAGCCGCACCCACATGTCCGGCTGGGGAGACCTGGCGAGCGGCGTCGGGCTGCTCGCGCTCTCGGGCACACTCGGTTGGAGCACGCTCCCGCTGGTCGTCGTCGGCCTCGCGTGCGCGACCACGGCGTTCGTCGCCTGCGGCGTCGCGGCTCACAGCCTCGCCTTCTGGCTCGGTCGCACGCACGAGCTCTCGCGTGCCATCTTCGAGTTCACCGTGACGTTCAGCGTCTACCCACCGAGTTTATTCGGGCCGCACATCAAGTGGATCTTGTTCACGCTGCTGCCCGCGGGCTTCGCCTCCTACCTGCCGGTGGAGCTGCTGCGCGCGCCCAGTGCCAGGACGTTGCTCGCCTGCGTGCTAGGCACTCTGCTGTACGCCTCGGGTGCGGTGTGGCTCTTCAACCGCGGGGTGCGCCGCTACTCGAGCGGCAGCCGCTTCGCCGCGCCCGTCTGACTTCGCCACGCGAACCCGCGAGTCGGCGAGCTGCTCGCCACTTCAGCTTGTGCCAACCGTCGGTCAGCGGTGGCACAGTGGGGCCGGATTGCCCATAAAACTCGGGGAATGCACTGACACTTACCCTGGCATGCACGTTGCACAGATGCAACGCATGCGCACCATTCGCCGGTCGACGAGCTTTCGGGAACACCGCCATGAGGGCCGAGGGTGGCGACGACTGAGCGGTGCCGCTCTGACGGCCCTCGTGCTGGGTTCGAGCGCATGCATAACCCCACAGGCATCGAACGACGGCCCCCATGAAGATCGCCCAGGCCCCTCGCCGCTTCCCCTGCCCCCGCCTCCACTCGGGCCAGACGAGAGGTTGTTGCCCGCGGTGGCAGGGAAGCCCGAAGCCGAGCAGCGCTTCACCGCCTTGGCGGACGACGTCGCGCGGCTGAGGCAGCTGAACGCGGGCGAGGTGCTCGCCGAGTATCCCGTGTTGCACGGAGCAGCGCTCGGCTACTCGCCGGGCTCCGCCGAGTTCGTCGATCGCATCCAGGCCTCGGCGCTGGCGCTCGACGCAGGCGAGCTCGCGCTGCTCGAGGGTAACGGGTTCGTCGTGTCCAGCCGGCAGCAGTTTCCGACCTTCCTGCGCGGCTACGCGGCGATCTATATGGAGCACCTGCCGGTGTTCGTGTCGGCGGACGCGCTGCTCGATGCGCTGCACCGCTCGTACGACGCCATCCTGCGCGACATCGAGTCCGGCATCCTGATCGCCAAGCTCGATGAGCTGCTGGGCCTGATGCTGTCTCGCGTCTCGAGCCTGGACGCCTCCGATCGAGCCAAGAGCGATCTCGAGCTGTATCTCCAGGTCGCCCGCGGCCTGCTCAAGCCCGACGCGCCTTTGCCGAACGGCGCGACGGCAGCGCAGCGCGCGTCCCTGCTCGGGAAGGCTCGGGCAGCCAGCGGCCTCGAAGAGGTCGTGCTGTTTGGCGTGACCCGGGCGGAGGACTTCTCCCAGTTCAAGCCGCGCGGCCACTACACCGAGGCGCCGCTCTCGGACTACTTCCGAGCCATGATGTGGCTCGGACGCATCGATTTCCGGCTGCTCGAGACGCAGAGCGATGGCTCGATGCTGTTTCGGCGCGACCAGTACGAGGCGATGCTCGCGATCCACCAGGCCATGGAGGGGCGGCCGAGTGAGCTGTGGGGCGACATCGACGGCGTGGTCCGGAGCTTTGTCGGGGAGAGCGACTCGATGACGGTGCCCCAGATTGCGTCATTGGTTCAGGATCTCGGCGGCCTCGAGGCGGCTCGCGGGGCCGCAGACGAAGCGGTGGCCCAGGCCATCAGCGACGGTGGCTATGGGGAGCAGCAGATCGCGAGCCACTTGATGGTCAACGACGGCACGGTCGAGACGCTGCCGCTCAGCCGTAGCTTTCTGATCTTCGGCCAGCGCTACATCGCCGACTCTCACGTGTTCAGCGAGGCCGTGTTCGACCGCGTCGCCGAGCGGCTGATGCCCAATCCGCTGGACGCCGCGTTTGCAGCGCTCGGCAACAACCAGGCGCTCGCCCTCGAGCGCGCGGAGCTCGAGCGCTTCCCCGAGCTCCCGGGCGCACTCGGCAGCATGCGCCGGCTGATCGACGCGCACGACGAGCGCTTCTGGGAGGCGAACCTGTACAACCTCTGGAGCTCGTCGCTGCGCGCGCTGTCACCCGTGGAGGACTTGCGGCAGCCCGCGGCCCTGGGCTTGCCCAGCGTGGCCGGCACGGAGGCCTGGGGCCGCCGCATGTTGAACACGCAGCTCGGCTCCTGGGCGCAGCTGCGGCACGACACCTTGCTCTACGCCAAGCAGTCCTACACGGGCGTCCCCGGCTGCGAGTTCCCCGACGCTTACATCGAGCCGTACCCGGAGTTCTTCCAGGCGCTCGTGCGCTTCGCTGAGCGCGGGGCGGAGCTGGTTACGATCGTCCAAGGCGATGAATTCCTGGGCCCGCGCGTCAGCCAATACTTCGACACGCTCCGAACCACGGCGGCGACCTTGGGGCAGATGGCAGAGCAGCAACGCAATGGGACGTCGCCCAGCGCCGCGCAGCTCGCGTTCATCAACGACGCGGTCCGCCTGGAGCGACAGTCGGCGGGCTGCGCCACGATCGAGGCCCCGGACGGTTGGTACGCCGACCTCTTCTACGAGCGAGAGCGCTCGATCGAGCTGGACCCCACCATCGCCGACGTGCACACGCAGCCCGCGGACGCAGCGGGCAATATCGTGGGCAAGGTCCTGCACGTGGGCACGGGCTTGCCGCGGCTGATGACGATGACGGTCGACACCTGCGTGGGGCCGCGCGCCTATGTGGGCATGGCCTACGCTTACCACGAGCAGATCACGGAAAACTTCGAGCGCTTGACCGACGAGGTGTGGACCGAGCGGCTCCTGACCGAAGCGCCCGCCGAGGTCCCCTGGGCGCGAGGGTTCATCGCCGAGTAAAGCGCGGGGCGGCTCTCGCTGGGGCGGCAGAAGCACGCCCGCTGCGCCGCCGCTCGCCGCCGTCACTCGATGGTGGCGCTCGCCACCGTCACTCGATGGTGGAGTTGCTCGTGACCTGCTCGGTGTCTTCGTGCATGGAGATGCCCGGCAGCACGTTCCAGTCCCCGCCCGTATTGCCGCGAATGACCGAGTCCACGACGGACAAGGCGCCGTCGTGGTTGTTGCTGACGAAGAAGATCGCGCTGCCGAAGGCGTTCACCTGGTTGTGCTCGATCAACGTGCCGCACACCGACAGGCTGAGCGTCTCGCCGTCGTTATAGATGGCGCCCCCGCTGCCGCCGCCCGGGGTGCCGGCCTGTGCCGGGTTGCCGCCGTTGCCGAGCGCACGGTTGTGGGACAGCACGCTGTTGATGATGGACCACGAGACGCCGATGCTGCTGAGGCCGCCGCCGTTGGAGCCGGTGTTGCCCAGGCCCTCGGCGCCGCCGAAGGTGGTGTTGACGACGTACACGGGCTGATCGTCATACTGGCTAAACACGCGCAGGCCGCCGCCGCCGACGTCGGCGCCCGTGGCCTTGCAGGTGTTGTTGAAGAAGCGGGAGTTGATGACCTTGACTCGCCCACCCCGCACCCAGATGGCGCCGCCGCCGTCGAACTCGCCCTCAGCCTTCGAATTCGCATCGATGAAGGTGAGGTTCTGCACGGTGAGCCGCGGCGTGTCCTGGTTGTCGCAGTGGTCTGTCGTCCAGTGCTGCGCCTCGTCGCACGTGTTCATGTACAGAATGCGGCTCTGCCCGCGGCCGCTGAGCGTGACCTTGCCCTGGCCGTCGATGCTGACCTCGTCGCTCGCGTCGTTGAACACCTTGGCGGGCCGATCGAGCTCGATCACGACCGGGTCTGGGCCGCAGTCGAAGCGGATCTTGCCACCGAGCGCGACCGCGTCGATGAAGGCATCACCCGTGCAACTCGCGGGCGTGCCCGTGCCCACGACGCGGTCGGGCTCGGCCGTGTCCACCGCCGCTGCGTCACGCGGCACGGCGCAGTCGCCGTCCGGGTTGCCTGCGCGCGGGCCCTCGGAGGGGTCCTCGAGCGGATTTTCGATGCTGGCCCCGGGGGAGCTCGAGGGGCCCGCCTCGTCACCGCAACCGAGCGCGAGGCTGCAGCCCAGGCCGACGAGAGCGATCTTCCGTTTGATCTCGAGTCCCATGTTTCCCCCTAACACGCCGCAGGCCGTTCCAGCCAAGTGTTCACCGCCCGGAGGGACCGCGCAAACTCGGCGCGCGCGAGGCGCCACGTTCTGGCTCTCTATCGAGCGTCGCCGCAGCTCACCTCCGCGTCGAAGTCGTTGGCGCCGCCTGCGTCCGCTGCCTCTGTAGCGACGAAGCGCACGTTGTCGTTGCAGGTGAGGTTCTTGCCCGAGATGGCGCCTGTGCTCGCAAACTGGTTGCGGACGAGCACCGTGTTATTGCCGCTGATGCGCACCTGCCCGTGCACCACGCACTCGGCCAGGGTGGTGTTGTTGCCCGCGATGGTCAGGTCGCCGTGGATCTCCGTGAAGGAGAGCTGAGCGTTGTTCTTGTCGATGACCAGGTCGCCCGCGATGCTGACGCCGCGCACGATGGCGTTGTTCTTTTCGATAGAGAGGCTGCCGCCGATCACGGACACATCGGCGCCCTTGCCGTACACGACCGAGTTGTTCCCTTCGAGCACGACATCCCCGGTCACGTCGTCTCCGTCGTCCTCCGAGTCGAACACCAGCACCGTGTTATTGCCGGCTCGGGCGCTGCCGACCGGATCGAGGCCGATCTCTTCGACCTCGAGGTTACCTCGAAAGCAAAGCACGTCGGCGACGTTGCCCGAGTCGTCGAGGACGACATCGGCGTAGGCGTCACTACCGCAGCGCTCCCGCACGGCGTCGCAGGCGTCGGTGTCACAGGCCGCGTTCACGGTGGTCAGCTCACCCCCTTCGCTCTCGCCGATCACGAGCGCCTGACCGAGGCGGTACGGCGTGACGCCCTGTGGCTCGCTAGGGTCGCTCGACTCGCAAGCACAGACCCACGTGAGCGATAAGATGCCAAGAACGATTTTTCGCATGATTTGCCTTTCGATTCGACGCTAGAGCTCGCGAGTCCCCGTGCGGCTCACCAGGTTAGCGGCGAGTGAGTGTGCTCCGGCGAGGCGTATTATGGCGCTCGCGCAAAGAAAGACGCCTTCGACTCAATGCGGAACGCGGGTCGAGTCGGGCGGTGTCGGTACGGCGGCGGGAGTGCCACCTCGCAACCTGCTCTGATGTACCGAGCCCCGGTAGCTCTTCTCAAACGCCAGCGCCCGATCGGCCGCAGCGCGTTTTCGACCGAGTCGCTCGAGCGCCTCGATCGCGATCACCTCACGCTCTTGCGTGAGCGCGCCGCGCGGGAAACGGCTCGAGTGTTGACGCGTGAGAGCGAGCGCCTGCGCCGGATGCTGGGCGAGCGCAGCTTGGGCCTGCCGCAGGAGCTCCGCCTCGCTGGGACGCGCCGCTTTTGCGCCGCGCTCGCGCGCGACCACGGCGTCATGAGCCTCGAGCTCGGGCTCCGAGGCGAGCGGCGCTGGGTCCGACATCGGCGGTCGGATGGCATCTGGAATTTGCGGAGCCGTCGGTGCTGGCTCGAGCGGCTCGAGCGGCTCGGGCGAAAGGGACGGCGCCGGTGCGGCGCTCACGCTCGCAGCAGGCTTCACGTCCATTGCCTGGTTGACGGGTTGCGGCCCCAGCAGGTTCCAGAGCACGAGGGCGCCGCCCGCTCCGCCTGCGAGCCAGCCTGCCCAATGACCCAGCCCGAGCGGAGCTTTCGGCGCCGCCAACTGGGCAGCGGGCAGACCCGCTGCGGGCCCGAGCGCGCGCGCCAGGTTGCGGGAGAGCTCGGCCACGTCTTCGGCACTGCCTAGCTGGCCGCGGCCCGACTCGAGCATGCGACGCAGCTCGGGCGGCGCCTCGGAGCCCTCGACCGTCCAACGCGTGAGCTTGGGAGCCTCGTTCATGACGCCGCCTCTTGCTCTCGAAAGCGCTCGAGCAACAGGCGCCGAGCGGCTCGCAGCCGAGAATAGGCCGTCTGCAGCGGGCAACCACAGGCCTCGGCCACTTCCTTCATGGACAGCTCCTCCAGCTCGTAGAGCACGAAGACCTCGCGCTTGTCCGCGTCCAGCGTATCGAGCAAGAGCCGCAGCGCCGGATAGCCCTGGCTTTGCTCGAAGGCCTCGTGTTGGGCAGGTGGCAAAGACTGCTCGGGGGGCTGTGAAACGCTGCGCTCGCGCCGCACGTAAGCGCGCCGCCGATGGTTCGAAGCCACGCGCAGGCTGATGCCGTAAATCCAGGTCCTGAGCGAAGAGCGCCCGTCAAACTCGGGTAAGCCCCGAAAAACTGCCACGAATACTTCCTGGCATTGGTCCTGGAGGTCGCCCGAGGCGACTCCGAGGTGGCGCATGACGCGCAATACAAAGGGTGCATACTCATGGAAGATCGCTGCGAAGCTGGCATCCGTCGCCGGCTCGGTTTTCTTCAGAGCTAGCGTCACTCGGGGCCTTCGAGACGTGAGTAGGCGGTCGCCCCAAATTTTATGATCCCACGTGCGACGCTCGAGGGGCGTGGAAGATGTGCCGGATCCGAACGGCCCAACTCCATCGCGGCGCGCCCCGTCGATTTCATGTGTGCCGGAAGTAACGGCGCGGAGCCGCCGGAGCTAACGACGAGAGCCCTGCTCGGGCGGACTCGCGGCCGACAACGGCACCCACCTACAGCTCGAGCCCGACCGCCAGCGTGCTCGAGCCAAGCAGCCAAGAACCCTCGTGCAGCGTGACATCGACCCCGTCCGTGAAGAAGTAGCGCCGCTTGATCACCGGCACCGACAAGGAGCCGGAGAGCGAGACGAAGGCATGACCCAGCCAGTACTTTCCAGAGGCGCCTGCGCCAAATGCCAAGAGCCAACCGTCCTGCACTCGATCAGCATCAAAGCCGAATCCCGAAGCGCTCGCTCTGCCGACGATCTGCTCGACGCACAAAGCCGCGTCGATCACGCCGAGCACGAGGCCCCATGGGCAGGCCGCGAGCTCGATGGTCTGCGCAGAAAACTCCGCGCCTCGCGCCTTGCCGAGGCGCTGCGACCGCCAGAAGCTGGCGCTCATGAGCAGCGGCCAGAAGCGCGGCGGCAGGAGCTCGAGCCGCGCCGAGAGCCCGAGCCCGACCTGCGGCAAGAGCCCGCCAGAGACGGATAAACCCAAGCTCGGCAAGACGCGGAGCCCGAGCCGGGGCGCGTGCGCGCTCGCTGGCAAGGTGATAGGTGTGGCCAGGGGTGACGGGGCCGGTGGGGTCTGCAGGGGCGACGTGGCCGTGGTCGGCGTGGGCTCCGCCGGCGTCGAGGGCCCCGGGCTCGAAGGCGGCGGCGGCTGCGCGAGATCGGCAGCCAGAGACAGCACCAAGGCCAGCGAGTCGTCGAGCGCCGAACAGTGGCGCGCCAGAGTTCTGAGCTCCCGCTGGCCCAGCAAACGCCCGCTGCGATCGAGCAACTGTAGGTCGATCGTGAAGCGTACCCCGGAGCGGCGAGCCCGGATGCGAGCCTCGATGTCCGCCTGGAGCGGCGGCGCGAACACGCTGCGCCCGAGCCGAGCATCGACCGCTCGCATCAGCTCGCGCGGGTCCTGACATTGCTCTGCGCCGGGCTCGCGAATGTACTCGAGATGGACGCGAGCGGGCTCTGGCTGAGCCAGTGGCTCGGCCGCCCAGAGCCGCAACGGCATGAACAGGAGCAAGAGCAGGACCCCGACGCCCGCGCCCCTGCCCGCCTTGCACGTCCGGTTCACGGCGCGCTCACGCCAGCAAGGCTCACCGATCATGTGGGCAGCGGGACACAGCAACCGGTGATGCAATACTCGAGGCGGCTGCAATCAATGCCGTTACGCGGGTCACAAGCCCTGAGCCCGCTGGGACACAGCGGCTGCAGAGGGGCGCCCGCGGTGCTGCACGCGGCAGGCAGCGCCGGCTTACCGACGCAGAGCTCACACTCGTCGCAAGGGTTCTGGCAGTCCGGAGCGGGCGTGCAAGGCCGACAGGCTGCGGGATCGGAGCTCGACGCGAGCTCGCAGTGGCCTTGCTCCAAATTCTCGGAGCCCAGCCACTTGAAGCTGCCGCTGCCCGCGGGCAGCTCACAACATCCAAAACAATCGCAACCGTTCGGCGTGAGCGGCAGGCAGCCTGCGCGGCAGGCGCTCTGCTCCGCCGCGCTCATCACGCAGCGCGCGTTCGTCGGATCATAGCTACAGCTCTCGAGCCCCGTCGGTGGGTAATCGGGAGCTACTGACAGCGGATCGCAACTCATAGACCAGCTGCAGCCGTCGTCACCCGAGCCGGCGTTGCGATCAAAGTAGCAGTCGGCGCGGCAAGACCCGTTGACCCGCGCCGCCGTGCCGCTAAACAGCGCTGCTTCACTGTCGTCACACGGGCCCAGGCACTCTGGATCGTTCGCGTCGACCACGCCGTCGGCGTCATCGTCCAGGCAATTGCCGCATTGGCGCGGCGAGGCTCCGCAGGAGACGGGAGCACACGCGCCGGCGTCGGCGGGTGGCAGCGCCGTTTGCTCCGCGCCCCCGAGGCTGACGCCGCCTCCCGCGGCGTCGACGCCAAAACCGGCAGCCGCGCCCCCGCTCGCATCGGAACCCGCCACTCCCACATTGCGCCCGACCTGCACCTCTTCGGTACAGGCGATCGCCACACACGCAGAGCCCCCCACAGCGAGCAGAGTTAGACCAGGCACAAAGCGAAACATCGAAGCCCATCAGAGTATGACTGACTTTGGCGCCGTGCGGCACGCGACACCTGTGCTGAGCGAAAAGCCCTGCGGCTTAATAAAGCGACCCGGCGCCTCCTACTCAATCGGGTAACGCGACTGCAGCAGCTCAAAACGGGCTGCTGACCTCGCGAGGAGACTTTCATGCGCAAGTATCGATTCGCTATGACGGGGCTTTGCGGACTCTGGGTCGTTCTGGGTGCGGCCTGCTCGAATGGAGACGTGAACATGAGCCACGTGGTCCCCGGCAGCTCGGAAGAGGCGCTGGGCGCTGGCGCGACCCCGCGCAGCTCCGCCGACGCCGGAGGGGGCCAAACGGACGCTACTGCCGCGCCCGATCCCGTCTCCCTACCTGGGACGGTGACGATGACGCCTGCGGGGACGCTCCTTTGCGGCAACGCACTCTGCCAATGCAACAACGGCATCGACGACGATGGCGACGGCACCGTCGACGGCTTCGACGTCGAATGCACGGGCGGCATCGACGATGACGAAGCCACGTTCGCCACCGGCATCCCCGGCGACAACCGCGACCCCAAGTGGCAGGACTGCTTCTTTGACGGCAACTCCGGCGCGGGCGACGACCGCTGCCGCTACCCGACCGAATGCCTCACGGGCGAGCTCGCACAAGACGACCCCGCCTGCGCCGTGACCCAAGCCTGCCGCGACAACTGCCAGCCCCGCACCCCCAACGGCTGCGACTGCTTCGGCTGTTGCGCCGTCGAGCTGCCGGGCGGAAGCCAGGTCAACGTCACCCTCAGCGGCTCCTGCTCGCTCGAAAAAATCGGCGACGCCGATGCCTGCCCCGTGTGCACCCCGAGCGACTCCTGCGGCAACGACTGCGGAGAATGCGAGCTCTGCCCCGGCAAGACCCAGGCCGATCTACCAGCAAGCTGCGCCCCCGCTCCCAGCCCAGAGCCGGCTCCGAGCGCAGAGCCCCCACCCGCCGAGCCGCCCGCTCCCCCGAGCGATCCCAACGTCGATCCTCCGCCCCCCGCCTTCACCTGTGACGGCCTCACGGTGTGCAGCGACACGAGCGACTGTGACAGCGGCGAGTTCTGCTCGCTCGGTTGCTGTTTGGTGGTGATCCGCTGAGGTCCAGGTCTTGCGGCGGTGATGCTGTTCTTGCGGTGGACGAGGAGCAGCTCCGTCAGACGGGACGCTTGCTCCAGCTTATCGGTCGCCCTTCGACGGCCGCCCGGATGCATCCGGCGCACGTGGTTGGTCAGGTCCCGGAGCAACGTGGCGCGCAATTCAGTGACAGAGGCGAAGGTTCCGACAAGCGCTGTCTTGTAGGTCGCCGCCTTGAACTGGCGGAGCTTCTTGTGCTGCTCGAGGTCAATCTTGTCGGGGCGTGCGTTGCCGCCTCCCGTTCCTCTCCGAGATCAGATGGCGAACCAATCATGACCCGGTAGGTTTCTGCCCTGAATGACATGGTTTTCCCCGTTGGCCGCGAGCATTGGCCAAGGAAAGTCGCCCGTCAACGATCGTGTTCCCCGTCGGCAGAGGGGTCAGCCCGATGTCGGCCGTATGTTGCATGGCAGCCGGGCACGAGAGAGGGCCGACTTGAAGTCGGAGCTCACCGTGAACGCCATCAGGATTGAAACCACCGTCGACGAAGCGACCGTACGCGCCATCCCAGCGCTACGCCCTTTGCTCGGTCAGCGCGTCGAGCTCATCGCGCTTCAAACCGAGGGAGAGCCGACGCTGGCGTCCGCGCGGAAGCACACGCTGGACGAACTCCTCGCAGCACGCTTGACGCCCCGAGCTGGCGTCGCTCCGATTTCGCTCGGTGACATGGAGAAAGCCATCGAGAAAGGTGCAACGGGTGCAAGCGATTGACACCAACGTTGTCGTTCGCTTGATCGTGCACGATGACGAGGAACAAGGCCGGCGCGCCGAGACAATTTTCGGACGGGCGCTGCACGCAGGGGGCATATGGCTCGCGCAGGTAGTCCTGGTCGAAACCGTCTGGGTCCTCCGCTCAGCATACGGGTTTGACCGAACCAGCATTTCGTCGGTGCTTCCGAACGCTGTTTGGCACCGAAGGCGTTACCGTCGAGGAAGAGCTCCTCGTGCTGTCGGCGCTGGCCGCATTCGAGACTGGGGCAGCGGATTTCGCCGACTATCTGATCTTCTTCGTGATGATCCCTTATACAGACCTTCCACTGCTCGGGGGGACCGACTCGCTTCGTTCGCTTGACGAGGCGTCCTTCGGCGTAGTCCACGAAGCTCCGAGTCCGTCCATACGTATAGACACCTGCTTAAACTGGATGACTCAGCAGCTTGTGCAGCACGCCCGTATCGTGACGGGCAGGCAGCCGCGCCGACGGCGCCGCGCCGACGGCGCAATGGCTCAACGCAGCGGGGCAGGGCGACTGGCTCCGCCCCCAAATCCGCGGCTTCGGGCCCACTTTAAGCCACCAGCCATCCAACGAGACCGGGGCCGGCGTTGGAGCTATACTCAGCTTCATGTCCGCGCCCACCATGGACCAGCTCCTCGCCGTCACTCGGCAGCTTCCGCTCGACGAGCGCCGCACGCTCATCGAGCGTGCCATGCAGGACGCCGACGAGGACACCCCCCGCCCCCCGCCGGCGGCGCAAACCGCTTCGCTCCTGGGGCTCATGGCAGACGAGCCAGACGTCGTCGACCAGATGTGCACGCTCGTCTTCGACGCGCGAAAGACCGCTCGGATGCGCACCCTCGATGAATAGGTGTCTGCTCGACACGGATATTCTCTCGGAGATCATTCGGCGGCGCCGGGCTGCGCTACCTGCTGGTGGGCGGCCACGCCGTAGCGGCACACGCTAAGCCTCGCTCGACCAAGGACGTCGACCTTTGGCTCGCCCCCGACCCGTCGCGATGTGCGGGCGCTCCTGGGTGAACCCGGCGGGGCGAAGCGGCCGCGCAAACGCAAACGCAGGTAGCATCGCCAGGAAGGGGCGTAGCCCACCGGGCGCGAGGCGCTGACCATCGGACAGGCCGCGCTTCCGCCGCTCGAAAGCCGCGCGTTCGAGCCACCCCTTGACGCCTCTCTGCGGCTCTGATGTGACGTGCATATGGGTAGTCTTCGACGTTTGAAGCGCCAGGCTGAGCGCGGGGCCGCGCGAGTGGAATGCTGGATTGCGGCTCGCCGGAAGCTGCCGGCCTACGTGGGCGAGGGCGAGCAGGCGCATCGTCCGGTGATGCTGCTGTGGATGGATCCGGAGCTTGGCGTGCTGGGTTTCGAGCTCGCGCAGGGTGACGGCGAGCGGGAGTTGCTCGATCTGTTTCATCGCGTCACCGAGCAGCCGATGGTCGGGCCGCCGCGGCGCCCCGGGCGCATCCGTGTCGAAGACGCCGCGCTGGCGGCCGTGCTGCGGAGCGGCCTGCGCGGGGGGATCCCCGTGGAGGTGGGCCCGACACCAATGGTCGACGAGATGCTGGGGAGCCTGTTTGAGCACCTGGGCAAGGTGGCGGCAGAGCTGCCGGAGCCAGCGCGTGGCTACCTGGAGGGAGCGGGCCTGGATCGAGGTGTCGTGCGGGAGCTGTTCGAGTGCGCGGAGGTGTTGCACCGGGCGGCGCCCTGGGAGGGGCTGTCGGACAGCGACGTGCTCGCGGTGGACATCCCCGAGCTCGGAGTAGAGGATGGCTGCCTGAGCATCGTTGGCGCGCTCGGAGAGAGCCTCGGGTTCTTGCTGTTCGAGTCGCTGGCGGCCTATGACGCCTTCGCGGCGTCGGCTGAAACGGGGATAGAGGACATCGACAGCGCTGACTTTGGTACCGATTTCCTAGCCCTGACCTTTGACCCGCTCGACGAGCTCGCGCCCGAGGTGCAGAGCGAGCGCGAGCGCGAGGGCTGGCCTCTGGCCAGCAAAGCGGCGTATCCGGTCGTCCAACGGCGCGACCGCAATGGCTTCCCGATGCCCTTGGTGGAGCGCGATGTGCGCATTGCTACGGCCTGTGCGGCGGCCCTCGGCAAATTCTTTGTTACACAGGGGCGCGCGCTCGAGGCGGGCGAACCCGCCAGTATGACGATGGAGACGCAGGTGGGAGGCCTTGTTCGCCTTACCTCTCCATACGAAGCGAAAGACGACGCTCGAGCGCTCGAACCCCACACGCAGGCGGCACGGCGCGCCCAAAGCGCTGATCCGGAGAATGGTCGAGGAGGCGTTCCTCGTGACCACGGGGTCCCCCACCCCGTTCACGCCCTCGACGAGCGGGTGGCAGGGTTGCTCGTCGGTTACGCTGCACGGCGTTTCGGCAAGCGCATGCAGCGAGTGGGGCAGTTGTTCGGCGCGCATGAGCAGATCGCGCAGCTGGCCATACCCTGGAGCGTCTACGGCCACGAGATTGATGGCCAGCGGGTGGCGGAGTGGTTCGCGAGCGAGCTCCCGGGCCATCTCTCGCGCGAGGAGAGCGCCTGGCTCGACGCGCAGCGCGGCACGTGGCTCAGCGTCTGGAAGGTCGAGGCCGTGGAGAGCGAGCGCGGGGTTTGGGTTCGCGACGCCCTGAGCGAGATGAGGTGTTTCGTGCAAGAGGTGTCGGGGTCACGCAGCCTGAGCCCCTCGCTTTGTGTCCTGGCCCGCGTGGTCGAGCACGCCGGGCTCCACGTGTTCTGCGGCATCCATCCCCGTATCCTCGACGCCGTCTCTGCCTTGGAGGTGCTCGAGCGGGCACAGCGTTACCTGCGCTGCCGCGCCCCCGTGCCTGCCGAGCGCCTGCGAGAATTCAAGACGGGTCGCGCTCTCATCCGCTACTGGGAGGAGGCGATCTCTGCGCGGGATGCCGCACGCAGTCAGCCGCCGACGCTGCTGAACACGCACGGGGACGCGCTGCTCTGGACGATCGATCACTATGCCGTCGCCAGCGCCGAGCGGCCTGCCATCGAGCAAGCGCTGTCATGCCTGGACCCGAGCGCAGAGCGGCGGGGGAAAGAGGCGCGCTTCCGTGTGCTGTCGAGCGCCTCGGACGACGCAGTGCTCACCGGAACGGTGACGTTGACCGACAGCAAGCTTCGGCTCGAGTCCAACTCGAAGCGCCGCGCCGACGAGCTGCGGGAGCGCGTCGAAGGCCTATGCGAGGGGAAGCTCCGGCACGTCGGGCGCACCCACGCCGATCCCCTGTCCAGCAGCGGCGAGGGGCTCGGGAGTCAGGCTGGGGCGGCGCTGCCGAGCGAGATGCCCGCCGAAGCACTGGAGGCCGTCCGCGCCTTCAAAGCGCGGCACTACGCCACCTGGGCCGATCAAGCCATGCCGGCCCTGTCCGGGCGAACTCCACGCGACACGGTGAAGACGTCGCGTGGGCGCGCGCTGGTGAGCGCGTTGCTGGAAGACATGGAGCGGCTCGAGCTCGGCCAACCGAAGCCGGTGGCTTACGACTTCTCGGCTCTGCGTCGAGAGCTCGGGCTGTGACCGACGGCTTCTAGCCGGTGCCACACCGATGTGAAGATGCACGCCGGGGCCTCGACCTTGTCTTCGACGTGGAAGGCCACCACCGAGGCCACGCAGGCGGGGTCCTCGGCTTGCGGGAAACTCTCTCGGTCGATCGGCTACCTGCCGGAGCGAGCGTCCTCTAGGCAGCTGGGACGCGCGGCGAAAAGCGCGCTTCGATAGGTCACGAATCGAACAAATGCTCGGCTGCCCTCGACGCAGTCACCCGTGTGAGGCAGACTGCGTACGCCGTGCTCGGGCGTCTCGCCGTCATGGCGGGGACCCCGGCCGCCACTGGCACGCGTGTGGACACGGCTTCTCCAAAATTGCAGCGAGGCGTGCATATGGGCAGACGGGAGAGGCTCGATGGGCATTAGTAGTATCCGTGAAACAGCGGCGCCTGGCGACGCTTTCATCCAGCTGCATGGGGTATCGAAGACGTATCGCCGAGGCGCACAGGACGTGCCGGTGCTCGACAAGATCGATCTCCAGATCCAGCAGGGGGCCTTCGAGGCGATCATGGGGCCTTCGGGCTCGGGCAAGACGACTCTATTGAACCTGATCAGCGGCATCGACCGCGCGACTTCGGGCTCGGTCAGCGTCGGTGGCGTCGACATCACGAATCGCTCGGAGGACGACCTGGCCGAATGGCGCTTGCGCCATGTGGGCTTCGTCTTTCAATTTTACAATCTCGTGAGTGTGCTGACGGCATTCCAAAACGTCGAGCTGCCGCTGCTGCTGGCCCGGCTTTCCGCGAAAGAGCGCAAAAAACGGGTCGAAACGGCGCTCGACTTGGTGGGCCTCTCCGATCGGAGCGATCACTATCCTAACCAGCTCTCCGGTGGACAAGAGCAACGGGTCGGCATCGCGCGTGCGATCGTAACGGATCCGACCCTGATCGTCGCCGACGAGCCCACGGGTGACCTGGACCGAGAAAGTGCCGACCACATTCTCTCGCTCTTGAAGCGGCTCAACCAGGACCTGGGCAAGACCATCCTGATGGTGACGCACGACCCAGCTGCGGCGCGGACGTCGCGCCTGATTCGCCGCATCGACAAGGGTAAGTTGATCGAGGGCGCACCGGCTCACGCCCTCGCCAGCGCATGATGGAGCAGGCTGCCCATGCCCATCATCCGATTGATCTTTAGGCTCGCGCTGCGCAATCGCGGTCGCATGCTCATCACGACGCTCGGCGTTGGCGTGACGCTGCTCGCCTTCTTGATGTTGCGCACCCTGGTGGCGAACTGGTATTCGGTCAATGACGAAATCGCGAAGAGCGACCAGCTCGAAATCCGTCATAAAATCTCGATCTCGTTCGTGCTCTTCCGTCGCATGCAGGACAAAATCCGCAGCGTGCCGGGGGTGGAGGCGGTCTCGTCGCTGATCTGGTTTTCCGGCTACTACAAGGACGAGAAGACGCGCTTTGGCCAACTCGCGGTGGAGGGTGAGTATTTCACGATTCACCCCGAGTACCTCGCCCCTCCCGATCAGATGCAGGCCTACATGGAGGACATGTCGGGCGCGCTCGTGGGACAAGAGCTGGTCAAAAAGTACGGCTGGAAGCTGGGAGACAAGATCACGCTGACCGGCACGATTTACCCGGGTGATTGGGACCTGACGGTGCGGGGCATCTACCCGGGGGAGAGCGGCTCGGCCGACCGCGCGCGCGTGTACATGCACTACAAGCATCTGCAGCCGCGCAACGAGCACACGCATCGAATCGTGGTCAAAGCCGAGCCGGCCGCGGCCAAGCGCATCGACGCCCTCTTCGCCAACACGGACACTCCGACCAAGACAGAGAGCCAGCTCAGCGTGCAGCGCTCCTGGGCGTCGTGGTCGTCCGGGGTGATCGCTGCCATCGATTTCGCTGCGGTCCTCGTGCTGTTTATCCTGACGCTGGTGCTCGGCAACGCGATGGCCATGGCCACGCGCGAGGGCACGCGCGAGTACGCGACGATGCGGGCGATCGGCTATCGGTCGCGGCACATCGTCGGCCTGGTGCTGGCAGAAGGCTTCCTCGTGGCAGCTCTGGGCGTCGCGCTCGGGCTCGCCGTCGCCCCTGCCACGCTGAAAGCATTCTCCAAGCTGCTGGAAGCAGAGCTAGGCGGCACCTGGCTGCTCGAGCTCGACGCCAGGGTTACGGCGTTAGCGGTCGGCGCGGCGCTCCTCAGCGCCATGTTGGCCTCGGTGTTGCCCGCCTGGCGTTCGGGGCGGCTGCGCATCGTGGATGCACTGAGGAAAGTTGCATGAGCGACTGGATTGCCATCGTCGTGGGCTTCGTGGCAGGTGGAGCGCTGCTCGTGCTCGGCGCTGGGCTCGCCTTGTCGGTGCCCATCGTCGCCGTTCGTACCTTGCAGGTCCTCGTGGGGCGCGAGTGGGTGCCGGTCTCCTACAATTTGCGTTCGCTCGCCCGGCGCAAGCTGACCACCGCCAGCACTTTCCTGGTTCTGGCGCTCGTCGTGTTCGTGCTGACGGCGGTGATGATGCTCGCTCAGGGCATTGCCCACACCCTCACCTCCACCGGCAATCCACTCAACGTCAAAATCGTGCGCTCGAGCTCGCTCTCGGAGTGGACCAGCTGGGTGGATGACGAGCAGATGCAGCTGTTTGGCGCGGCACCGGGCGTCGCCAAGGGCGCAAACGGTACCCCGCTCGTGTCGGGTGAAATGGTGGTGTTGATCTGGGCAACGCGCGCCGGCGCTTCCGATGCTGACGACGGCGCCAACCTCACCGTGCGCGGCGTGCACCCGATCGCGTTCGAGCTACACGCAGCGGCGGTCCAAAGCGGTCGTCTCTTCGCCACCGGTGCGCACGAAATCATCATCGGCAAAGCATTGCTCGGGCGCTTCGTCGGGGCCGAGCTCGGCGGCCAGATGAGCTTCGCCGAGCGCGACTGGACGGTGGTGGGCGTTCTCGACCACGGCGGGACCGCGCACGACTCCGAGATCTGGGGCGACATCGAGGTGATGGCTCCCACCTTCCGGCGCGGCTACTCGACGGCGACCCTGAGGCTCGAGGATCGCTCCGGCCTAAACGCGCTGTCCGCAGCCCTCGCCAGTCGGCCCGATCAGAGCGAGCTCTTGGCCAAGCGGGAGACGGAGTATTGGAAGGCGCTCTCGGAAAACTACGTCGGCTTCGTCAGGCTGCTCGGGGCCGTCATCGCCCTCATATTTTCGTTCGGTGCCATCCTCGGCGCGTTAAACACCATGTACGCGCAGGTGACCGCGCGCACGCGGGAGCTCGGCACCTTGCGCGCCATTGGCTTCAAGCCCAGAGCCGTCCTGATTTCCTTGGTCTTCGAGTCCGTGCTCCTGTCTCTCGCGGCAGGCGTCATCGGCGTGCTCGGGGCGTCCCTGCTCAGCCAGACCACCTTCCAGCTGACCACCGTGCAGACTCTGAGTGAGATCACTTACGGCTTTCATCTGAGCCCTGGCCTGGTGCTGGCTAGCCTGGGCTTCGCCGCCGCGATGGGCTACGCGGGCGGGCTTTTACCCGCGCTGCGCGCCGCGAGAATGCCCATCGTGAACGCGGTGCGAGCCGACTGATCACCTTTGGGCACCGCGCCGCGCGTCCGCCTCAGGCCGCTTCACCCGAGAGCTGCCCGTACCCGGGGGCGGCCGGCGTGAGACGCAGCTCGATCAGGCTCAGAGGCTCGTCGATGCTGGGACGTGCTGGCGGGCTCTTCGGCATCCGACCACGTCCTTCTGGGCTGCGCCAATGAGCTAACTGGCTGGCTCTGCGTCGAAGGGCGGATTGGCGATCAAGGCGGCACCATGCCCGCGTCCAACGCGGAACCCCCGTCCACTTCCACATCACCCGCGTCGGCCTCATCAGGCCTGCGTCCTCCAGCCTGCCGCCGGGGCCCTGGTCGCCGCCTGACCCTCGGCACCGGTCATTCGAAGTCCCCAGAACGTTAGACGTGGCTCGACGCGCTGAGAACCCCTGCGTTCAATCCGGGGCTGACGTGTCCTCGCGGAGGGCTGCGGGAATGTCGGCTCCCGAGAGTGCTTCCAGCAGGGTGACGAGGTCTGCTCGTTCTCCGTCGCTCAGGCCGAGGGGGACGAGCCAGGCATCTTTAGTGCCGGTGACGGGGATGCCGCCGCCCTGATTGTAGAACTCGACGACCTCCGCCAGGGTGGCGAGCTGGCCCGAGTGCATATACGGCGCGGTATCGGCGACACCTCGAAGGTTAGCCGTGCGGAATGCCCCGCGCGTTTCTTCTGCTGGGGGGTTGCAGGACCCGAGCGCGGCGGTGTTACGCGCGGGTCACATGCCGAACGCGCTCAATTTGCCGTTCGGCGCCGTTCAAGCCCAGGGTCGCATGCGCTCACCGGAAGAGTTGGCGGCGCTGCTGTCGTAGCGCGTGGGCGATCGAACGCGGCTGGTCTTCAGCTGCGGCTCGGGCGTGACCGCCTGCACCCTGGCGCTCGCGGCGGAGCTCGCCGTGTCGCGGGCCGCACGGGGCTCGTACGTCGGAGCGCGGATGGCTCGCGTGGGCATCACTGTGGCGCGCGAGCGGTTTTATACGTCACGCGGTACACCGCGCCCCGGTAGTCGTCGCTAATGAGCAGTGAGCCGTCGTCGAGCACCTCGACGTCAGCGGGCCTGCCCGACACCTGGTCGGTCTGCACGTTGAGCCAACCCTTCACCAGGGGCTCGTACGAGGCGACCTTGTTGCCATCGAGCTGCGCGAGCATCACGCGATAGCCGTCTTTGGGCGCGCGGTTCCAGGAGCCGTGCTCCGCGAGGATGATCGAGTTTCTGTACTTCTCGGGGAACATCTTGCCCGTGTAGAAGCGCATGCCCAACGCCGCCACGTGGGCGCCGAGCACGCGCGCCGGCGGCTCGTAGTTTTTACACGACTTGCCCTCGCCGAAGGACGGATCGAGCAAGTTGCCTTGGTGGCAGTAGGGGAAGCCGAAATGCAGGCCCGCCTTGGCAGCGCGATTCAGCTCGTCACCAGGCTGGTCGTCGCCGAGCTCGTCACGGCCGTTGTCGGTGAACCAGAGCTCCTTGGTCTGCGGGTTCCAGTCGTAACCCACCGAGTTACGCACGCCGCTCGCGAACACCTCGAGCCCGGTGCCATCCGGCTTCATGCGCGAGATGCTGGCAAAACGCGGATCATCGCGCTCGCACAGATTGCAGGGCGCGCCGATGGGCATGTACAGATAGCCGTCGGGACCAAACCGAATGTAGCGCCAGCCGTGCCAGGTCTCCTTCGGCAACTGGTCGGTGATGAGCTTGGGCTCAGGCGGATTATCCAGCTTGGTGTCGATGCCGTCGATGCGCAGCAGCCGCCCGACCTCCGCGATGTAGAGCGTGCCGCCGCGATAAGCGATGCCATTCGGCGTGTCGAGGCCGCTCGCCACCACCTTCACCGCGTCGACCTTGTGATCGCCGTTCTTGTCGACCAGCGCATACACCTTGTCCTCGGAACGATTGCTGACGAAAACGACGCCCTTCGGACCGACCGCGAACGAGCGCGCGTTCGGCACCTCCGCCGAGTACACCTCGATCGAGAAGCCCGGCGGCAGCTCCAGCGCCGACAGCGTCAGCGGCCCCGAGGGCGCCTTTTCGCTCGGGCCATTGCGCGAGCTGCGCCCCGCTACGGGAACGACGCCGTCGGGCGACTCGGTCGGGCCCGCGCCAGGGCTGCCGGTGGTAGGGCTGCCGGTGGTAGGGCTGGGGCCCTGCGCAGCCTCCGCTGCAACGGTCGGGGCCGTCGCAGTAGAGCCGGAGGGCGGGGCTTCTCGAGCGGATTGATCCTTCTTCGTGCAGCTCGTTGCGAGAAGCAGGGCCAGCGAGGCCCCGAGCCAGTGTCGTGCAAGGCCGTACTGCGGACGTTGATCGCGATGCATGGGGCGCAGTCTGCCCGCAGAGCTTGGCGCCTGCCCAGCGAAAAGCGCTCGATCTCAGACCACGCGCAATAGGCCGCCGTTCGTCTGGGAAACCCATGCAGGTCCCAAGATCTGGAAGATCCGGAACCCGTGATGCGACAGCAGAACGACCTGGGCGCGTCGAGGCAACAATGCTTGCCACCACGGCAGCCGCTGCTCGGTCGCTCGGCACTCCGGCGCCGCACGACGGCGTCCCGGCGCTGCTTCGGCTCGAGCCTCACTCGACACTTCGGTAATCGTGTTGGGCGGCTTCGGCTTCGAAACCTCCTCGGCCGGAACGCGGCACCGGCTGGCGCGGTCAGTTTGCCGTCATTTCCGCGCTGGCGCGGCGGACGCTGATCCGGAGGGCGGCTCACCGCGCTTCTTCCCCAGCGTGGCCTCGCGCCAGCCCGGTGGTGCGCTCGGCGCTTGGGCGAGTTCATCACCGGGCGCGAGCTCTCGCACGTAACCCGCAACGGCATGGACGAAGGAGCTCCAGCTGCTCGGCGCGGGAACCCGGAATCCGTCGGGCGCAGGCCCGATCGGTTCGATCAGGGCGGGCACGTCCGCGCGAGGCGCTATCTCGGCGTCCGCCAGCATTTCGAACAGAATCGGAAACTGCCGTGCTACGCGGGCCGCGCGGCAGCGGCGCTGGGCTTCGTCCTCCGACAGTCTGAGCTCGTAAATGGGTAGCGCACGAGGCTCGCGCAAGCCCAGAGTCGATAGGCGCCTCGCGCGTCGATCTCGGCGAGGTGCGCCAGCACGAGGGCCGTGGTTTGGTTTTCGCTGCCGACGCAGCGTTTTACATTGCTCAGCAAGACTTCGTCGCTGAGCTCGGCGAGTCGATATCTCGAGTCCATGCTCAGAACATAACCCCGACTTTTGACGGCCTCTCTGAGCCATGCTGCGGCGCTCTCGAGCGACTGGACGAGTCTGACACCACTCATGTCAGGCAAACGCCCGAGGGGCCAGCGCCGGAGGCGAAAGAAGGGCCCTTGTTCGCGGAGTATCGAAATTTGGCGCCGACGCAGCGCCGGCTCGGTCAAGGGGATAACACTCGTCCGTGCGCTTTTTTTCGCCGCAGTTCGCGGTAGGCGGGCTCACGCGAGTAGATTTTACCCCTCCCACGGCGCGCGCTGCGCGCGACGTTTGGGAGGGGGGCGACACGCGCAGGCGGCCGCCGCCGAGCATGTCGCCGGGGTGGGCAACTTCCTCAAGGGTCGCATGAGATACCTGGCGTTGAAACGACTCGCGCCCTTTCGCGCGTCTCGGAGCGTGAGAGAACCCGTCGTGTTCATGGCGAGTATTTCGGGCAGCCTGCGGCCGAAGGCGCGACTACGTTGCCGTCGCGACCTGTGCCAAGTGCTGGTCGATGCGTGTCAAGTCTTCCTCGAGCGGCGCCGGTGCTACGAGCATGTCGAGGCGCAGATCGGCCAGCCTCCGCAGGTCCAGCGTCGCGGCGTAGGCATGGCGAAAGAAATGTCGAAAGGCGAGGAGCCTTCGAAGGAGCGCCAGCGAAGTTGGTGAGAGTACCGGGGGGCGTACCCCCTCGATTTCGAGTGCCATGCCTTCGAGCAGCGCGACGTTCCAGTCGCGGCCTGCCGGAACGCTGCCTTCGATCGTTCTGGCGATGCGCTCTAGCGCAGACTCTATCGCGCCGTAGCCAGGCCGCCAAGCGCCCATCGCGCGAGCATACCACGGGCTCCGCTCTGGTTCGAAGCTTACGCCGGCGGGCGGCAGGGGCCGCAGTCGAGGACGTTGCCGCAGCCGTCTGGCGCGAAGCCGCAGCGGCGCGAGCCGGATTCGCCGCAGGTGGTGGGGACGCAGGGCGGCGGCAAGGGCTCGTCTCCCACGCAGGCTCCGAGGTCGAAGAGCATGTAGAGGAGGACCTTTTCTTGATTGGTGAGGTTGCCTGCGCAGTGGACGGGGAAGACCGAGGTCAGGAACGGTTGGGCGCCGCCGTTCGTGGCGGCGACGTGGAAGCCGCTGTACGCGACGCGGCCACAGGCTGCGCCGTCCGGCGCGGCATACGGCGTGTCGAACGAGAACTGTTGGACTCTGCCGTTGCCATCTGTGCGATACACGAACTCTTCGGAGTCGCTGCCGAGCGACGCCGCCAGGCTGCGGGGGTCGGTGATCGTGAACTGAAAGCCGGGCGACGTCGTCACGGCCTCGCTTACGAGCCAGTCGGCGAAGCTCTGGATGCGCGGGCTCGCGTTGGGACGCGCGCCGACCAGGGACACGACGCCCGTACCAGTGGTGTTCAGGTTACCGTTGATGCCGTTCAACAGATAGTTGATGTCCCAGCTCGCAGCGGCCGCTAGCCCCGTGGCGATCGGGTCGGCATCCGAGTACGCCGCGGTGCCGTTCTCATGGATCCAGCTCATGCTCAGGTGGCTCGCGAACATGCGCCCGCCGCGGTTCACGTACTCGCGCACGTTGTCGCCCGACGCGACGCGTTCGGGAAAGCCATTGGCCGGGGTCCTGCCGTCCCAGCTCTGGCCTTCGCAGTCGCTGACGACCATGTCGTAGCTCTGAAGGCGATCGAGCGCGCCGTAGAGCGCGGCATCCGCCGGAGTATCAGCGTCGATGCTGGCGCCTTCCGGAGCGCCAGCGGGCCCACCGCGATACAGGTCGATGCGCCCCGGAGCACCGAAGTTGCCAAACTCGCTGGCGGCGATGCCCATCTTTTCGAACACGCACTCGATGGCGTCGATGCGCCCGGTCGAGATGGCGATCTTCGGGATGTTCACGGCGAGGCCGTCCGTTTGAGCCCGGGGAAGGCGGGTGGGGTTGCCGTCGGCTACCGCGCTCGGTAGCGGGCTGTCCTGGCACGCCTTCTCCACCGGCAAGGCAGGGATGACTTCGGCGCGCCGGAACTTGCCGGCCTTCACCACCAACAAGAAGTCGACGCCGACGGGGACGTTGCCTTCGATCGTGTAGTTGCCCGCGGCGTCGGTGATGGCGCCCGCCAGGAGCGGGCCCAGGTCTTGTTCTTCGCAGCGATCACAGCTCTCACCCCCGCTCGGGATGCCCGAGGCAATGGCTGGCAGATCGGCCTCGGCGTTGCTCCGCAGGATGTAGACGAGCGCGTTGGGGACGCCGACCTGATTGGCGGTATCGGTGGCGTTACGCCCCGGGGTAACGACGCGACCCGTCAGGCGGGTGGGCTGCGCCGCCGTGGTGCAGTCCGGCACGGAGCCGCACAGCTCACAGGTCATGTCCGGGCCCGTGACGCACTGCGTGGGCCCGTCGATGCCGCCCACGCACACTTCGTTGGCGCCGCACGCCAGGCCTTCATCAGCGCAATTTATGACACCGCCGCACACGTCCACCGTGTAGCCACAGGCCCATCCGAGCTTGGCACACGTGGTGCGCGCACAACCCGCGTCGCCGAAGTCGATGTAGCCGCCGGAGCCACTCTGGCTTGGATTGCCCGCGTTTCCGCCTGGGGTACCGGCGGAGGCTCCTCCGCTACCGTTCCCCCCGCCCGAGATCAGGGTCCCGCCATCGGACTTGCTGGAACACGCCGACGAAACAGCCCACAGAGAGGCGAGCAGAAGGTAGTGAAGGCGCATCTGGCTAAGTTCTTTCTCTGCCCGTGAACGGCGACCGTACCGTCCCCGAGAGGGCGGCGGCGATGAGCTCGGGAGATCGAATGCTCCGCATACGTCAGCGACGGAGCGGCATGATATCACTCCCCATCTCTCGAACCGGAGATCGCGGCAAGGAGAAAGCGTCGCTCGCTGGGAAAGGCGCGCTCGCCTCACCCACGCGCTCGCTGTGCGCGGGCGCCCGCGACCCGGCGCCCGCTATGACGCGGGCCCCCGAGGGGCCGGTCAACGCGTCCGCGAAGAGTCGACGGCCTAGCGACAAACGGCTACCGTAGACGGGTGTCCTCGAAACTTGCGGTGGGGTGGGTGTGGGGTACGGGTGAGCGCTGGGGGTCGCAGGTCGCGCTGAGGCTCTGGCTGTTGGCTTGCGCGGCGTGTTCCGACGAGGCGCAGCGGGTGCTCCCGCAGCGGGATCCGCAGAATGATCCGCAGAACTCTCCGGAGAGCGCTGAGGGCCCTCTCGACCCGCCGGTGAGCACGTCGCTCGAGGAGCTGTACGACCCAGAGCACGTGCTGGAGGTGTCGATCGAGCTAGATGCAGCGGATTGGGCTGCGCTACGCGGCGAAGGCCGCGGGTTGTTCGACGTGTTTCTGGGGCAATCAGAGGGCTACGAGTTCACCGAGTTCACCGCCGCTGCGACCGTCGACGGTCAGCGCTACGAGGGAGTGGCGGTGCGCAAGAAGGGCTTCCTCGGATCGCTATCGCGGCTCCGCCCTTCACTCAAGCTCGACTTCGGGGATGAGCTTCTGGGCGCCCCGCGTGGCTTCAAGGGGCTGACGCTGAACAACGACCGGCAAGACCCCTCGCACGCGCGTCAGTGCCTCGCCTACGGCCTGTTCACCAAGGCGGGCCTGCCTGCCCCGCGCTGCAATTTGGCGCACGTCAGCGTCAACGGTGAAGACCTGGGCACCTTCAGCAACATCGAGGCGATCAAGAAGCCGTTCCTCGCGCGCCACTTCGGCGATGACTCTGGCAACCTGTACGAAGGCCAGACCGTCGACTTCACGGCCAACGACATCGATCGGTTTCAGCTCAAGACGAACGAGGCCGAAAACGACCGCAGCGACCTCGAGCGGCTCGTCAGCGCGCTCGACGCACCCGACGCCGAGCTCGTCGCGCGCTCGAGCGAGGTGCTCGACCTCGATCAGTTCCGCGATTTCTGGGCGCTGGAGACGCTCTCGGGTCATTGGGATGGCTACACCGGCGACCAGAACAATTACTACATCTATGCGGATCCCGAGAGCGGGCGCTTCAAGTTCATCCCCTGGGGCACTGACGGCTCCTTTGCAGACAAGAACCCCTTTGATCCGCTCAACACGACGCGCACGGTCTACGCGCATAGCCGCATCGCGAGCCGCCTGTACGCGCTGCCCGACGAGCGCGAGCGCTTCCGACAGCGGCTGGGGGAGCTGCGCGCCAACCTGTGGGACGAAGCGGCGCTCGTGAGCGAGCTCGACGCCTGGACGGAGCGCGCCGGCAACGCATCGCCCGAGGCGACGCTCGCCCTGAAAAATCATTTGCAGACGCATGGGGGCTTGCTTCGAGCAGAGCTCGCAGAGCCAGCGCCCGAATGGATCGAGCTGCCCGACGACCCGAGCCCGTGCGGCAACACGGTGAGCGACCTGAGCATCGAGTTTTCGACGGAGTACGGGGACCTCGCCGAGGTCTCGCCCGAGCGCGGCACGTTCCAGGCTGCGCTGACGCTCGACGGCGCGCCTTTCGAGGGCTTCTGGTTTGGCCGTGCCGGCTTTGAGGCGATGCCAGCGGGCGGAATGCCAGCGGGCGGGTCTGCAGAGCCTGTCGTGCTCTTGCGCGCGTTGTCCTTCTGGGCCGAAGGCACCGGGCTGCTCGTGCAATTGAGCGTGCCAGAAGCAGAGTTTGCTCCCGGTAGCCGCGCGCTCCACGGCCTCGAGTCGTTTGGCGTGGTGTTGGCCCTCGATGGCGCAGAGACGCGCTTGGTGGGCTTCGTCAGCCGCGGCACGCTGGAGCTGGACGCCGCGAGCCCGGTGCTAGGCGCCAGGGTCAGCGGCAGATTGAACGCCGGCTTGCTGCAGCTCACTTGCGCGGACTTGTGAGCAGGTCTTATGCGGGCCTGTCTTGTTCGGTATGCTCGGTACCGGGTGCCGAGGCGGGCGCGGGCGCGCACGCCTCGGCCAGGATAAAGCTCGCGACGTCGGACCAGAGCTTTTCGAACTGGGGGCGGCCGAAGCCGGAGTGGCTCGGTAGCCAGTCACCGTGGTGCGCGCCGTCCGCTGTCACACCGAAATGCCCCACCACGTCGAGGTGGTCCGCGCAGGTGGCGTGCACGAGCTCACCCCAGATCTGAGAGTTGGTGGGGGCGATGCCGTCGTTGTCCTCTGGGGACGGCGACTCACCGAGAAATTCGCGCAAGCGGTCGCGCTGTGCGCCCACTGCCTCCGGGATCCAACGCGTGTCGTGCCGGGCGGCGAGGCGATACAAGAACGCGTACAGCGGGTAGACGAGGACGGCATACGGATCGCCCACGGCCCGGAAGAAACCACGCCAGCTCGGCTTGGGCGCGCGCGCCACTACGGATCCGTAACGGATGTCGGGGTCCGCGGTGCTCGCGTTCAAGAGATCACAGCCCGCGGGGGTGAGCTGAAAGACCAACGCTTCGTCCGACGAGACGGCGTCGAAAAATTGGACCAGCTCTCGGCGGCGATCGGTGGTCAGGTTGTGGAGCAACTTGGCGTACAGCTCGTCGAAGGTGCTCGGCGCTCTGCTAAATGGCCGCCAGAGCCGCAGCAAGGCGTGCCCGACGCGCAGCCCGAACGCGAGCGGAAGGCGCCCTTTTTGTAGTGCCCAGATCAAGTAGCGCGCGCCGAGCCGCAAGAGCCTGCGCCCGAAACCGCTGGAGAAGAACGTGGCCACGGGCGAACCGAAATGAGAGCAGCAGACCGTGACCAGAGTGCGCACGCGGTCATAGGAGTCGAACCGAGCGACGACGTGGAGTGAGGCGGTGGGAGAGATCGCCAGGCGCGCATCGAGGCCCCCTGTCGAATGGCCCACGATGTGAATCGGGCCTTCGCCCTGCAGAGCGATCTCGGCGAGAGCCTCGCGCACCCGGGCGGCGCGGACCCGAATCGACGCCGTGGGCAGAGTCGAAACCTCCGTGACTCGAACGCTGACCCCAGCCCGTTCGAAGCTCTGCTCGAGCAGCTGCTTGATGCCGTTGAAATACGCGAGGTCACCGAGTGAACCGAACCCGAAAAATCCGGGGATCAAGAGCACGTTGTGCGTTGGCGTCACGGCAGGAGTCTAGTCGAGTCCCTACCCGCGCGTTGCGCGCTTTCAGAGATCTCCGGGCCGCTTGCATTCCCAGGGACACGGTCGTATGCCGAAAATGGAGACAATGACTGGGCTCGTCAAACTGCTCGGTGAAAAGGATCCGCCGCCCTTCCGCGTGGTCGAGGGCCGCCCGGGTTCTCCGTTCGTGATCGCCGCGGACCACGCGGGGCGTGTGATTCCGCTCGCGCTGGGCAGCCTCGGCCTGTCGAGCGCGGAGCTCGACACGCACATCGCCTGGGATATCGGCATCGCGGGCGTGTCAGAGCACCTGGCAACGCACCTCGGCGCGTTCATGATCGCGCAGACGTATTCGCGGTTGGTCATCGACTGCAATCGGCCACTCGAGGCGCATAGCTCCATCGTGCGGGAGAGCGAGTACACCACAGTGCCCGGCAACTGCACGGTGAGCTCGCTCGAGGCGCAGGCTCGGGCGCTCGAGATTTTTCGTCCCTATCACGAGCGCATCGAAGCGGAGCTCGAGCGGCGGGTGCGGGTCGGGCAAGCGACGATCTTCATCGCTATGCATAGCTTCACTCCGCGTTTCAAGGGCTTCGATCGGCCCTGGCATTGCGGCGTTCTGTATCAGCACGACGCGCGCCTGGCGCACCGGGTGCTCGAGCTCCTGCGGCGGGAGGGGCTCGACGTCGGGGACAACCAGCCGTATTTCGTCAGTGAGCATACCGACTACGGCATCCCCCACTACGGTGAGCAGCGCGGCAATTTGTGCGTAGAGCTCGAGCTGAGGCAGGATCTGATCGCCAGCGCCGAGCAGCAAGCGCGCTGGGGGGAGCTGCTCGCACGGGTGTTCCACGCGGCCGTGGCCATGACAGCGGAGGTCGGTGGGGACGCGGGCTCGGTGGGCGCCGCATCGCCAGGCGGCCCGGCGAGCTCAGTCGTCACTCGAAGCTGAGCCGGGGTTTGAGCCGAGGGGCAAGTCGAGCGCCGCCAGGCGCGCCTCGATTTCGACCACCTTGGCTCGAGCACGCTGCCCCATGGCCTCGGCTCTCAGGAGCTCGGCACGCAGCCGTTCGAGCTCGCGCGCGCAGGCCTCGGCGTTACTTTTCGCGGAGCGCAGGTCGGCGTCCAGGCGCTGGCGCTCCTCTGCACGTCGGGCTCGCTCCTCCTCCGCGCGCCTGCGCTCGGCCTCGAAGCGGCGGCGCTCGGCCTGCATGCGTTCCTGCGCGCTCCTTTGTCGCGCCGCCTCGGCGAGCTCCGCCGCGCGCTCGAGCTCCGCCGCGCGCTCGACCTCCGCCGCGCGCTCGAGCTCCGCTCGTGCCGGTTCCGGCGCCTTTTCTGGGTTAGGCGCGGCCTCCGGCAGGCTCTCAGGTGCGCTTTCACGTGCCACGGCCGGCCACGCCCCTCCGACCCGCCCGCCGTCGATGCTCAGCCCCTCGAACCCCGGCGCGTCCCGATCCGCGGCCAGCGCGCCCGGCAAGTCCGGGTCAAAGCTGCCCGCAGTGGCGAGCGCCGCCAGGGTCGCCATCACGCGGCGCAGGGTCGCTTCGGTGGTTCCGTGGCCCGCCTCGCCGAGCAGCCTGATGGCGCGAGCGCGCAGCGCTGCCGTGGCGTCCCGGCGGGCGTCCGCGGCCCCGAGGTCGCCGTTACGCAGGCGCTCCGCAGCTGCGAACAACTGCTCGAACGGGCCCCGTGCTTGCCACCACAGCTGGTTGACGGCCCACGCCGACACGCTGGGGCGCGCGAGCTTGACGAGGCGCGTCGCCCCGGCTCTATCGGCGCCGGCCTTGAGCTCTGCTGCGAGGCGCTTGCGCTCCGCGACGAAGGCATCCTGCGCGGATTGATACAGCGCCGCGACGGCGTCCTCGTAACTCATGGCCATCCCAGCATGTTACCTATTAGTAGCTGGTCTCGAGCATGGATTTGGAGCAGAGAAGAGGCGTGGACGATGCCGTGCCTGTCGCGAAAAGCCCCAGCAAATGGGCCGTGTTTGCGGTCGTCGCGATGGGCGTTTTCATGGCCACTCTGGACTCGTCCATCGTCAACATCAGCTTGCCCAGCATCGCGTCCGCATTCGGTCGCCCGCTGAGCGGCCTTTTGCAATGGGTGGTGATAGCGTACCTGCTCGTCATCGTCGCGCTGCTCTTGACCGGGGGGCGGCTCGGCGACACTCTCGGACGGAAGCCGACTTGGCAGCTGGGGCTCGGGACGTTCACGCTCGGCTCGGCCCTGTGTGGGCTGGCGCCGAGCCTCGGTTATCTGATCGTGTTTCGCGCGCTGCAGGGCGTCGGTGCGGCGTTGCTCATGGCGCTCTCGGCGGCGCTGCTCACTTCGGCCTTTCCGTCGGCAGAGCGGGGGCGCGCTCTGGGGTTGAACGCGCTGACCGTGGCCATCGGCGTGAGCGCCGGGCCTCCGCTCGGCGGGTTGATCACGGAGCGGCTCAGCTGGCGCTGGATCTTCTTCATCAACGTGCCGATCGGTATCGCGGGTGTGGTCCTGACGGGCCTGATTTTACCACGCTCACCCGCGCGTCCGAGCGCGCCCTTCGACGTCGGCGGTGCCGTCTTGCTCGCCCTCGCCCTCGCGGGCTTCACCGGCGCCGTCTCGTTCGCTCACGACCTCGGCTACGGCTCGCCTCCCATCCTCGCTGGCTTGCTGCTCTCGGCCGCCTGCCTGCGCTGGCTCTGGGTTCACGAGAGGCGCCATCCAGCCCCGATCATCGACCCCGCCCTGTTCAAAAACCCCACCTTTGCCTCGGCGTTGTTCAGCCTGGTGCTGAGCTTTTTGGCCCTGTTCGGGGTAGCGTTCCTGACGCCTTTCTACCTGGAGCAGGTGCGCGGCTTGTCGACGGAGCAGTCGGGCTTGCTCATGCTGGCTTATCCGCTGATGATCGCGCTGTTCGCGCCTTTCGCCGGCGCGTTATCAGACCGAGTAGGCTCGCGCACGCTGGCGCCGCTCGGGCTCGCCGTCTCGACGCTCGCGTTGATCCTGCTCGGTAGCGTCGGCGAGCACACGCCGCTCGGCTGGGTGGCGGTGTTTCTCGCGCTCGGAGGCGTGGCTCAAGCGCTGTTCCAGCCGGCAAATAGCAGCACCTTGTTCGGCGCTGCCCCTGCACATCGGCAAGGTCTCGCCGGCGGGTTGCTGGCGACCGGGCGGGTGCTGGGGCAGAGCCTGAGCGTAGCCCTGACCGGCGCGGTGTTCGCTGCATTCGGAGGGGCCGACGCGCAACGCGCACTGCTCTCGGCAGGGCCCGCCTCCTCCGATCCCGCGTTGGCGCAGAGGCTGACCCAAACGTTTGTCACGAGCTATGGAGCGGCCATGTGGGCGTCCGCGGGCTGCGCGCTGCTCGGGGTGTTCGTGGCGCTCCGCCGTTCACGGACGCCGTGAGCGGTTGAGCCCGAACACAGCGGCGCCCAACATCTCGCGCAGCTGCGCATAGTGAGGCATCTCGAGCGCGCCCCAGGTGAAGACCGCGACCCCCACCGGCTTACCATCGAAATCCAGGGGCTCGATCACGAGCGCGGCTTCGGCCCCGAGCGCCGCGTCGATGCCCAGGTCCGAAAGGCCCAGAGTGTGGCTCGGCCGGCTCGCGCCGCGCGCGGAACGACGCCAGGTCACCTCGAGCTCGCGGCCTTTGGCAGCGCCCTCGCGGAGACGCGAGACACAGAACCCCGCGACACCGATCGCCGGCAGCTGTTGATCGAGGACACGCCCGAGGTCTTGCTCGCTGCCGGAGCCGAGCTCCGAGAGCGACGCCCGCCACAGGATGCGCAGGTGCGCGGCCAGGTTTTGGTGACGCGTACGCTCGACGTCGTACCCGATGCGCGACAGCATCAAGCGGGACTCCTGAAACAGGTCCTCGATCTTGCCGCGGCTAGTCGGCTCCACGGCAGCGCAAATCAAGACCTGTAGGCGGAGCGCAGTGAGCACGTCGTGAAAGCCCAGCATGCCATGACCCCGCGACATGTGCTGGCGCACGAGCAGCTCGAACTCTCGCAGAAAGTCGGCAGGTTGGGCGTTGTCGAGGTCCCTCATCAATGCGTCGAGCAAGCGCGACTCCCAGCTCGGCAGGCCCGCCAAGCGCCCGTTGGCGGCCCGCGAGAGCTCAGCAGAGATGGCCACGCGGCGCTCGAGCAGCGCCAGCTTCGACGTCTTGGCGAGCCTCAAGTTGGGCGCAGGCAGCGCCGTCGAGTCGTTGCCCAGGATCGCGGCACAGCCGCAGGAGGAGCGAAAAATCGCCTCGCTCTCGAGCTGCACGTTGGCGGGCTTTTCGCCCTTTTCGATGGCGTCGAGCAGAGCCCGCGTGGCCGTGAAAGCCTGGAGCTCGACGTGTTGGTTGACCGTGCTGAGCGGAGGGTTGGCCGCGCGCGCCTCGGCCGAATTGTCGAAGCCGGCCACGGCGATCGCCTTGGGCACCAGGATGCCACGCCGATTGAGCTCCTCGAGCACGCCGAGCGCGATCTCGTCGTTCATGCCGATGATCGCGTCCAGCGTGTCCGGCGAGAGGCGCCGCACGTCGAACAGCTCGGCCACCGCCGCCAGGGCGTCCTCACGCCCCAAGGTGTGCGCCGATACGAGCAAGCGATCGTCGATGCGCACGCCGTGCGCCGCCAGCGCGCGCCGATAACCTTGCTCCCGCGCCTGGGCCTCGACGCTGGTGCTAGGCCCGCCGATGAACGCGATGCGGCGCCGCGAGTGTACGCGGATCATGTGGTCGACGAGATCGTGCATGCCGCTCTCATTGTTGACGTGCACGCTCGGCACACCGCCTAGATCGAGCCCAATCGCCATACACGGAAGGTGCGCGAACGCTTGCAGCCACTCGCGTAGGCGCTCGACGCCCACGTGGTTGCTCAAGCTGCCCGCCGCCACCACCAAGCCGTCCACCTGCGCCGCGCGCAGCCAGTCGTAGACGAAGTTCCGCACCACCGGGTGGCTAGGCTCGAGGCCGAGCTCGCCCCCCGGGATGATCAGCACGCGAGCTTGCATCTGGCGCGCCGCTCGCAGCACACCCTGCGCGAGGTCCGCCGGATATTCGGAGGTCAGGTTATCGACGAGGAAGGCGATCCGAAGAGGATGAGACCGGGACATTCGTGCGAACGCGCCTCCTGCTGCTGGTCGAGACAGCCCAAAAGCTGCTCAGTTGAACGGGCGAAACGCTGGAGGCATTAGGCTGCGCCCCATTTGGAGACGTCAGGGGCCGCGGCCCACGTTGGCGCGCAGAGCTCGACCCGCCCGACATTGCTCTGTCGAGGTCGCCACATGGCATTGGGCCACGGCTCATTTAGCGGGCGGCCGCCTGGGCGACAGCTGTATACATTGTGCATGAGCGAAATCGACCTACCGACGATCTCGGGCAATGAGCTCGCCAGCCTGCGCGCCCGAGCTCTTCCGCCGCAGCCTGCCCGGCGGGACCTCGGTCAGATTCAGAGCGCCTGCGCCGTCGCGCTGCACATGCACCAACCGCTGATCCCCGCCGGCAGTGGCGAGCTCGCTGTGGCCGCGATGATCAGCAACCTCGACTATATGCGGAGCCACCCGGGTGAGGGAGACAACCACAACGCGGCGGTGTTTCACCAATGCTACAAGCGCATGGGCGAGTTCGTGGCCGCCCTGGTGGACGCGGGTAAACAGCCGCGCATCATGCTGGAGTACTCCGGCACCTTGCTCTTCGGTCTAGAGCGTATGGGCCTCGGCGACGTGTTCGAACAGCTTCGGCGCGTCACACAAGAGGGGCCCTACCAGCACGCCGTAGAATGGCTCGGGGCGCCCTGGGGGCACGCTGTCGCCCCCTCCACGCCGGTAGCGGACTACCGGCGCCACGTGCTCGCCTGGCAACAGCATTTCGCCGCGCTATTCGGCGACCGCGCCCTCGGCCGAGTGCGCGGCTTTTCGCCGTCGGAGATGGCGCTGCCGAATCAACCGGACGTGGCGTACGAGTTCGTCAAGACGCTGCGCGACGCGGGCTACACCTGGGTGCTCGTGCAAGAGCACAGTGTCGAGCAGCCCGGCACGGGGGCGCCGCCGGAGCAGAAACACCTGCCCCACCGCCTGACCTGCACGAGCTCGTCAGGCGAGAGCGCGAGCATCATCGCCATCATCAAGACTCAAGGCAGCGACACCAAGCTCGTCGGTCAGATGCAACCCTACTACGAGGCAAAGACGCTGCGGCGCATCGAGCTCGCCGGCAAGAGCGTGCCGCTGCTCGTCACGCAGATCGCCGACGGCGAAAATGGCGGCGTGATGATGAACGAGTTCCCGAGCAAGTACTTCGAGGTGGTCGGGCTCGCCAGTGGGTCGGACACGCCGCTCGTGAACGTGGGCGAGTATCTCGAGGAGCTGGAGAGCATCGGCATCGGTATAGACCAACTGCCGCCGCTCCAACCCGTGTCTCAGAAGCGCGTCTGGGAGCGGCTCGAGCCCGGCGCTGGCCCTGTGCGGCTGGCGGCCGTGCTCACAGAGTTGAAAGCGGAGGACAGCCGCTTCCACATGGAGGGCGGGAGCTGGACCAACGACATCTCGTGGGTGCGCGGCTACGGCGCCCTGCTGAACGAAATGGAACAAGTGAGCGCTCTCTTCCACGAAAAGATCATTGAAGCGCGCGTCCCACCGGGTGAGTACCGCTACAGGAACGCGCTGTTCCATCTACTCTGTTCACAGACGAGCTGCTTTCGCTACTGGGGCCAGGGCAAGTGGACCGACTATGGGCGCGAAATCTGCCGGCGGACGCGCGCGATACTGACACAGGATTTTTAAGCGGTTCTCAGGCGGGCTGCCGCGAGACGAGGCGTCAAAAACCGGACACTCCGTAGCGTACGGTCGCGCGTCGAGGCATAGGGCGGGGATGAGTCAGCGCGCAGGCCCGGCGAGCACCGCCGCCACCCACACCGCCGAGCGGAGCCTCGGCTCGTCGCAGTGGCCCCTGCAGGGGCCTCGCGAGTCTACGGCAAGAGACACCGAGGTGTTGCCGAGCTCCGCTCCGGACAGCGCTTCGATCAGCTTCGCGTTGGAGCGCGGGCGTGCTCTCGAGCGCTCCGAGCACTCGGCCTCGGTGCATCGGCTGCGCCAAGCGCTGCGCATCGGCATCGGCGTGTGGCTCGCTCACTGTGCTCTAGATAGCTGGGTCGTCCAGTTCGCCGGCGCGGGCAGTCTAAAATATTTCCTGGGGCTGCGCTTCGTCGGAGGCGCGGCGGGCTTTGCGGCGCTCCGGGCGCTTCGAGGCCCGGCGTTGCCCTCCCCGCGAGCCTTGGCTTGGATCGACCTCAGCATCTTCACGCTGGTCGCGGTGCTCGTCAGCTTCATGTGTGTGTCGTTCAACGGCATCGCCAGCCCTTACGCGGCCGGGTTGATCGTGATCCTGGTGGCGCGCGGCGCGACCACATTGGCTCCCTGGCGACGTGGGGCCTGGCTGTTCGGGATCCCGGCGCTGTCCTACCCCGTCACCATGCTCGTGGCTTCGGTGTTCGATGTGCGGATCGCGGCACAATTTCGTGACCCGGTGCTTCTCGGCTCGTTCATCACGAGCCTGTTTATCTTGGCAACGAGCTGGCTGCTCTTGACCGGCGGCGGCGACTTCGCGTGGCGGCTGCGCCGTGAAGCCCTGGAGGCGCGCAACGTCGGTCGTTACAAGCTGGAGCGCCGGTTGGGAGCCGGCGGGATGGCGGAGGTCTGGGCCGCCTACGACTTGACCTTGAAGCAACGCGTGGCGCTCAAGACCGTCGCGGGACATCGACCGGGCTCGTCGGCGGTGGCGCGGCTCGAGCGTGAGGTGCGCGCTCTGGCCGAGCTGACACACCCGAACACCGTGCGGGTCTTCGACTACGGCGTCACCGACGACGGGCTCTGGTACTACGCGATGGAGCTCCTCCACGGGGAGACCCTGCGCGAGCTCGTCGAGCGCGAGGGGCCGCTGCCGGTGGAGCGCGCGATCCCCATCGCCCGTCAGGTGTTGCGCGCGCTCGGGGAGGCGCACCAGAAGGGCATCATCCACCGCGACATCAAGCCCGAGAACGTGTTCGTGGCAGTGCTCGGCGGTGAAGCGGACGTGGCGAAGCTGCTCGACTTCGGCATCGCCAAGGCCACGATCGGGGACGACGCGGCGCTGACTCATCCTGGCTGGGTCGCCGGCACGCCCGCGTACATGCCGCCGGAAGTGATCCTTGGCGGCCCAGCGGACGTTCGCTCGGACATCTACTCCTTTGGCGCGACGCTCTACTTCGCGTTGACTGCGCAGCTCCCGTTCAACGAAGAGGCACGGCCAGCGCTCTTCCTCGCTCACCTCGAGAGCGCTCCACCCTCGCTGTCTTTGGCTTCACCTGAACCTGTGTCGCCCGCCCTCGAGCGCATCGTTCAACGTTGCATGGCCAAGGATCCGAGCGAGCGTTATACGTCCACGCAGGCCTTGCTCGACGAGCTGCTGTCAGTGACGCGGCTCGGCGCGAGCTAGCCTTGCCTCTCTGATATTCGACCCTACGGCTTGCAAAACGAGGCCCACCTTGACGAAGGCTGCTTCACGGCACTCTTCGCGCGGGGGGACGCACCCGGACGAGGTAGGGGTGCTCGAGGTGGCTGTTGTCCACCACGATGTCCACCAGCTCGTACGGGCGTACGCTCTCCTCGTACAAGAGGTGGCGCGGGATCCAGCCGGTTCGGTAGCCCTCGCGGATCGGATCCTGCGACCCCTGCCAGCTCGGGTCACGCTTGGGGGAGCGCATGAGCATGATCTTCCAGTCCACATCGAGCCAGATGCTGAAATCCCAATGCGCACGCAGCAAAGGCACGAGCAGAAATACTCCATCGGCGAGCAGGACCGTGTCTTGTGCCACGTCCAGCCAGGCTTCCGGGAGCGGCGGGTCCTCGGCGCTCCCCAAGGACAGCTGACAGCGCCGGTCCCCACGGGGGCCGAGCGGCTCCAGGACGAGCCGCTTGAACGCCGCGTAGTCGTACGCCTCCTTCAGATACGCGGCAGGCGTGAAGCCGTTCTGTCGTAGGCGCTCGGCATAACCTGGGGGATGGAAGTCATCGAGCGACGCCCGCAAGCACGTTCGCCCCCTGGCCCTGAGCCGCTCCGCGAGCTCGTCCGCGAGGGTCGTCTTGCCCGCGCCGGAGCGCCCGTCGATACCGACGCGCACGGGTCGATTTAACGATAAGGCCTGGATGGCTTCGACGAGCACGTTCAAGACCTGGGCGCGAGTCATGGACGACCTGCGCTGCGGCGTAGGTGGATCGCAGGGAACCTGGGAAAGTGGGCGGGAGAGGGGGCGGGTGCGATCATGAGGACGATGCCCTCATCTGTAGCCTGTCTCGGGAGCAGCCCAACCTACCGGATTGTGGAAATCGGTCGAATGCGCCAGAGCCGGCCGGGGCACGCAGCTCGTCCTTGCGACGACGCAGACCCGATGACGTCTTGATCTGCAGACGTTTTCTGGCCAAATGCGAGCGAGGAGTGAGGATGCGCAAGATATTTCAGTCCGTCGTCGGGGCTTCGTTCTGGAGCGCGGGCTCGTCGGCCTTCGTCGCTTTATCGGTGATCACCGCCGGGACGGCAGCCGCCGCACCTGTCGAGTTGATCAGCAACGGGTCCTTCGACGCCAGCGTGGATCCATGGCTCAGCTTTGGCACCTTGCTGCTGGAGGCGGACGCCGGCCGGCTGTGTGCGGACGTACCCGCGGGCACCGCCAGCCTCTTCGAGCTCGTCGCAGCGCAGCTCGACCTGCCGATCGTCGCAGGAGAAAACTACCGGCTCGCTTATCGAGCGTCGGCCGGCTCCGGGCGCCGGCCCATCGCCGTTTTGATCCAAGGGCAAGAGCTGCCCTTTCCGTTCGCGTTCTATCAGAGCGTCACCCTCGCGAGCACGCCCGAGCGCTTCACTCACTTCTTCACGGCGCTAGAGTCGGCAGCTTCCGGGCTCTACTTCTTTGTCGGGGGCGCTGCCGAGCCGTGGCGCTTCTGCATCGATGAGGTCTCGCTGCTGAGCGAGACGCGCTACGCGCCCGACACGGGACCGCGCGTGCGCGTGAATCAGGTCGGCTATCTCCCTTCGGGGCCCAAGGGCGCCACGCTGGTCAGCGAAGCCCTGCTGCCCGTCCCTTGGCAGCTGCTCGATCCAGCCGGCCAAGCCGTGCTGAGCGGGGAGAGCCAGCCGCGCGGGCTCGACGCCACCTCCGGCTTGAACGTGCATGAGATCCGCTTCGACGCCTTTCGCGGCAACGGGTCGGGCTTTACTCTGCGGGCCGAGGGCGAGGTCAGTTACCCGTTCGAGATCGCGACCCAGGTCTACCGCAAGCTGCAGCAGGACTCGCTCTTCGTGTACTACACGCAGCGCAGCGGCACGCCGATCGACGGGGCGGTGGCCGGGCCCGAGTACGCGCGGGCGGCCGGTCACGTGGGCGAGGCGCCGAACCTCGGTGATGCCGAGGTTTCTTGCCAAGCGCCCGAGGTCTCGGAGGCCATCTATGGCGAGCCGTGGACGTGCGACTACAGCCTCGACGTGCGCGGCGGCTGGTACGACGCGGGCGATCACGGCAAGTACGTCGTCAACGGCGGCATCGCGACGGCGCAGCTCCTGTCGACCTATGAGCGCTCGCTGCACGCGCCGAGCGCCGACCGAGGCGCGCTCGGGGACGGCACATTGCGCGTCCCGGAGCACGGCAATCGCGTGCCCGACATTCTGGACGAGGCGCGCTGGGAGCTCGAGTGGATGCTGAAGATGCAGGTGCCCGCGGGCGCTCCGCTAGCGGGCATGGTCCACCACAAGGTGCATGACCTGGGCTGGAGCAGCTTGCCTCTGGACCCTGCTCAGAATCCCCGTCTGCGCGAGCTGCATCGCCCCTCCACCGCCGCCACGCTGAACCTCGCCGCGGCGGGCGCTCAGGGGGCCCGCCTGTATCGCAAATTCGATCGAGCGTTTGCCGAACGTTTGCTCGCTGCCGCGCGTCTCGCCTGGCAAGCGGCGCTCGTAAACCCGGCTCTGTACGCACCGCTCGAGGATGGCGAAAACGGCGGCGGTCCCTACGACGACAGCGACGTCACCGACGAGTACTATTGGGCTGCCGCCGAGCTCTACATCACCACGGGGGAGGCGCCCTTTCGCGATGCCGTGCTCGCCTCCCCGCTGCACACGGCGCAGATCTTTGACGTGGATGGCTTCTACTGGGGGAGCGTCGCGCCGCTCGCGCGCATGGATCTGGCGGCGCTCGCGCCGCGCCTGATCAACCGGCAAGAGGTGCGTCGCTCGGTGCTGGAGGGCGCGGACGCGATCCTGGCCGTCGCGGCGGCTCAAGCGTGGGGTCAACCGTACGCGCCAGCCACCGGTATTTGGGCCTGGGGCTCCACGTCCCAGATTCTGAACAACCTGATGGTGCTGGGCACCGCCTACGACCTGAGCGGGCGTGCCCGCTATAGGGACGCCGTGCTCGAGGGCTTGGGCTTCATCCTGGGGCGGAACGCGCAGAACATCTCGTTCGTCACCGGCTACGGCAGCGTGTACAGCCAGAACCAGCACAGCCGGATGTACGCGGCACAGCTCGATCCGAGCCTACCGCATCCGCCGCCGGGGACCATCGCCGGAGGTCCCAACTCGGAGCTGCAAGATCCGCTCGCGTCGCAGCTGCTCGCGGGGTGTTCGCCGCAGTTCTGCTATATCGACGACATCCAGTCCTGGTCCACCAACGAGCTTGCGATCAACTGGAACGCCGCTCTCGCGTGGGTCGCCGCTTTCGCCGCCGATCAGGGCGCGTGTGATTGAGCCGTTCGAACGTTGGCGCGTTGCTCCAAAGCGGTGCGTTCGCCTAAATCGCTGGCGCATGTGGACAAAGCTGCGACCAGAACCTGCTTGCCATCCACTGTAAGGCTGCGCGAGGCGACTGCTTCGCGCTCGTCACCGAGGAGAGCAGCGTGCAGCGCGTGTATCGAAGCCTATTTGTCGTCGCCGCGATGGGGTCAGGGCTCGGATGTTCCACATCGAGTCAGAGCAAGGGCGAAGCGTCCACGAACGGAACGCAGAATGGCCCGGTGCTGTCGATCGGCGACGGGAGCTCGGTGTCTAGCTCCTATGTTCCCGACACGGATCCGGGGTCCGAAGGCTGCGCCAATCAGACGTTCGCTGGCGAACGGGTGACGGCCCCGGTCGACGTCCCGATCACGGAGCGAGTGCTGGTGCCTTCGGCGTTCTACATCATGCTGGACCGATCACTTTCCATGGTGGAGGACGATCTGGCCAGCCTCTTTGGCGCGGTCCGCACCGGCGCCGCACCGGCAGGCGCCGCCTCGCAAAAGTGGCAGAACGCCGTCGAGGGCTTGAATGCGTTCGTGAACGACCCGCAATCGGCGGGGATTTCCATGGGCCTGCACTACTTCCCGCGGGGTGGCACCTGTGATGGCGCGGGTTACGATCAACCCACGGTGCCGCTCGCACCGTTGCCGGGCAACGCCGCGTCGATCGTGAATTCCCTGGCGGCGCAGTTACCGAACGGCTTCACGCCGCTCGAAGGCGCGTTGCGAGGCGTGACCAACTTCTGCGTGGAGTTCAACGCCACCCACCCGGAGGAGCGCTGCGTCGCAGTCCTGATCACGGATGGCGCGCCGACAGAGTGCGGCGCGCGCCGGAGTGCCGACCTCGCCGCCATCGCGGAGGCAGCTGCGCGCCGGGGCGTCATCACGTTTGCCGCCGGCATGCAGGGCGCGAATTTCCAGATCCTCGACGCCATCGCCGAGGCCGGAGGTGGCGATTGTGATCCCGCCGCGCCCGGCTGGGCTTGTGATTTGACGACCAGCGCGGACGCGTTTGGAGACGCGCTCGAACGTATTCGCGAGAACGTGCGCACGCAGACCCGCGTCCAGACGCTGCCCGGCAACCCGCTCGAGGCGCTGAGCTGCGCTTGGAGCCTACCCGAAGCGCCAGCGGGCTCCCGGCTCGACTTCTCCCAAGTCGAAGTCGAGCTCTCGGACGCTGGGGACTCCAGCTGGCGACTCATACATGTAGAATCAGAAGCCGCCTGCACCAGCGATGCGGGCGGTTGGTTCTTCGACAACCCCGCCGAGCCGAGCGTCGTGCGCGCCTGCGCGAGCACCTGCGCCGAGCTCGGCGCTCTCCCGAACGCTCGCATCGACCTGCACGTGGGCTGCAGTAGCGTGATTCGCTGAGCGCGACGCCCGTGCCGCGACGCGGGCTGGGCGCCGAGCTCTGAACACGGATCCGCTGCGCGGCATCGCCGGCCAACCGCTCGGGAAACCAACAGGAAATGCGTAGACGCTGCGTTCCTGCCGCGATACGCTTTTGTTGAATATGGACGCGCTTACTGAAGCATTGCCGTTCCGTCTGGAACCTGGCGAATGCTTTGCCGGTAAGTACGTGATCGAGCGCGTCCTCGGCACTGGCGGGATGAGCGTCGTCGTCGCGGCGCTGCACCGTGGCTTGCGGCAGAAGGTGGCGATTAAGCTGCTGTTCTCCGCAAGTCCTATGCCGCCGGATGGGGTTCGGCGCTTCGTGCGCGAGGCCCGGGCCGCGGCGGCGCTGCGCAGCCATCACACGGCGCGTGTCGTCGACGTCGACGTTGACGAAACAGGGCGGCATTTCATCGTGATGGAGCACCTCGACGGCGAGGATCTCGGTCGGGCGCTTCAGCGCGAAGGGGCACTGCCCATCGAGAACGCCGTCGGCTACGTCCTGCATGCCTGCGAGGCCATGGCGGAGGCGCATCCACTCGGAATCATTCACCGAGACCTCAAGCCGCAGAATCTCTTTTTGACCCAGGGCATGGATGGCACGCCGCTCGTCAAGGTTCTGGACTTTGGGGTCTCGAAGTTTACCGCGCCCACAGCCTCGGGCAGCCCCACAGCCTCGAGCAAGGCTTCGTCGCTGAGCACCTACAACGCCTTGCTCGGGACCCCCCACTACATGTCCCCCGAGCAAATCAGGACCCCTGCCGAGATCGACGGGCGGAGCGACGTGTGGTCGCTGGGGGTGATCTTGTTTGAGCTACTGACCAAGCACGAGCCATTCAGCGGGGATACGATCCCTGACGTCATGGCCGCCGTGCTGCAGGACACCCCGCCATCGCCCGACGCATTGCGCGCGGAGCTGCCGGCGGAGCTCGCGAAGGTCGTGCTCGCGTGCCTGGAGAAGGACGTGAACGACCGCGTCCAGAGCATGGGGGAGCTCGCGCGTTTGCTCTTGCCCTGGGCTCCAGCCTGGGCCCGGGACGCAGCAGCCGCGGCCGAGCGCCTCTCCGAGGGGTCGCCGCGGGCCTTCAGCCTGGACGAGCTTGCGACAGAGGCGCCCGTCCAGGGGGCTCCTCTCGCCGGTGTAACAGCACGAATCCACACGGCAGCTGCGCCGCAACGCCGGGGTCACCGGTGGCGGCCCACGCATTCGATCGCCGCCACGTGCGCGGTGGTCGGCTGTTTCCTCGTCGGTTCGTCATTGCTACAAGTGCGTCGGGGCGAGTCGAGGGCCGTCGGCGAGTCGAGGGCCGTGAATGATTCGACGGCGGAAACCGAATCGGTGTCGGCGGCCGCGGGCGAGCCAGTGTCGACGCCCAGCGAAGCTGCGGCCCGTCACGTTGCCGCGCAGCTCCGTCCCACAGAGCCGCTCACGCTCCCCGTGAGCCCGGCCCCCGCCACCATCATCGAGGCGAGCGTCATCGCCAACGAACCGCGGCCTCAGGCCATCGCACCCGCACGGCCCGCCGCTACAAAGCCCAAGCCGATGCCTCGAGCCCGGGCGCCCTTCCCCTCCGACCCTCTGGTGGGCCGCCGTTAGGCGGCGGCATGTCTTCAGCATGGCGACAGTGACCCAGGGCGTGCTTCTGCCTCGATATCGCGCCTGGGCGCGCTCGTGGTGGAGGCATTGCGCCATCGCCGTGGTCGCGTTCTCGTGGCAGGCGCTGACCTCGGCGCATGCGCGTGCCAGCGACGAGGCCATGGCCGAATCGCTGTTTGAACGCGGGCGCAAGCTGATGGCGGAGGGGCGCACGGCAGAGGCCTGCGCCAAGCTCCACGCGAGTCAGCGCGTCGAGCCAGCGACGGGGACGTTGCTGAACCTCGCCGTCTGCAATGAAACGCTCGGGAAGACGGCGACCGCGTGGGCACAGTTCAAGGCGGCCGAAGCCGCCGCTCGTGCTGACGACCGACCCGACCGCGTCGCCTTTGCTCGCGAACGCATGAAACGGCTGCGTCCGCAGCTGGCGTATCTCACGTTGGTCGTGCCGAGCGCGAGCCCGCAGGGCCTGCGTCTCTCTCTGGACGGCTCGCCCGTGCGCGCTGCCGATTGGAACGTGTCGGCCCCCATCGACCCGGGCAATCACACCGTGCTCGCCGACCTACCGAACGCGCCCCAACGCGCGTTCCAAGTACGAGTACCGGGCCCAGCCGCTAAAGTATCGCTGGAGATCGAGCTGAGGCAAGCGGGCGCCACGGCGCAACGCGACACAACCGCTGGCGTCGGAGCCTCCGAGTTGGCCGCGCAGCGCGACGCCGTGCAAACGGCCGCCGCGGCGCAGGACTCGGGCGGATCGAATCAGGTCCGAACCCTCGCTTACGTCTCTGGTGGGGTCGGCGCCGGTGCGCTTTTGGCCGGCTTGGGTTTCGGCCTACGCGCGTACTCGCGCTGGGACGAGCGCAACCGTCGCTGCCCGATGGATACGTGCAGCACCGAGTCTGGCAAACGGGCTCAACGCTCCGCAGAGAACGCCGCGCTTCACGCCAACATCGCGGTGGGTGTGGGTCTCTTTGCCTTGGCCTCGGGGGTCGGGCTGTATTTCCTGGGGGACACTCTCCTGGGGAACACTGCCCTCGGGGACGCTGCCGTCGGGAACGAGCCGAGCCCCGCGCCGTCCTCATCGTGGAGCTGGGCGCCGACGCTCGAGCGCAGACAAATCGGAGTCGTGGCGGAGCGCTCATGGTGATGGCCCAGCCTGAACGTCGCGGCGTGCGTGCGGCGCTGCCCCTGCTAGCGGTCCTCGCGCTGGTCAGCTCGCTTGCGGCCTGTGAAGGCCTGGTCGGCATTCACGACTCGCGAAGCCTGTCCGAAGTGAATCGGGACATGTCGAGCAGCGGGGGCGCGCCGCCCGGCGCTGACGGCGTGACGGGCCTGCCCTCGATCAGCTCGGCGGACGATGGCGAAGGGCTCGACCCGTCTGAGGTGGCGTTGAATAGCCCCGAGGATGTGTCGGAAAACGCTTCACCCTCCGGCACCCCTGCGCCCGATCCCAGCGGAGCTACGGACGCCATGGCGCCACCGAACGAGGTTCCGAGCGACGCAGGGTCAGACCCTCCACCCGAGATCACTCCCCCACCGGTCGAGCCCACGTGCACCCCGCAGCCCCCAGACCCGCGCGTGCTAGAAGGCACGGTCTTCCTCTTTACCGCGGGCCCGAACGGGGGAAACCCCAATGGCCTCGGCAGCTGCGGCTTTCCGAATTCCGCCCTGCCACGCGCGCCCCGCTTTTATGGAGCGGTCGAACCGGCGTTGATGAAGGGGCCGGCGTCCCTGTGCGGCGCGTGCATGCGCGCGGCCTTGGGCGCCCGATCCGTCGAGGTGACGATCATCGACGTCATCGAGCCGAACCCGTTAGCCAAGGGCCGCACTATCTCGATCGACGCCGACGCGAGAAAGCTCCTGGCGGACACCGGCCAAAACCTCGACGTCCAGTTCTCGTTCGTCCCCTGCGGCGCACCCGACACGATTCGGCTCAAGTTCGCGGGTCCAGGCAACCCTTCGGTGCTGGTCCTCGGCCACCGCAACCTATTGCGCTCCGTCCGCCTCTCGACCCCCGCCGCCGCGGTGGACCTCGTGCGTCGGAGCTACAACTACTGGGAGCCCCCACCGGGCTTCGCGACTAACGGCGGCCCTGTGTCGTTGACGCTCACCGATGAGATCAACCAAGAGCTCGCAGTACCGAACCTCGCCCTCTCGCCCGCGCTGGTCGATACAGGGGTGCAGTTTCCGATCCCGGGTTGCCCCGACAGCGCGCGTTGACGTTGCTCCGTGAGCGGGCGACCACCTAGTGCCGCGACCGAGTCGCGGGGTACGAGAACACGCTCCACATCGATCAGGCCGTGCCTTCCCCGCGCAGACGGATGCCGCTCGGCAATAGATTGATGGGCAGGCCGTCGCTGAGGTCGAGCGCTACGGTGATGACCACTGACTTGGAAGCGGGGGTGCGGCTCTTCTCCGCGAATTGCTCGAGCGGGACGAGCACGTTGGCTTCTGGGAAGTAGGCAGCCGCGCAGCCACGGGGGATGTCGTACTCGACAGCCGTGAAGCCCCGCGCCAGCCGAGTCTCGCCTTGGAAGTGGCTCGTCACGATGACGCGCTCCTCCGACGCGAGCCCACGCGCCTCGAGATCGGCCTTGTTCATCAGGATCACGTGACGGTGCCCATAGATGCCGCGATAGCGATCGTTCAGCTCGTACACCGTGGTGTTGAATTGATCGTGGGAGCGGATCGTCATCAGCAGTAGTTGATCGGGGGCGAGCTCCATTTTCGGCACGGGGATGCGCGTGAAGTGGGCGCGGCCGCCGAGCGACTCGAAGTCCAGCGAACGCACCGGGTTCGGCAGGTAGAAGCCGCGGGGCTCGCGCACGCGGGTGTTGAAATCACTGAAGCCCGGGATGGTCTCGCTGATCAGCTGGCGCACCTGGTCGTAGTTCTGGCTGAGCCCCTCCCAGTCGACGAGCGAGCTCGGGCCGAGCGTCGCCCGAGCCAGGCGCGCCACGATGCTGGGCTCCGACAGCAGCATCTCCGAGGCGGGTTCGAGGGCTCCACGCGAGGCGTGTACCGCGCTCATCGAGTCCTCGACGGTCACAAATCCTGCGGGGTCGGCCTCTGTGCGCCCGAAGCAGGGCAAGATCAGCGCGCGCCGACCGGTCACGAGGTGCGCCCGGTTCAGCTTGGTCGAAACATGTGCCGTGATGCGGCATTGCCGCAGCGCCCACGCCGTGAGCTCGGTGTCGGGCGTGGCGGACAAGAAATTGCCCCCGAGGGCAAAGAACACGTGCACCCCACCGTCCCGCATGGACTGAATGGCACTGACCACGTCCATCCCGTGCTCACGAGGGGACTCGAACCCGAAGCGCTCGCCCTGCTTGGCGGCCCAGGCGGGGGGACGCTCTACGATGCCCATCGTGCGATCGCCCTGCACATTGGAGTGGCCGCGCACCGGGCAAGCGCCCGCTCCCGGCTTGCCGAACATGCCGCGCAGCAGCAGCAGGTTCACCACTTCCTGAACGTTGCCAACGGCGTGCTGATGTTGCGTCAAGCCCATGGCCCAGCACACGATCATCGCCTTGGAGGCAATCATGAGCGCTGCGGCGGTGCGCACCTGCTCTGCAGGCAAGCCGCTTTGCTCAATCAGGCCCTGTACCGAGTACTGCGCCAGGTCCGCCACGAGCGCCTCATAGCCGTCGGTGTGCTGGTCGATAAACTCACGATCCTCCGCGCCGGCCTCGATGATGAGCTTCATGCACGCCTTGAGGAAGGCGATGTCTCCGCCGATCTTCACCTGCAGGTACAGGTCAGTGAGCGCCACGCCGCCGAACAGGTCGAGGGCTTTTTGCGGATGCGAGAAGCGGATCAGCCCCGCTTCCCTGAGCGGGTTGACACTGATGATGGTCGCGCCCTTGAGCTTTGCCTCGCGCAGCGTCGTCAGCATGCGCGGGTGATTGGTACCCGGGTTCTGCCCGATCGAGATGATCAGGTCCGCATGCAGGAAATCTTCCAGCCGCACCGTGCCCTTGCCGATGCCGATGGCCTCGGACATGCCACGCCCGCTCGACTCGTGGCACATGTTCGAGCAGTCCGGCAGGTTGTTGGTGCCGTAGTGCCGTGCAAACAGCTGGTACAGGAACGCCGCTTCGTTGCTGGTGCGACCCGACGTGTAGAACGCTGCCTGATTGGGCGAGCGCAGCGCTCGCAGCTCTTCACCGAGCAACGAGAACACTTCGCTCCAGGCGATCGGGCGGTAATGCTCGTCGCCCGCCTCGAGCAGCATGGGGTGGGTGATGCGGCCCTGCGCGTTCAACCAGGAGTCGGGGCGCTTCAGCAGATCGGAGACCGAATGGCGCGCAAAGAACTCTGGCCCCACCCGCTTCTTGGTGGCTTCATCGAGCACCGCCCGCGCCCCGTTCTCGCAGAACTCGACGACGCTCCCGTGCTCTGGATCAGGCCAAGCGCAGCTCGGACAGTCGAAGCCATTGGGTTGATTGACGGCCCGCAGCACCTTGAGGCCCCGCATGACCCCCGTCTCGCGGATGAGATAGCGGTTCGTCGAGAGCACCGCCTGCACCCCACCGGCCACCGTTGCTGGAGCCCGCACGTCGGGGGCATTGGTTTCCAGCGGAGTCGTAGGTTCCCCGCCCGCGACCTCGGTGGGGACGGCCTCTGCTTGCTCGAGCTTTGATACGGCCATACAACAGCCTCGGGGGTTAGACCTGGGATCGTAGCTCCGATACGCCAGAGCCGCTAGACGTCCCTCGCCACCGCTGGAGCGAAAGCCCGAGGCCGAAGGGTGCTAAATTATGCCGCCGTCGCACTCTCAGCGGTCTGAATCGCAACCGGCGCCCAAACGCCTCATCCAACCGGCTCTGGGCCGAGCCGAGCTCGTGTCAACCTGCTACGCTCGCTGGGCCACGATATTCAGCGCGTGCATGCGCTATTGGCTCTCGTGCATTCTCGGAATCCTAGGCTGCGGCTCAGACGCGCCAGAAGGTGAAACACACTTCGACTCTTCGAAATGTGCGGTGCCGCTCGACGCTCGCCCTCCTGAATGTCCCGTGGTGACCAGCATCTATGGGTTCGATGAGAGTGGCTGCGTTCGCGATCAGTACGAGCGCCTAGGTTGCGGACGCCCGGACCTGCCGGTCAGTGACGCCACGTTCGGAGCGATCGGCCCGGACGGGAGGTGCTGGATCTTGGGTTCCTCCCTCATTCCTTATGGCTTCGCTAAATCCGAAGATTGCGGTGATAGGCTTTTTTCGGCTCAGAGCTGTCCAGGGTGAAAGGTGTGACGGTCCATCAGGTCAAAGCCCGACCAGCAGACCAGCAGGCAGCTCACGGCGCTGCGGAGAAGACCATGGGCTGGCCCACGTTGACGTCCGTGATCTGAAGCTTGAGGGGGTGGGCCGAAAACACGACGTCCAACGCTTGCGATGACGTGGCGATCCCGTAAGAGCCGTCGCTGCGCGGCTCCACGACCAGATGCTCGGTGATGTCCTCGTACCGTTCGCTAGAGATCTGCAGATCCCCCTCCGCGTCGAAGTACAGCTCACCAGAAAATCCCGAGCAGCCCACCCAGCGCCCGCGGAGCCTCTCGAGCAGCTCTCCTTCGCTCGTGGCGGGCGCTTCGAGCTCGGTTTCAGTGCTCGTACAGCCCGCTGCCCCGCTGCGTGTTGCCCTCCCAAAGAGTGGTGCAACCGCGGGCTCTATCGTTTGGGCGAGCCTCACCAGCAGGCCGGAGGCGACGCTGTTGCCTGAAGCTGAGACGTCGAGGACACCGCCACGAGCGGCGGGCGCGCCTCCGCTCGTGACCCACGACCACGCTGGCGAGAGCTCGAATTCGAGCTCTCGGGTCTGGACCGGCAGACTGCCTCCCTCGTCATACTCGACGTGCTCCTTGAAACCGACGACGCCCTCGCGCTCAAAACCCGAACCGAGCCGAAGCTCACTGCCGGGCAAGATGGCTTGCCAGGTAGCGTCCGGAAAGATTTGGACGCCGGGATACGGCCCGCCATTGCACAGCGCCCAGGCCCCGACGAGCTGGCTCAGCGCCGCTTCGTGGCTTTCGAAGATGACGGCCTGGGTCGCTTCTGCGCTGGCGCACTCCGAGTGTGGTGGGGCTGCTGGTGGCAGTGCGGGAGTGAAAGGCTCACTGAAGTTACCCCCCTCGAATGAGGCGCCGTATCCGGAAAAGTAGACTGAGGCGGACTCGTCCGTAAAATCGTCGCGCACGAGAGCGTCAGGATTGAACTCGAAGTGCAGCACCACATTGCCATGGATGCGGACGCCCTCCGCTGGCCCCCCGGGGGGCGCGTATGGCGCGATCAACGCAGCTCTGAGCCGCTCGGAATTCGAAAAGGCTGGCTCCTCGAAGTTCACGTCGACGGAGCCCCAATTCCAGCGCAGCGTCAGCACAGCCTCGCGGCCCTCGACGCTCAATACGTCGCTGCCGGCCACCGGAACCGTTTTCACCGACATGCGCACCGGCACCTCGACGACGTTGCAACTAGCGTAGAGCTGATGCCGGGGCGCACCGCTTTGCTCCAGCTCAATCTCGAGCGTCACCGGCTCACCGAGAAAGGACCCTGTCAGGACGTGGCGGCGTAAAACTTTGGCCATCCGCCAGCTCACCCGCTCCCCCGCCTGCACGGCATCGCTGACCAACGGCATGGGAGCGATCGGGATACACGGGTCCTCGATATCCCCGGAGTCCGTTCCCGATTGGCCTCCAGTGGGCTGCGCCTCATCTGGGGTGGGCCGAGCGATGTCGAAGATGACGTCGCCGTCATCACCAGCGCCCGGCGCGTCGGTGCTCGAGACGATCTCGCCGGGAGGGACCGGAGCGCTTTCGCCGGGCTCGAGCTCCGCCTCGTTCCCGCAACCCAGCCAGCTAATAGCTGCAAGCAGCCAGAATGCGCGTGATCCAATTCGGTTCATCATGGTTCCTCGACGGAGCGCGAGCTCGAACGCCACCGTCATGCTGCGCGCTCGAGGAGGCGCCGGCAAGCTTCGACTTGTCGTCCACAGCACATTTCGTGGGCCAGTTTAGACATCATCGGTGCTAAAACGATCTACATGGAGGACGAAGCCGCCCAATTCCTGCGCGCTCTGCGCGGCCGTCGCTCGCAGGTGGCGTGGGCGCGCCGCCTCGGTTATTGCGGTAACCCCGTCACGCACTGGGAGCGCGGCAAGCGCTTCCCCACTATCAATGAGGCCTTGCGCGCCGCGGGCCAGGCTCTGCCGGACGTGCGCGCCCCGTTCGCTGCCTTTGCTCCTAACATTCCGCTCGGTTCACCTTTGGACCCGTTGGCGATCGCTGCTTGGCTCGATGCCTTGCGCGCGGGGACTTCGGTGAGCGCGCTCGCCCAGCGCTGCGGCCGCTCTCGCTTTTCGGTGCGGCGCTGGCTACGTGGAGAGGCCGAGCCGCGGCTGCCCGACTTCTTTCGGCTCGTCGACGCCCTCACGGGTCGCCTGCCCGAGTGGGTCGCCGGGTTCGTGCCGATCGAAAGCGTACCCGGCCTCGCCGAACGCCACGCGAAAGCGGTCGCTGCCAAGCGCATCGCCTTCGAAGCGCCGTGGAGCGAGGCCATTCTGCGCCTGCTCGAGACCAAGCCCTTCCTCGAGCTCGAGCGCCACGACCCAGCCACTGTCGCACGCCACGTCGGCATTCCGGAGGCAGACGCCGTTCGCTGCCTCGCCTTGCTGGTCGAGAGTGGCATCGTGCGGCGGGCACGCGGCAAATACAAAGTCACGGGAGCTCAATCGGTAGATACCCAAGGCGGCCGCCAGGCGCTTCACCGGCTCAAGGCCCACTGGGCCGAGGTTGCTGCGCAACGCTTGCAAGCCCCCGACCCTATCGCGGACCTGTTCGCGTACAACGTGATGAGCGTGTCTGCAGCCGATCTGGAGCGCATGAGAGAGATCTTGCGCTCGGCCTTTCGCGAGATCCGCACGTTGGTCGCGGCTTCGGAGCCCGCCGAGGTCGTTGCACTGGTGAATCTGCAACTCGTTAGAATCTTCCCTTGCACTTCGCGCTGAATTCGAGCGGGGCGAGCCACATACCTCATCCTAGATTGTCATCGATACGTGGGCTCGTCGGCACTCGGAGGTGAGCCAGTTCGTTGGACCACAGCCGCAACAGAAGGCGGCCGCCGTGTCGGCGCAGTCCATCACAGCTGCAGCTTATGAGCTATGCTCGCCGCTTAGCTGTTGGACGTTGAACGAAGCCGCTCTCCCTGGGGGCGCGGGGTTGCGCTTCTCGCTCTCTTCCACAGTTCTGAACTGGCGCCAAAGCGACAGGAGAAAGGCCCTCGTCCCCCCTACTTGACTCGAGGGACAACACCGACGTTGCTCTTGAAAATCACTTCGCAAAGCACAAGAATGCGAAGCGAGCCTGCGGGATCTCACTGCCACAGGTGTAAGTGACCGTTTTCATTGTAACTTGCCAGATTGGTGCCGAAGACGAGCATCTCCGCGCCGGTGGCCTTGCGAACCGCGTTGCAGCTATCATGGTAATGAGAGGCTTTCGAGCGGCGTTTGGCTGCGATCGGATAGGCGATACCGATGACCCTTCTGCCGGAACGGCACTACAACAATGCTCCGATAACCGAAGCGGTAATAGATTTGGGGCTGCAACTTGGGACGGACATCTCGCTTGATAGCTTGGACGTACTTCGAGATCAGGCTTACCCGCAGAAGGACGCAGTGGTCGTGGGTCAGGTTCAGTTCGCCGGCACGGGTACGGTGGCCACGCATGGGACAATAGGCTGGCGCTTCCGCAACGGCGACGGCACTTACGTGCATCAGGCGCGGCTGAATGGCTTCGGCATGAGCCGACTAGCTCCGTATCAGAGTTGGGCGCTGTTCAGCCAAGAGGCTCGACGCCTTTGGAATAGATATCGCGACTCCGTACGACCAGTTGCCATGCAACGACTCGGCCTTCGATACATAAACCGTATCGACATACCTTTGCCAATGAACGACTTTGGCGACTACCTTGCAACAGTACCAATCGTTGCTCCGCAGCTTCCTCGGACGTTATCCAACTTTCTGATGAGTCTGACGATCCCAATGGAAGGCGACGTGACGGCTACTATCACCGAAGCAATCCTCAACCAGCCCATTGCGACGCACCAGGGTGAAAAGCCGAATACCGTCTCTATCCTTCTGGATATCGATGTTTCACAGGTGACGGGGCTATCACTAAGTGAGGAACATATCTGGGAACGCTTTGAGCACATGCGGAAAATTAAAAATCACGTGTTCGAATCTTGCATCACCGACAAGACGAGGGAGTTGTTTCAATGACGAGGGGGCAGCCCGTAAAGTACACGCCAGCACCGCAGCCACAACAGCGGCGGAGTTACCCGCCGTACCTCTGCCCCGTGCCGTCGCAATCATCGCAGGCTGTGAGTGCGGAAGCCGTCGAGGTTTTATTTCTCATCGAGAAGTTGGCGGCAAGTATGCGCATGACAGAGACGCTTGGATACGCTCATCTTGCTCAACTCGAGGGAGAGTCAGCCGAGCGATACGCACACGTGGAAGCGAAACACGTCAGGACGGTGAAAGCTCGCTACCGCAACATGGGCCGTCTTCCCCCCCGCAAAATTTCGTACGACGACGAGTGACGGCATGGAGCCGTTTTGGACGAGGACCGAGGGGGAAGCGCTCGCGCAAGGGGACCTGATTCCCGGCTGTCACGTACCTTCATTTGGCGAGGACTTTGGGACCGAGGGCCTCGAAGTCGAAGTTGACGTGCGGGAAGCAGATTTAATAGTAGTCACGCAATCATGCGATCTCGAGAACAGCAAAATTTCACTGGTCGCACTCTGTCCTATTCATGAATTGACGACCTTCGAGCAGGCGAATCCAGCGTTCAAGGCACGGGGCCGCTGGGAAGGAGTGCGAAAGGGACAACAGCCAGGTCTGCACATGCTTGCGTCCCCGGAAATGCCGGCCGACAACGGCGCTGCGTTAGTAGTGGATTTTGGCGAGATTCACAGCCTTCCGCCCATTTACCTGAGAAAGCGCGCCGCTCAGGCGGGCCCTCGGTGGCGACTTGTGTCGCCGTTCTTAGAGCACTTCTCCCAGGCGTTTGCGCGGTACTTCATGCGGGTAGGTCTGCCCTCGTCTATTCCGCCCTTCAAGTGAACGTGAAAGCACATAAAGCATTGTAGGTGGCCATCAGGGCCCGTCTCGGCCTGGTGCGCCGCCCTTCGCAAAGAATGGTCAGCGGACGTGCCTACCGGTCACGGGTTTCCGAGCGCGCGACGCGCTTGGGCACGAGCTCGCGAAAGCGGATCTTCAGCACCCAGCGTAGGTAGCCCCAGTAGATGCCGAGGCAGGTGGCGACGAGCAGCGCGAGCTCCGCCCAGGGCTGCCCGGGAGCCAATTGGCTCACGAGAAACAGACCGAGCGCGACCGGAGCCAATGCTGCGAGGCCCGAGGCGAGCGCGCGTAGGTACCGGAGGGGCTCGAGCCCGACGAGGCGGTGCATGAGCAGCACGTGCCAGCCGAGGAGCAAAGGGTACGCGAGCAGCCAGGCGAAACACACGGAGAGCACGCCGAGCTCGGGGAACCAGCGCAGGCCAAACCAGAAGGAGCTCGTCAAGAGCACGAGCGTCACCGCCGAGTCGAGCGTCGCGTATTGCGGGCGACCGAGGGCGACGTACACCTGGGGAAATAACACCGTTGCAGCGCGTAAGATGCCCGCGCACACGAGTATCTGGACCGCGGGAGCGGCGGCAGCCCAGCGGCCTCCTCCCAGGAGCCCGAGCATGGCCTCGGCGGCGAAGAAGATGAAGGCGGCGACCGGAACGACCATCAAAAATAGCGAGCGTGTGTTGGCGAGGAAGGTGGCCCGGAGCGCCTGGACATCACCAGCGAGGCGAGAGTAGACGGGAAACCCCACCCGACCCACGACGGCGATGATGGCGTCGGTGGGCTGCATCGCGACGTCGAACGCCACACGGTACAGCCCCAATGCCTCGATCCCGAGCAGCTTGCCGATCAGGAAGTAGTCGGCGTTTTTGTAGACCTGAAACAGCACGCTCGAGCCTGCCAGGTGCAGCCCGAAGCGCAGGAAGCGGCGCGTCTCCTCGTACGCGAAGTGGAGCTGCGGGCGAAACGTGGACACTGACCACAAGGCGAGCAGCAACACGGCTCCGCGCATCACGTTGCCGGCGACGAGCGCCCAGGCCCCCGCACCGCCCGCCGCCAGAGCGATCTTGGTGATGCCTTCACCGAGCGATGCCAACGTCTGTACGGTGCCTATTTCTTTGAACTTCAGACTCTTGCTGAGCAGCTGCAAGGGAACGAGGCTCATCCCGACCAGCAGCAGCTTGAGGCCCGATGCGGCGACCAGCGGCAGCAGCAGAGGCTCGGCGTAGGTGATAGCCAGGATTGGAGCGAGCGCGACTTGGATCGCTCCGAGCCCGAGCCCGATGGCGCTGATGAGCCAGAACAGGCTGCTCTCTTCTTCGCGGCTGACGTCCTTGGCCTGAACCAGCGCGCCGCCCATACCGATCCCGGTGAGTGACTCGAGGATGGCACAGGTGCTGAGCGCGAGCGCGCCGAGCCCCATTTGCGCCTGCGTGAGCAGGCCGACGATCGCGAGCGTGGCGCCCACGTCCAAGAGCCGCGCGACGAGGCTAGCGGAGCCTAGCCATAACGTGCCGCGCTTGAGTTGGTCTTGAGCATCCATGCCGGGCGCGATTGTTCTCGAGGGCGAACACCGACATCATGGGTGCCCCGACGTCAGGGCGTCATCACACTCGCGTCATTAAAATAGCGCTGCCGGCAGGCCGCGCTGGGCCTGGGGGTGCAAGAACACCAAGTTACGGCTCCCGTGCTCGCGGCCACCAGCAGCCAGGCCGCTCGTGGGCACGAGCTTCCCGAGCTCGAGCACGAAGCTGCCGTAGCCGAGCTCTCCGAGCAGGCCTTTGACGACGCCCACTGAACCCCGGCGGTGCCGCTCCTCGACTTCCACGATCAGTGAAGGCTTGTCTCGCGCGAGCAGCTCGAGCCCACCCTGCAACACCTCTATCTCGTGGCCCTCCACGTCAATCTTCACGAACCCCACGCGGCTGAGCGCGAGCTCGTCGAGCCGCTGCGTCATCACCCGGACGACGGCGATACCCTTCGAGAGATCGGCCTTTTCCTCTAGACGGTTCTCGGGCTCGATCGTGGAGTACCCGATATCGTTCCGAGGGATCCGCATCTCCGCCCAGCCGCTCGCGTTCGAGACCGCTACGTTATGCACGACGACGTTTGCCGAGCGACCCACCCCACGCTGCAACACCCGGGCGAGCCCCGGCTGAGGCTCGAAACAGTGGACCTTGCCGGAAAACTTGGAGGCGACATAGGCGTACGCGCCCCAGTTCGCCCCGATATCGAGCGTGAGCTGATCCGGGTGGCACACGTGGCGTAAGAGGCCAATCTCGGGTTCGACAAACCCGCGCACCAGGCGCCGAGCGCCCCAATACAGGCTGGGTGCCGTTCCGAGCACCTGCCGCTTGAACGAGTATTTCAGCCATTTGAGCGACATGCGCGCGCGCGAGGTTATAGATCTCCCGATCCGCAGTCAACGCCCCGGATTACCGTGTTGCATGGGCTGCTCTCGCGAGCCCGCTGCCGGCAGCTATAGTGAGCGGGTGCTTCTTCGAGGCCACTCCGGAAGGAGTCAACTACAGGCTCAGCGTTCAGGCGCGGAGTAACGGCGATCAAACTCAGAGTGAGAGCTCGGCGGACTTCGGGGCGTTCACGCTGAGCCGCTGAGCAATCACTCACAGCTGGAGGTCTTGTAGTTGCAGCGCCAGCCAGCGGGGCACGGGCCTCGGCCTTCGCCACAGGCCATTTGCTCACAGAACCCGGTCTCGGCGTTGCAGACATACGGGGGCCGACAACCCGCGATGGCGCAACCGCCGCCGACGACCCACGCGGCACCTGCCAAGGCGGCCGTCACGGCGGCCTCATTCGGGCCCCCCGTCGCCACGCAGGGCCCTGCCGGTCCATCGCACTGCAATTGGGAGACGCACCCCGACAGCCAGATACCGACGGCGCTCAGCCACGCCGCGATTCGGACCGAGGCACGCCAACGCGACGGCGGTAAACGCGATGGCCACCCTGGTTGTGCTCGATGCATCATGGACTGCTGCTTTCCGACTCTGCCCGGGTACCGACGGCGCGCGGCCAATGGGCAGCTCGTTCGTCCTCCAGCAAGCCGCATGCCGCTGCTCGACGAGTCGAAATGGCACGCAGCCCGTCAACGCTTTCCGCGAATGCGCCTAAGTGATGGCGACGTCGCGTGCCGTCGCTTCCACCGGCTCGGTCACATGTGCGCGGCAATCACAGCTGAGCCAGGCTATCGGGAGGCCTCGTCAGCGCGTCGCGAGAACCATCCTGTCCGCTCGGCTCGTTTCAGCAACACGTCAGGATCGAGCGAGCGTCTGGCTCTCCCGCTCGCTAAGCGCGGCAGGGAATGAGTCCTATCAGGAATCGCAGTCGACCCACCTGTGTGGAATGCTGAAGTGTTTGTTGGAATTGCCGCAAATAGCAGGCGCCGGCGCGATCGCATGAAAGCTCGGGCTCCGATTTGTCTGGCGCCTCGGCGGAGCACATGGGACGGGCCTGATGGGTATTTATCACGATATCTGGCGCAGCGGCTGTGGGGGCCGGCTTCCACGTGCGTCTGCGCAGGGCCTTTCGGGCACTCGCGCATTCACCTCCGTGATCCGAGGAAGCTTTCCCACAGCATGAAACCCGTGAACGACGCCAGCACCGCGGTCCGAGCAGGCGGACCCCGAGCGACCCCGAGGGCAGGCCAGATCATCGGGGAGCGGTATCGGCTCGAAGAGCTCTTGGAGCGGGGCGCGATGGGCAGCGTCTGGCGCGCGGAGCAAATTCGCCTGAGGGCGCCCGTAGCGGTCAAATTCCTCGACCCCTCGTTGATCGGCGATCCCGAAATGCACGAGCGCTTCATGCAAGAGGCGCGCTCCGCCGCCGCGGTGCGTAGCGTGCACGTCGTGCAAATCATCGACTATGGTAGCGACGGCTCCGTTCCCTACATCGCGATGGAGCTGCTCGAAGGTGAAAACCTCGACGCTCGCCTGTCGAGCCGGGGCACGCTCGCGCCCTCGGAGCTGAACAAGATCTTCGGCGAGGTGGCGCGCGGCATTGGCCAGGCACACGCCATGGGCGTGGTCCATCGTGACGTGAAGCCCGGCAACATCTTCATCGCGCGCGAAGGCGAGCATGAAGTCACCAAGCTCATCGATTTCGGCATCGCCAAGGTGCGCGCGGACGCGCTCAAATTCACGAGGAAGGTCGGGACCCAGCTCGGCACCCTGCTCGGCACGCCGCAGTACATGAGCCCGGAGCAGGTCCGGGGTAGCAGCAGCGTCGACTTTCGCACCGACGTATGGGCTCTCGCGATCATTGCCTGCGAGTGTTTGACGGGGCGCTATCCCTTCCCCGGCACATCCCTTGGCGACCTCACCGTGCAGATCTGCACGGAGAAGCCGCTAGCGCCGTCGACGCTCGGCTACGTCCCAGCCGGCTTCGATCAGTGGTTCTTCAAGGGCACCAGCAAAAAGCCCACCCGGCGCTTCGCTTCGGTGGAGGAGATGGCGGCGGAGCTCGAGAAGATCCTGCTCGCGTCAGGGGATCGTCCGCCGCTTCCCCCCTGGTCCGAGCGGCTGCGCGGCTTGGCGAGCCAAATCCAGGTGCCTCGAGCCTGGGCCCTCACGCTAAACCGCATGATCCTAGGGCGGCGCTTCGGGTCCCGCACGGCGTTGCTCGCGTCCCTGCTGCTGCTCGCGGTGTGCGCCGTCGCGCTTTCGTCCATGGCATGGCGCGAGGCGCGGCTTGCACCCGAGCCCGAACGAGTGCCCTCGCAGGCCATCCAGGCGGCTTCCCCCCCGCCCGCGGAGCCCACGCGCCCGGTGGCAGATGTTGCCGTGCCCACCGACGTGACGGTGCTGCCCCTCCTGCCCCTGGCGCTCGATGGGCTGGATTCGAGCGACACGCCCGGCGCTCCCCAAGCTGCCGAACGAGCCGCCGCTGCGCCCGCTCGCCCCGCCAAACGAGAGCGTCCGCGCTTGGCCGAGAACAAACCGCGGCCGCTCGGAGCCATGAGCCAGGCCATGGGTGAAGCGGGCGCGCGCATCCTTCAAGGCGATGGCAAGCTCCGGAAGGCGCCCACCCGGGCTGCGCTACCGACGCGGGCCGCGCCCAAGCCCGGCGTACCCGCTGCGAAGGGTGACTAACCCAGGCTCGGCGCACGCCAGAGCTACTCGCCACGCTCGGGCGCGGCCTCCACGTGCCCTGCATATTGAGGCAAGTCGTCCGTGATCGTGAACCACGCCGCCTTGGAGCCGACAAAGATATGCGCCGTTGGACGCATGCTGGGCTCGTCCACGAGCGTCCCCATGGCGACGTGCACGCGCGCGCCGCCACTCACGACCGAGTAAAGGAACGAGCCGCACAGCTTGCAGTGCATATCGCCGGCGCGTGCCTCGCCAAAGATCATCAGGCTGTCCTGCCCCTGGCTAACGCGCAGCTTCTGGCTCTCGATGCCAGCGAACGGCTTGAACGCCGAGCCCGTCGCCCGCCGGCAGCTCGAACAGTGGCAGTTGGCGGCGTACAGGAAGTCGTCCTGCACAACGTACTGGACGGCGCCGCACAGGCACTTGCCGGTCAGCGTCCGCTCGCTTGCTCGCTTTGAGTCTGTCATATGGGCGATGTGGTCTTACGCAGCGATCGAATACGCGAGGCGCAGCGCGGTGGGGCGCTGATCGCGGTACACGCCGGGGGGTACCTGGTAGTGCCGCTTGAACGCGCGGTTGAAGGCGAACTCGGAACGGTAGCCGACGCTGCTGGCTACCTCCGCGAGGGCAGCGTCCGAGCCGAGTAGCAGGGCGGCCGCGACCTGCATTCTCCGCTGCGTGAGGTAGCGCATGGGCGCGAGGCCGAGCACACGCAGGAACTGCCGCGCGAATGCCGGGCGCGACAGCCCCACCGCTCGCGCCAGGAGCTCGACCGTCCAGCGTTTGGAGATGTCGGCGTTCAAGAGCTCGAGCGCTCTCTCGACTCGCGCGTCGCGGAAAGGCCGGCCCCACTTCGGGAGCGGAACCGGCGTCGACATCCGGGATACGTACACGAGCAAGCTCCGGAACAGAGCAGCCAGGAGCGCCTCGCGCGAGGCTTTTGCGACATCGGCCTCATCGGCAATGAGGCGCAACACGGCAGACAGCGCGGGATGACGCGCAACTGCATCGCGGGAGAACACGCGCGACTCCCCCGCTTGCGTCAGCCGGAACCAGACGCCGTCCGGCCCGCCCGAAAACATGGCCTCGACCAGCACGGCGGGCCGCAGCTCGGGCGAACGCGCAACGACCCGCAGACCCGAGGCGGCACGTGCGACCTGGACGGACAGAGCCGGGAACGAATTCGTCTCCACGCCGGTAAGCTTGCCCCCGAGCCCGCGATTCGTCCACCGCGGAGAGCCTCGGACAATGCTTCGAGAGTGCGGGATATGGCGCGAAAGCCGGCGTGCGCCCAAAACGACGAGAGGCAAGTCATGCTGGATAACACCACGAGCCCCCCCGACACTTTCGACAAGAGCGGACCTTCGTCTCTGATCGGCGACCATCTTTTTGCCGCCCGCACGGTGCTCGTCTTCGGCGAGGTGACGACGGCGCTGGCTGCGTCCGTGTCTGCTCAGCTGCTCGCGTTGGCGGAGCGCAGCCTCGATCCCATACGCATCGTCATCCACTCGCAGGGCGGGCACGTCGAGTCCGGTGATACGCTACATGACCTGATTAAGTTCATCGGGCCCCCGGTGCGCATCCTCGGCACGGGCTGGGTCGCGAGCGCAGGGGCGCTCATCTTCGCGGCAGCACGGCGCGAGCATAGGATGTGCCTGCCCAACACGCGCTTCCTGCTACACCAGCCGCTGGGCGGCGTGGGCGGCCCCGCCTCCGACGTCGAGATCGAGGCGCGCCAGATCATCGCCATGCGCCTGCGCCTGAACGGCATCTTCGCCCACGCCACGGGGCAGACGCTCGAGAAAATCACGCGCGACACCGAGCGCAACCACTGGATGACCGCAAAGGAAGCCCGGGACTACGGCCTGGTGGGCTCGATCGTGGAGAGCGCCGCCGAGCTCGCAACGAAGCCGTAGGCTCAGCGCACCGGACGGACCTCACCGTGGCGAGGTGCTCGCCAGATCGGTGGTGATGAGGTGCACGAGCAAATCCGTGGCGGCCGTGCCGTCAGTGATGCCTCGAACCGAGCGAGGGCTGAGCAGCCGCTCGTCGTACACCGCGTGCGGGGCACGCTCCCGCAGCAGCCTCAGCGTGGTCTTGAAGTTCTCCAGGCTGGTCGGCGAGAGATCGGCGCCGAGGCCCGCGTAGCGCGCCGTTCGTTCGCGAAGGCTCCACGGCGCCCCGCCGCCCTTTCTGAAGATGTACAGCACCTGCTCGCGATGTTCCGTGTGCGTGACGACCTGGCGCTTGGTCGTCTTCGAGAGCACCAGCCCGCCCGTCGCGAGGGCCATGCCGGGTCGAAATTTGCGCTCCTTCTCTTCGCGGAGGCCCGTCTCTTCGCTCCTGTGGGTGGCGCGCAGCAGCGCGAAGACGTCCTCGTACGCCAAGCGTTCATCGCGCACGGCCCCTGCTCTGAGCGCGTCCGCCTCGAAGCGCACGTCGATGATCGAGGTCATGTCACGGCTGGCGGTGATGCTGCGCCGATCGGCGCTGACCGCGCGGTGCCCGTGTCGCGCGATCGCCGCCGCTGCCTTCGCCGCCAGCGAGGCGTCCACCGTGAGCATCACAACGGCGGGCAGGCCCGCGTTGAGCGTCAACTTGAGCTCGTACAGCGTCGTGCCCAGCTCCGCCGCGAGCTCGCCAAGCGCGCCCCCCGAGGCTGACAGTTCCGCGATCGCCACCACGTACATAGGCGAATACTAGACCCGTGTCTCAGAGATAACGAGCGGTTTTGGGGTCGAGCGTTCAGCACCTTCCCGGTGTAGGTCCACTCGAACGGATGAGCCAAGTCGCGGTTCCAGCAGCCAGATCTCGACCTGATGGAGCCGACTGCCGTGCTTGGCGCGAAGACGAACCGAACCCGCGGGTGCGATGCCTTTGCGCTCGTGCTCGAGCTCGACCCGTGTCGGGCGACCTGGCTCGAGCGGACGAGCGAGGTGTCTGGGTCGGAGCGCCTGGATACTGGCTCTGCGTTGAGGCCGAGCACCGTGCTGTTGCATGGACCGCAAGAACCGGCTCAGCGACGAGTGGCTCACTATCTCTGAGACGCGGGTCTGATCACCGGTGGCTCACGGTGCTCTGCCGTTCCGCGCTGGCGCGTCAGTCACCCGGTGGCTCACGGTGCTCTGCCGTTCCGCGCCGGCGCGTTAGTCACCGGTGGCTCACGGCACTTTCTTCGTTCCATGAAGAGTCGACCGAAGTCGTGCTCAGCGGCCAGGTCATTGTGCGCCCGGCAACGCAGCATGATATTTGCAATGGAGGTCGCGCCGCCGCGAGCGTAAGCGTGCTCGTGATGGAACTCGAGCCGCGCCGTTTCGCTGCAGCGCACGCCTCGCGAATCGACGTAGGTGCAACGGCCGCCGTCGCGCTGCGCTACGGAGCGCCGAAGGGCAGCGGGCAGATGACGGCCCGCTGAGCTCGGCGAAACGACGGAAGGCGTCGATGCAGAAGGCGTCGATGCAGAAGGCGTCGATTCGGAGGCAGTCGATGCGGAAGGCGTCTGTGTTTTTGTTAATTCCGCGCGTTCATTTTCCGAAAGCCTGGAGCCTCGGCGGGCCCCGGTGTCTATTCCGCCGTATTTGCGACGAGTCAGCGCTTCCACGAGGGCCTCGATGGCAAGCCGCTGGACGGCCGCGAGGTCTCGGTCGTGGATCTGGTGCTCGAGCAGGTCACGGGCTTGCTCGAGCAGATCCACATAGGTTTGGTCCGCCGTGAACTGCACACGGTAACGCATCGAAGCGAGTCGCGCCGGCGCGGAGGCCACTCCGGCGTCGAGCGCCGGCGGTCGCGCGGTCGCGGCGTTGACGTCTGGATCAGTCCGCGCTGGCGCGGAGGCCATCGGATCAGGCAGCGCTGGCGCGGAGGCACCTTCAACGCTTCTCAAATCGGTGCCTTCTCCCGCGACCGGCGCCTCCAGCCAGCCGTGCGGAGCGCTTGGCGCTTCGGTGGGTTCATTGCCGGGTGTGAGGTGCCTCACGTAGCCTGCAACGCCATGGACCATCGAGCTATAGGTGCTTGGCGCCGGACGCCGGAATCCGTCGCCGGCAGGCCCGAGCGGTTCGATGACGTCTGGCACGTCCGCGCGCGGCGCGATCTGGGCCACCAGCTTCTCGAGCTCGCGCTTGGTACGATAGCGCGCTCGCGCCAGGAGCTCCACGTGGTTCTCCTGCGTCAAGTGTGGGGCGAGCAGTACGATGCCCGTGAGGTGAATGGCTGCTTCGGCCAGCATCTCAAACAGAATGGGGAACTGGCGGGCCACCCGCGCGGCCCGGCAGCGCCGCTGGGCTTCATCCTCCGAGAGCCTGAGCTCGTACACACAATAGCTCACGAGCGTGGCGCAGGCCCACTTTCGATAGGCGCCTCGCGCGTCGATCTCTGCCAGGTGGGCCAACACGAGTGCCGTGATTTCGTTCTCGCTGCCGACGCAGCGCTTGAGATTGACCAGCAAGGCTTCGTCGCTGAGCGCGGTGAGTCGATACTTTGCTTCCATGATCGCATCATACACCCCAGTTTTTTCCCTCTCTGAGCGCGACGCCGCGCGCCTTGGCGACACCAAAATCACTTCACCATCACTCAGGACCTGCAACGTGCGGCACCGGACGCCCTGACGCGAACGGCGGTGCCTTTTCGCCCAATAAAGGCTTCGTTGCGTGCTGCTACGAAAACCTCGTCAAGCACGAAGCAATGGTGCTCGCTTTTTTTAACCGCTGCTTCGCTGGCGCGGCGTCCGGCGCGTCATTGTAGCGGTCCCCGGAGGACCGCCGGACCACTTGCCCGTGTAGCCGCCGAGCTCGGCAATCCAGCGAGTCGCGTCCGAGATTGTTGGATGCTCGGGCACTACCTCGGTGGCCTGCTTGCGACGGCGCTTCAAAAGAACCCGAGCGAGCCGCTCCCGCCTTGGTCAGTTGTTCCGAAGCCGGAAGTCGGGAGCCGTGCAGGGGCTCGAGCCCCACTCCGTTTCACGATAGTTATCTGAACATTAGTCCAGTATATGCGAGCTCGGGTCGAATCTCAATGGCTCTCGCAGCACCTCGGCTTTGCTGTCTCGATCTGGATACGTTCTTCGTATCCGTCGAACGGCTTCTGGATCCGAGCCTCGTGGGCAAGGCAGTGGTGGTCGGGGGGCTGCCTGGGCAACGCGGCGTGGTCACGGCGGCAAGTTACGAGGTTCGTGCCCTGGGTGTGCGCTCGGGAATGTCCCTGCGGAGTGCCTTCGAGCTCGCGCCAGGCGCGGTGTACCTGCCGACGCGACACGGCGTGTACGGCGACTACGCCGAGCGCGTGCGCCGCATCGCCGAGGGTTACACACCCAGCTCGCAGGTCGCCAGCATCGACGAGATGTTCCTAGACTTCTCGGGCTGCGAGAGCCTGTATTGGGCCCCTGGCGACGCTGGGGCGGACGGCACCATCGAGCGCGTCGTGCGCCAGCTCACGGACGACATCCAGGATCGCCTTGGCTTGCCCTCGAGCGCCGGCATCGCCACCAGCCGCTCCGTCGCCAAGGTCGCGAGCGGTCTGGCCAAACCCCGCGGCGTCTTGCTCGTGCCCGCCGGCACCGAGCTCGCGTTTCTCGGTCCCCTGCCGGTGCGGCGCTTTCCAGGTATCGGGCCCGTCGCGGAAGAGAAGCTCATCGCCGAAGGGCTCACCACACTCGCCCACGTCGCAGTGGCTCCGCTGCCGACGCTCCGGCGCATCTTCGGGGCCTGGGGTGAGCGCATCCAGCGCGCCTGCCGCGGCCAGGGCGCACATGAGCTCGGGCGCGAGCGACCCGCCTTCCAGGAATACGACCCCTCGGGCGGCACGCACGGCACCCTCTCCAACGAACGCACCTTCCGCGAAGACGTGCGGGACTCCGCCTGCCTCGAGTCCATGCTGTGCTCACTCTCCGAACGCGTCTGCTGGCGCGCGCGCCAGCGCGGCGTGAAAGCGCGAACGGTAACCCTCAAGCTGCGCTACGCCGATTTCCAGACGCTGCAGCGCTCGCGCACGATCATCCCCACCTGCTCCGAGCTCGAGCTCTACCCGATCGTGCTCGAGCTGTTCGCCCGCGCCCGAGAGCGCCGCACCGCCATCCGCCTGCTCGGCATCCGCCTGTCCAACTTGCGCCCCTACGACGAACAACTCGCCCTCTTCGCGCAGAACGAACCCCTCCACCGCGCAGTGGACGATATCCGCCAACGCTACGGCTACGACGCCCTGCGCCTGGCCCTGGCCGAAGCGTGATCGATGGGCTCGGCGTCGGAGGATCGGCATGCACCTCCAACCGAGAGGGACGACTTGGTTAGGTCATGCGTCGATTGCCTGATCGCAGCCTGTGCGGTTCGGCATGACCTGCAGCTGCTGCATAGAGACCGCGACTTCGAGGCCTTGGCCTCGATTTCGTCACTGCGCGTTCGCCGGTTGTGGCGACACCGGCCCCGGACACGGGCGCGAAGCTCAGCTCACCCCCGCCTTCCAGAACTCGACGAAGAGCTCCACCTCCCCGAGCGGTTCGACGCGGTGTTCGACTTCAGGCAACACCGTCGCCACCTCTCCCGCAGAAACGCTGGGCGGCGGCTCAGGCCCCCCGGTTTCGTGAAACGCCAATTGGCCTCGCTGCACATGGATCAATGCCCAGACGCCCGGCTTCGTGCGGTGCTGGTGCAGCAGCCCTTTCGGGATCGACTCCGCGGTGAAGAGCGGAGTACGCTTGTAGCTCGCGTGGCCTTTGGGCAATTGCCGGCTATCGCAGAGCACGCAGTCGAGCGTTTGTCCGAGCCGAGCTGCGCGGCCCTCAGCCGTCAGCACCCAGGGTCGCAGAAAAAAGGGCGGCTGATGCCGGACATGCTGCGTGTGCCCGCAGGAGAGCTCCGCGACCCAGTGCCCCTCGGCATCTCGACTAAAAGCCGTCATGCTGCGCAACATGGTCGCAGTCTACACCCGCCGAGGGGCTCGCGATGGCACGAGCTCGGCTAGATGCTAGAGCGATCGATACAACGTCAGCGTCGATACCCCACCGGACCCGCAGCTCTCGCACGTGACGGAGCGCGAGGCCCTGGAACCCCTCCCTGATTTCCTGTAAGTCACCCGCATGGCACTCATCTACTACTACGCGCCGATGTCGAGCGCGGTGCGCACCACCTGGGCTCTGGAAGAGCTCGGCGTCCCTCATGAGCGGAAGCTCATCGACCTGAGAAACGGCGGCACGCGCGACGCCGCGTTCCTGGAGAAGAACCCCAACGGTAAGGTTCCAGTGCTCGAGGTGGACGGGGTGCCCATCTTCGAGTCGACGGCCATCCTGCTCTACCTGGCGGAGGAGTATGGCGTCGATGCGGGTCTGTTCCCGCCCTCGGGTATCCGCCGCGCCCAAGCGGTGCAGTGGATGATCTGGGCACAGGTGACGCTGGCTGACGCCGTGCAGCGTTACGGCCGGAACGTCTCGCCGCTCGTCCCCGCCGAGGAGCATAACGCTAAGGCGGCCGAGGCGGCCAAGCGTGACCTGGATGCTGCGCTCGGCATCCTCGACGAGAGCCTAGCGGACCGGCAATACCTCGTGACGGAGCGCTTCTCCTTTGCCGACCTGGCGACGGCGGGCTACCTCGGCTGGCTGCAGTTCATGGGCCTCGACTACTCGAAGTGGAAGCACGTCGTGGCGTGGGCGGCGCGCTGTACGTCACGGCCCGCTCACCAGCGAAGCATGGCGTGAGGCGGCAGTATCCATTCAGGCTGCCGCGGCACCTGTCGAGCCAATTTCTTCGCCTCTCCCTCGCAATCTCGTTGCTGTGCGCCGCCTGCGCCGGCCAGCCCACGGCGGCCGTCGTGTCTCCCCCGCCCCCGGCGCCCGTTGCATCACCGGCATCCGCCAGCGCCGCGGCGGAGCCCACGCCGGATGCCTCCGCTCGAATCCTGGCGCAGCAGGATCTGGCCGCCTATCACGGCTGGATTAAGTTCCTGCGCTTCCAGGCCGAGCAAGCCGCGGCACGCATGGGTGAGGCCGACGCTGTACAGGCACGGGCGCGGCTCTCGGAGTGGTCGGAGCGCATCCTGGCGCAGCCGAACGTGCTGTCGGAGCTGCGCGGCGTGCAAGAGTGGGCGTACGAATCCCCCGTCGACGGCAGCGGGCAGCCCTTCAAGCTGAACATCCCCACCAACTACGACCCAGGGCACCCCGCGCCGGTCACGCTCTACATGCACGGCTATGGCGGCAACCACCTTGAACACGCCACGGGCATGCAAGATCACGCCGACTACTTCGAAGTCTCCGTGCTCGGTCGGGCGCGGGCGGGCCAATACTTGGCGCTCTCGGAGGCCGACGTGTTGCACGTGCTCGACTATATCGAGGCCCACTGGGCCGTTGACCTCGATCGCGTGCACATCGGCGGTGGCAGCATGGGGGGCCATGGCACTTTCTATCTGGGCTCGCGTTATCCGCAGCGCTTTGCCTCGGGCACGCCGGTGTGCGGTTATGCGGGGGACAAGCCCATCGCCAACTTGCTCACGTTCCCCCTCTACGCGACGCACAGCGACGACGACTGGGTCGTGCCGGTCCTGCTCTCGCGCGGCCCTCTCGCCAAGCTGAAGGAGCTGGGCGGCACGCTGGTTTATGATGAGACCACCGGCTATGGCCATGCCGTCTGGAACTACGAGGCAGGGAACAAGCGCGCGCAGGCCTTTGCCTTCGAGCAGAAGCGTCGCGACCCGCGCAGCGTCACGCGCCTGGACTTTACCGCGCTGGACGGCCTCGCGCGGCGGGCCTTCTGGGCGGAGATCGTCGAGTTCGGGGGAGAGCTCGCGCCGGCGCGTTTCGCGCTGCGCGCCGAAGCGAACAATACGCTCGTGGCGACGCTAACGAACGTGCGCCGGCTCGCGCTCCACCTCTCGGAGTCTCCCTTCGACCGGGCAAAGCCGCTGCGCATCGTGCAGCGCCCGCCGAAGGGCAGCACGCGCCCGGCGCCGTTCGAGCTCTCGCCCAGCCCCGCGCCGGTGGTGGTGCTCGACATCGATCCGGTGACGCAGCAAATCTCGCTGGAGAAGGCGCCGGAGAAGCTGCCGTTTCGTTTGCACACGCCCGGCGGCCCTAACCTCCTGTATGCGGGCGAGCCGTTGCTCATCGTGTACGGGACGGGCGGCAGTGACGAGCTCCGCCGCGCGCAGAAGGCAGCGGCGAATGTGGCGGCGCAAAGCCCGCGCGCCGAGTGGCTCACGCCCATCGATGACAAAGGGAAGGACGGCGTCTCCCACAACCAAAACCTCTACGGAGCGCTGCAGATCAAAGCAGATACCGAGGTGACCCGAGAGGACATCGGGCGCCGGCACTTGGTGCTGATCGGCACGGCGAGCCAAAACGCCGTCGTGGCGCGCATCGCCGAGCGCTTGCCGGTCAGCTACGCGCAGGGCAACATTCGCTTCAGCGATGGGCTCACTTTGCCGAGTGAAGACCGTGCGCTCGGCCTCGTTCACTATAACCCCGAGGCCCCCGAGCGTCTGATTTTCTGGGTGGCCAGCGACGCTCCTGGTGCGTATGCGGAGGGCTCGTTCATACCGGCGGCGATGGGCGCCAACATCAACCGGGCGGACGCGGTCGTGGCGAGCGTCGCGCGGCCAGCGTTGGTGCTCGCTCGCAGCTTCGGCAGCCGCTGGCAATGGCACCCGGGCCGCGCAGAGTCGCCGCTCTTGCCCGCCAAAGGCATGACCCAGCTCGAGCTGGGACGCGCCATCGCTCGCGACGTGCGCCGAGCCACGCGCGTTGATTTCGCGGTCGCGGCCCCCGTCGGCGAGGCGAATGAGCAAGCTTACGCGGCCGGGGTCACCCGCCTCTCGGACCTGCTCACGCTGTCGCCCTACGCGCCGCTGAGCGTGATGCGCATCAGCGGTGAAGAGCTGCTCGCGGCGAGCGCCGCACTGGTCAGGGGTGACGTGAGCTTCGAGCCACCGATCAACCGAGCCAACATCAGCCCCAAACGTGCCTATGCAATCGCGCTCACGCCCGGGCTGGTAAGAGCCCTTGTGCCCCAGACGCACCTCGCCCCTCGCGACTATCGCGTCACCGACCTGACGCTGAGCGACGCGCTGGGAGAGGGCATTAGCGAGCGCTGAGCAGCGTCCGGCCTGAAGGGAGAGCGCGCTAGCGCGAGAAGGCGAAGCGCCGGGCCTCCGCTCGTTCGACCTGCGGCGGATGACAGGTGAGCGTCACGGGTGTCGGGCCCTCGAGCTCGGCGAGGCGAAGCGCTCGCCCCTGCCGATCGCGCAGCCTGCTCTCGCCTTCCGCCGTTGCGTCAGGCGACGTCATCAGGTAACCGCGCGCCCCCTGCCACAGCGCGATGTCGCAATCCCCCCGCGCCGACGCCCTCAGCATAGAAGCGAGCAGCGGCGGACGCGCGCCGTCGCGCAACGTCACCTGCTGGCCGACCATCGGCTTTAGATTCGAATCGAACGCCAGCAGGAAGGACTCCATTTCCTCCCGTTCGCGGAGCCCCTGCGGGTAGCACGCGCCGCTCTCGACGCCCCCCTCCAGCATCGAGCCCATCTGAAAGCACAGCGGGCGGATACGCAGAAAGAGGCTGCCGAAGCCCGGATCGCCGAGGGCTTGACCGATCGCGGCCAGGGCGCCCGTGCAGGCCGGATGTTCTGGCTCGACGAAGCACAGATCCGGGACGGGGGTGGTGGAGCGACACACGCTGAGCGCAGGCTGCAACGCCGCCGGCAGCGCCGCGAATGCCGCGTCGGAGACCTGACGCAGCTCGGTCACGCAAGCGGCCCGCGTGGCTTCGCTGGGCAGGACCGCCTGAAACGCCGTGGGTGTGCCCGGGTCCCGCGGGCTCGTCGACCCCGGCGGGCGGACCGCAAACGGGGTCGTGCCGAGGAAGTGGTGCATGGTGTCGATGGCGCCGTCATGCAGGAAGCCGAAACCTCGGACTTGCTCACCAAAGAAGGGCTGCGTGGGTGTGAAGAAGCCGCCGCGGCGATCCCCCAGCACCGAGCTCGAGACCACGATGAAGCTCGGCGTGATGCCAAACATCCCGGCCTTGGCGTAGACGTTACGCAGGTGGGGGACCTTGAAGGTCTGGCTCTCGTTCTCAAACGAATACTGGCCGTTCGTGCCGAAGAAGCCCGGGCGGTAGACCTCGTGCTCTTCGTTGCCGCGCGGATCGAGCGTGTGGCAGCCGTTGCAGGTGGTCAGCGTGTCGAAGACGCGCAGGCGACAGGCCGGCTGCTCCTCGACGTCGCAGCCACCCAAGAGGTCGCGATGCCCGCTCGTGCCCTCGGCGGCAGCATCCGCAAGCACCGCCGCATTGACTTTTGCGACCTCGAACGCGAGCGTCAAGCCGTCACGGAGCGCGTCGACTGAGCTCACGAACGCCGTGGCTCGAGCGGCGACGGCCGAAAAGAGCGCCTCGAGCAAGCGGCGATCGAGCTCTAAATTGCCCGGGCTCGAGAGCGCCGAGAGCGCTTCGAAGCTTGCGCCGGCTCGAACGATCGAACGCGACGCCCGTTCACCGAGCAGTGAGCGAGCATCGAGCGAGAAATCCGCGCTGCTCAATTCCTCCAGGGAGGCGTCGAGCTCTGCGGCAACGAGCTCGAGCTCGGCTTGGCGATCGGCCGGCAAGCCCTCGACCTGGGTCGCCGCCAGCATCGAGGCGCGCTCGCCGCGGTCCGAGAGCACGGGCGCGAGCGTCGAGAGCAGCGCCGCCGCCGCAGGCAAGTCCCGCAGCATCGCGAGCAGCGGATTCCGGTTGCAGAAGCACGCCCGGGTCTCCGACTCGACGTCCACCAGCGTTCCGTCACTGGTCACGCACGCTCGCGACTCGAACTGCTCGTCGCTCATGCTCGAGCAGCCGAAATAGGTCGCGCGGGCCCGGCTCTGAACGTCCGTGAGCGAGCCGTCGAGGGCGCGGACGGGATTCGGCGGCAGCGTGAGCTGCAGAGCGAAATTCGTGAAGTCCTGAAATACAGCGGCTGGCAGCAGTGCGTCGCTGCCATTCAGGCCGCCGATGGCGACGTCGAATTCTCCGAATGAATTGTCTTCATTTAAGGACCCGAAGTTCGGATGCGCGCCGGTCCGATCTTGAAAGCGCCGCGTGCGGTCGCCGCGCCAATGCTGAGCGCCGTGGTTGGCGAGGCCACGCAGCGTCTGCGTGGTCATCGGCCCCTTGTTGCTCCTGAAGTCCTCGTCCATGCTGCGGCCGACCGTGCTGACCTGGAACGGATCGCTCGAGAGCCCAGAAATCGCGAAGATCGCCGGTGCCTGAGCGAACGGGCCCGGGTTCTTGACGGTCGTGCCATCGGGGTCGCCCAGATCCCACGCCAGGCCGTCGAAGTTGCCAAAGACATGGCAGCTCGCGCAGGACGAGTCGCCGTGCGAGGAGGTCCGACGCGTATCATACAGGATGGGGCGGCCGCGAGTGATCGACGGCGGCTCAGGGCTGTGGAGCTCGACGCGCGCGAGCACTTCGCCGCGCTCGGGGTCGACGGCCACGAGCTCGTTCGTGAAGTGAGTTTTCACGTAGAGCCTGCCACGCCGCGGATCGACGGCGAGACCCACCGGACCTGCCGGTTGCTCGTCGCTGACGCCAATTTGCACGTCCCTGAGCCAGCCGCGCGCGCGCGCTTCGATGTTGTGAAATCCGCGACCGACCCGGCGCGCTTGCACGATGCCCAGCTTGTCGGAGCCGAGCGCCGTGAAGTAAAGCTGCTCGCCGCCCTTGGAGAACGCGACGCTCGTCGGCAAGCCGAGGCTCCTTTCGTTCTCCAGCTCGTCCCTGTCACAACATCGGCCGTAGTCGATGTGGTCGTTGAGATGTACGGGTGTCGCAGTGGCGCCATCGATCACGGTCAGCTGGCTCTCGTGCAGGTGCCCGCGCACCGTCGTGCTGGCGGCGCGACCTTCACCCTCGAAGCGGGTCAGGTTCTCCGCTTCGGTGCTCGCGGCGAAGAGCCGACCGGTGCCTGGCTGAACCGCGAGACCGTAGACGATGGTGCCCACGCCGCTCACGGCGCGCTCGACCTGCAACGAATCGATGCCGATCGCGAAGACGTCGCGGTCGGGCAAGGCAAAACGCACCTCGTCATTCCACGCCATCGGCGCCGGCTGCTGGTCGGCGCGCGCCGCGGGATTTCGAGCACCGCCCGGCGCGGCGTCGAGCCAGCAGCCTCGACTACCATCGGGGAACGTGGCCAGGTCTTCTCCACAATCGGCTTCGGAGCTATAAAACTGCGCGATCACCCCCACCGTGGGCTGCAGCGTGCCATCGCCGCTCGTGCACTGACATTCGGCGTGAACCTGGCCCGGCCGCTCGACGAGCACGCGCTCCACGCGCTGCGCAGCGTCCGTCTGCACGCAGACCTGAGCCAAGCCGCGATCGGCCACGTCGTCTCGCGGATCCGGCATACAGCGCCCGCGACCCACGACCGCAGGCATGCCGGCCTTGACGCGCGCCGCTCCGGCGACGCCGGGCGCGAGCAAGATCTCGCCCTCGCTCTCGACGAAATGCCCGTCCACCTTCAGCAGCAGCGGCTCGAGCGACGCGAGGCCCCGCTCCAGCACCGTCTCCGCTGCGATGGCCGTGGTGCGATTGCCGGTGTGAAAGCCAGCGGCGTAGACGACACCGTCACCCACGGCGAGCGCGCGCGGCGCCTCGGTAAACAGGTTGACGACGCCGCGCAAGGCCCGGCTCTCCGCGTCGAAGACGAACACGTCGGCGAGCCCGCCCTGCGCCTTCGCTCCGGCCGGCGTCACGAGATCGCGGCCGCTGCGGGCCGACGGGACCGGGTGATGCTGCCCGCGATGCGCCGCCGCCACAAACACGGCCGGCTTGCTCAGCTTGCCTGCGGCCACGACGATGTCGCGCGGTTCGTCACCCACGTAGAGCGTATCCACCAGGGTCGCCTGGCAGCGCTCGGTATCGACGCGCACGACGCTGACGCTATCCGAGAGGTGATTGACGACCCAAAGCTCCGCCGTGTATCCCTGCCCCGTGTGGCCAGCACCCACTGCAACTTCGGAGACCACTGCAACTTCGGAGACCACTGCGACCGCGACCGGACGCAAACCGACGCGCGTCCCCCCGCACGGCGCGAGCTCCCCGCCGCGCTCCTTGACGAGCTCCAGGTAGTCATCGACGCCATTGACGACAGCGATCAACCCGCTCCGCCCGAGCACCGCCACTGGGCGCACCGGATCGGCCTCGAACAGCGTGTAGTCACGCGCGGGCTCCGCGCCGCCCTCTGGATCGTTGGGGTTCTCGAAGGTGGGATCGAGCTTCAGCGCCTGAGAGCGACCGACCTCGGCAGGGTCCACCGAGGTCGCTTCGCCCCCACAACCTGCCCCGAAGAGACTCAGCCCGAACGCACTCGGCCCGATAACGCGGACCTTCAGCCACCCCGCCAATGCTCGCCACATCATACCTGGGTTTTGCTCCTCACGCCTGACGAGGCGCTCGGCTCTAAGACGCGCGTGCCCCACCCGGGTCGCGATCAGCCAACGACTTCAGCGTGAAACACCTGGTCGAGCGGCGATCTAAGCGTAAGGGTTCGAACTTTCAGACTCCGCAGAGCTCCCTCGGCACGACAGCACGGTGCAGAGCCGTTGACCTCGAGCGTTTGCTCGAGGCTCGACATGGTGTCGGAGAGATGACAACGTGGCCTGGGTGACACTTCCGCTGCTGGTCGCACCATGACGAAGCTCAGCTGGGGCGCTCCCGAGCGTAACAAGGAGGCCATCCTCGCGGTCCTTCAGCGCGTGCTCCCCGCATCGGGCCGCGTGCTCGAAGTGGCGAGCGGCAGCGGGCAACACGCCGTGTTTTTCTCGACACAGCTGCAGGGGCTCACGTTCCTGCCGAGCGACCTGGAAGCGGCCAATCTGGAGAGCATCCGCGCCTGGAGGGAGGAGGCGCGTCTGCCGAATCTGGAAGCCCCCCGCGCGCTCGACGTGTGCGCTTCAGACTGGGGCGTCGGTGAGGTCGAGGCGATCTTCAACGCCAATATGATCCACATCACGCCCTGGGAAAATGCCGTGGCGTTGTTTGATGGCGCGGCCCGCCACCTGGTGCCCTCAGGCGTGTTGGTGATGTACGGCCCTTACCACATCGAGGGTCGGCCCACGGCGCCGAGCAACGCGGACTTTGACGTGGATTTGCAACGCCGGGACCCGCGCTGGGGCGTGCGCGATCTCGAAGCCGTGGTCGCGCTCGGGCAAGCGCGCGAGCTAGTCTTCGAGGAACGAGTGGCGATGCCCGCCAACAACCAAATGCTCGTGTTCAGGAAGTCGCCCGGGCTACGCTCGCGGTGAAGAGCGATCCCCCGCTACCGCGCGGCGGGGGACGGCCTTACAATGGGGCGGCCATGATCGACCAGCTCTACAAGCCTTCGCTCGCCCTGCTGACGGACCTGTACGAGCTCAGCATGGCGTATGCCTACTTTCGGAGTGGCCTCGCGGAGCGTCGCGCGGTGTTTCACGTCGCGTTCCGCACCCCTCCTTTCGCAGGGGGCTACGTGGTGGCCTCTGGGCTCGAGCCGGTAGTCGAGCTCTTCGGCAAGCTGCGCTTCGAAGGCGACGACCTCGCGTATCTGGCCACGCTGGAGGGGCCAGACGAGAGGCCGCTGTTTCTGCCGGACTTCCTCGAGTATCTCTCGAAATTGCGTCTTACGCTCGACGTGGACGCCGTGCCTGAAGGCAGCGTGGTCTTCCCACACGAGCCTTTGCTACGCGTGGTCGGGCCCGTGCTGCAGGCTCAGTTGCTCGAGGCGCCGCTGCTCAACCTGCTCAACTTTCACTCGCTCGTCGCTACGAAGGCCGCGCGCGTGTGCGAAGCGGCGGGGAGCGCACCGGTGGTGGAGTTTGGCCTACGGCGTGCGCAGGGCTTCGACGGCGCGCTGGGCGCGAGCCGCGCCGCCTACGTGGGTGGCTGCGTGGCCACGTCGAACGTGCTGGCGGGCAAGCTCTTTGGCATCCCGGTCCGGGGTACCCACGCCCACAGCTGGGTGATGTGCTTTGAGAGCGAGCTCAGCGCGTTCGAAGCCTGGGCCGAGGCGCTGCCCAGCCTGGGCTTGTTCCTGGTCGACACGTACCGCACGCTGGACGGCGTGCGCCACGCCATCCAGGTGGGTCAGCGCCTGCGCGAGCGCGGCCACTCCCTGGTCGGCATCCGCCTCGACAGTGGAGACCTCGCGTACCTGAGCGAGCAGGCGCGCCAGCTGCTCGACGCAGCAGGCTTTGTCGACGCCGTCATTCTCGCGAGCAACGACCTCGACGAGCACGTGATCAAGAGCCTGCGCGATCAGGGCGCGCCGATCGGCATGTGGGGCGTCGGGACGCGCCTGGTGACGGCCTACGACCAGCCGGCGCTCAACGGCGTCTACAAGTTGAGCGCGCTCGAGGACGAGCAGGGCAATTGGCAGCCCCGTATCAAGCTGTCTGAGCAGGCCAGCAAGGTGTCGGTGCCGGGTCACTTGCAAATCCGCAGGTACAGCGCGCCCGATGGTCTTTTCCTGGCAGACGCCATCTACGACACTGGGCTGGGCATTCCGAGCGCCTGCACCATCGTCGATCCGAACGACATGGCGCGGCGCAAAGCCATTCCCGAAGGCGCGCCGTACGAAGACTTGCTGGTGCCGGTGCTGCGCGGCGGCGAGCTCGTCTATCGCGTGCCGCCGCTCCACCACGTGCGAGAGCGCGTTCGAGCTCAGCTCCGGTGCTTGCACCCCGGCATTCGCCGATTCGTCTACCCTCACCAGTATCCGGCGGGCCTCGAGCGCGGTCTCTATGAGCTTCGCCAGCGCCTGCTCATGAAAGCACGAGGTCTAGCGTGACGCCCGCTCTCATCCTGGTGGATCTTCAGAACGACTTCTTGCCCGGAGGTGAGCTGGCCGTGCCAGACGGCCATGCCGTCATCCCCGTCGCCAATCGGCTCTCCCCCAGCTTCGAATGTGTCGTGGCGACCCAGGACTGGCACCCCGACCATCACAAGAGCTTCGCCAAGAACCACCTCGGTCGCAAGCCAGGGGACATGATCGTGCTCGGCGGGCTGCCGCAGGTGCTCTGGCCTGCCCACTGCGTCCAGAACACCCCGGGCGCCGACTTTGCGAGAGCACTCGAGACCGACCGCGTCACGGCGGTCTTCCAGAAGGGCACCGACCCCGACATCGACAGCTATAGCGGCTTCTTCGACAACGGTCACAAGCAGGCCACGGGCCTCGGCGCGTACTTGAAACAGCGCGGGACGCGCGAGGTCTACGTGCTCGGCCTGGCCACGGACTATTGCGTGAAATACACGGCACTCGACGCGCGCGCGCTCGGCTTCGACGTATGGGTCGTGGCAGATGGATGCCGCGGAGTCGACTTGAAACCCGGCGACTCCGACACAGCCATGGACGAGTTGCGCGAGGCCGGCGTGCGCGTGGTGGCGAGCGCCGCGCTCGCGGTTGCTAGAGGGACTGCTCGGTCAGAATGATCGTCCGCCGCGCGCAGCGCACCCTCCGTCAAAATTCCAAGCTGTTGCAATACGGGCTGTCGGCGACGGCGTGGCCCCCGGTAAAGCCTCGAATGGGTGAAACACAAGCAACAATCCAACCGCCGCTGAACACGCCCGAAATGCTCGTGGCACCGTCGCTCGGTGCGGCGCCCGCCGCCGCCCGGCTGCCGTCGAGATCGGCGACAACCAAGCCAATCTCGAAGCTTCCCTGGACGCCGCCGTCCTTCGACAAGGTCAGCTCAACCTGGCCGCGCGCCGTGTCATACACCTGCCCGTCCAGGCTGGCGACGGCGTGAGGCCCTTCGATCCCCGCCGGCTCGAGCTCTATGGAGTGCAGGCCGAGGACGCTCTCCACACCAGCGAAAGCCAGGTCGATCACCACGAAATTGTCCGCAGCGTCCCCGCCGGTGATGTTGAACGAGACCTCCTGCATCCCCTCGGTCACGCTCAAACGTGCCTGCGCATGCATGGGCTCGTCACGCCCGTCGATGCTCAATTGCACTTGCTCGTCCGTTCGCTCGCCCAAACCGGACGCAGCGCGGGTGTCGTCAGCGGGCGGCGAGGGCTCCGAGCCCGAGCAGCTCACAAGCGCGGCGCAGGCAACGACGGCCGCGACAGCGCCGCAGCGGTATGCGGTTCCGGAGACGCTGGCGTTCTTTGCAGAGGGATTCACCCCACGTGCCTAACACGCGCCCGCTTTGACGACGACAACCGGAGTATCATCTCGATAAAGTGGCCGAGCCCGGGGGTAGGGCGGACGTCTGACCTTGATTATTCCTCCGCTGCGGCAGCTCCCCTCGCGACCGTGTCCAGCTAACCAGCTAACCAGCTAACCAGCGGACCAGCGGACCAGCTAACGAGGTGAACACATGCGTGCATATGTGCTTGGTCTCCAGGAAGTCGACCGAACCCACATCGGCGAGGTCGGAGGCAAGGCGCGAACCTGGGGGAGCTCTCCCGGCTCGAAGGGGTCCGCGTGCCGGCGGGCTTCTGCGTCTCGACCGAAGCGTTTGAACGAGTCATGGGCGCAGCGGCGCTCGGCGGCTTGCTCGATCCGCTGATTCAGCACGCGCTGACGGCTCTCGTCGAGCGGGGCGAATTTCATCGAAGCGGCGCCCGCTGATCCGAGAGCTAAGAGCTTCGAGCCGGGGGAAGGCCACCGGAAGCTCGAACGGGGGCGGCAGGCGTCTTCCAAGAAAGAACGGGAGCTCGTGGAGCGCTTGAAGCAACTGCCCGATGGTGAGCAGAAGGTCGAACAAACAGCGCGGATGATCCACCGGCTTCGGGCTTTCATCGGCTACCGCGAGTATCCGAAGTACGGCATCGTCAAGCGTTACTTCTTCTACAAGCAGGCCCTCCTGGCAGAAGCCGGGCGGCTCGTGCAAGCCCAGGTGCTGCGTGAGCGCGAAGACATCTACTACCTCACCCTCCAGGAGCTGCGCGACGTCGTGCGCACGCAAGAGCTGAACGACCAGCTCGTCAACCTGCGGAAGGCCGAGCACGCGCGCCACCGGGAGCTCTTCCCACCGCGGGTCATCACGTCGGATGGGGAAATCATCAGCGGTGCATACGAGCGAGCCCATCTGCCGGCTGGCGCCCTCGTCGGCCTCGCCGTCTCCGCGGGCGTCGTCGAGGGGCGGGCCCGCGTCCTCTTTGAGATGGCCGAGGCCGAGCTAGAAGCGGGGGACATCCTGGTCACCGCCTTCACGGACCGAGCTCGACGCCCTCATTCCTGTCCATCCAGGGCCTGGTGACCGAGCTGGGCGGGCTGATGACCCACGGCGCGGTCATCGCGCGGGAATATGGCTTACCCGCGGTCGTCGGCGTAGAGCACGCCACCCGCTTGATCAAAGATGGCCAGCGCATCCGGGTGCACGGCACCGACGGCTACGTGGAGATGCTGGAGTGACGAGGCCCGCGAGCACCGCGGAGCTCGTCCTGGCATCGTCACCGCTACGTCCTCTGCGAGTTTCTGATACGGTCGCTCGGTACAAACAATTCGTACAATCAAAGAGCGAGCAGGCTGCCCACGGCAGTGGGGCTTCGAAAGGTCGTAATGTCGGACAAGAGGCAGCAAATCAGCCTGAAACTGGATGCGGATCTGGCGCAGGTGTTGCGGGAAATGAAGCAAGGGCACGACGAGAGCCTGGCCGAGGTCGTCATTCGTCTGCTCAGGAAGGCGGTTCGGCAGAGCCCGGCGGGCGCTCGCGGGTCGCCCGCGGGTCGCTCGAATCCCAACGTGGGCACGGGCCGTGGAGCATTCGTGGCCGGTAGGAGCGGCAAGCCGATGGGCTCGGCAGGTCGAGCAGGTTCCGGAGCCAAAGCCTCAGGCAAGCCGTGGGCGCCAGCGCCAAGGGAGGGCGCTATCGAGGGCGCCCAACGCAACCCGAGAGCGGGGTCTGCGCCAACGCGAGGCCCACGCCGGATCGCCGGCAAGGCTCCCCGCTCCCAGCCGCTCGAGGGCTCGGACGAGCCGCGGCGGCGAAAGGTTCGAGCGGGCGCTGCTGGGCCGCGCTCGGCGAGGCCGCGCTCGGCGAGGCCGCGCTCGGTGGGGCCGCGCTCGGTAGGGCCGCGCTCGGTAGGGTCGAGCGATGCGCTGGGCGCCGCGGAGGGCCGTCCGCAGCGGCCACGTCAGGCACGTGCGCGTCGCTCGAACGGGCAATGAATCCGGCGCAACTCGTCCCCCACCGCGCAGCACCACGTTGACAGTTCGACGACTTCCAAACCACTCCCGCGCGCGCCGGAAGCGTTGGCGCGACCGGGTTTGTTAGGTAAGGTCGTCCTGAAACGGAGGCAACATGTCATCAACTCTCGAAGTAGCGAAGAAATACGTCCAGCTCTGCAAAGAAGGGAAGAACGAGGCCATCCTGGATGAGCTCTTCACCAAGGACACCGTGAGCGTCGAAGCGGGCGCGCCCCCAGGGGGAGAGCGAACCGCCAAAGGGCTCGAGGCCATTCGTGCCAAGAGCAAGTGGTGGACCGAAAACCACACCGTTCACAAGGCAGAGCTTTTCGGCCCGTACCCGCATGATGAGCGTTTCGCCGTGCGCTTCCTGTACGACATCACCAACAAGCCGAGCGGCGCGCGGATCACGATGGATGAAGTGGGCCTATTTACGGTTTCGAACGGCAAGATCGTCAAAGAAGAGTTCTTCTACACGATGGGATGACCGCAGCGTTGCACCCTGTATGCCCGACGCTAGTTCGGGAGCCGCTTCTATTCATGCTGGCTGGTGTACCGACGTCGATCTGCAGCACTTGACCTCCGGCGCCGCGGGAGTACTTGGCGGCCCGGTTCGGAGACAGGGGTGCAATGCTCGTTTGCACCCCAAACAACGAATGCACCCGTCCGTGGCGCTCGCGGGAGCGCCGAGGCCCAAGCATCCAGGGGTGAGTTTCAGGCGCACGCGGCCAAGACTCGGCGAGCCATCAACGCTTGCCTAAAGGGCCGCTTGAAGGGCCTGCAGGGCCTCGCCCGCATCCTGGGCGCTCACTCGGATGGCTGCGCCATAACGTACGCTGATCTTCCCGAACGGTAGGGGGATGATCTTCTCGTCCCAACCGCGGAGCTTCAAGCTTCGGGAGCAGCGGATGCGCACCGGAACGATCGGTACCCCGCTGCGTGCGGACAGATAAATGATACCGTTTTTGGGTTGGCGTGGAGGTCCCTCCGGTCCATCGGGGGAGAGCTGCTCCCAGCCTACATGTTCGATGCTGGAAGATGCGTGGACGAGCCCACTGTAGAGGTAAAACACAAGGCCCAAGCCGTAGCCGTACGCGAGAAACGCAGGGCGCAACAGCAACGGCTCGTCGTCCACGTGGTAAAGGTGTTTTATCCCCTTGCGCTTCGTCACCAGAGCCGCGCTTTGGGAGCGTGCAGTTCCAGTCATGATGCGGCAAGACGGTGGTGAAGCGCGCGCGGCAGGAGGGTCGCGAGGCGCTGGCTGGCGGCAGTGTGGGGGAAGCTCATTGCCTCGCGCGCGTAGACCGCGCGTAGGAAGTCCGAGCTGAGGCCTAGGGCGGCGCGTAGCTCACCCACCGGCCGCTCCCACCAGGAGCGAAAGTCGACGTCGTGCAAGGCTGCCCCGGGCGAGCACTGCGCAGCTCGCGAGGCCAGCGAGAAAACCTCGGCGTCGGCGGCCCTGAAGCGATACGGCCCCTGGTAAACGTGCCGCGCACAGAAGCTGAATAACCGCTCCTGCCAGGGCGAGCTGCGCCGACTCGCGCCCATCGTATAACCGATGACAAAGGCTTCATCCTGCCCGAGCAAGCCGCGACCCAGCAGGATATGGATGCAATCGTGCCCGAACAGGTCGATCGCTCCGGCGAGCGCCAGGGAGCTCTCCGGGTTCTCTAGGCACCGCACGTACCACGGCACCGCCGCGGCTGGGTCCTTGGGCATCTCCGCATACATGCTACCCAGGCTCCGCTCTGAATCCGCGAGGCTCGGAGTCCAGGTCATCTGCTCATGAGCCAGCGCGATCATGGAAGGGTCGCCCCAAAAGACGCGCGGGTTTCGAACCCGAGCAGCACCGCTAGCCCGGAGATCACCAGCAGGAAGCCCGCAGCCCGTTCGATGCTGAGCGGCTCGCGGAACACGAGGACGCCGACCAGCGCCACCAGAGTCGCACCAGACCCGGTCCAAATCGCGTACGCCAGGGAGAGGTCGAGCTGCCGACACGCAAGGTTCAAGAACAGCAGGCTACAGACGTAGGAGAGCGCCATGACGGCGCTGGCCCAAGGCCGCGTGAAACCCCCTGCGACCTTGAGCATCACCGCCCAGAGAACCTCGAAAGCCACGGCTCCCATCAGGAACAGGAATGATCGATTCATATGCTGTCTCAATGCGCCGACGCGGACCCCGCGTCCTTTGGTTGGCCTTGGGATTTTCTCAATTCGCGCTCAGGTCGCCTGGACGTAGAGCGCTTCAATCTCGGCGCTGTACTTGGGTAGCGATTTATCGCGGACGAATCGATTTCCGTGATCCAAAACCGCCACTCGAGCGTATTGCCACATGGGCGCGCACGCTGCCCGCGGCGAAGCGGCCAACAGAGGTGCGCCATGCGATCGTTTCTCGAGCCCAAAGATCTCGCGAGCGTTCGTGAAATCATGAAAGGGAACGAGTGCTGCCTACAGTACTGACTGCGATGCATCATTGTCGTGCGCCTGAGCGAGGAGCCCCAAAGAGTCAGCGTCGAGTCGCTTCAAGGGTCCGGCTGGGCAATGGCCCGCGGTTGGTGGCTGGGTGGGGAGGCAGAAGCGAGGCCTTCTCAATAGGCAGGTCGAGTCAGTGACGTCGAGTGCGCGCGGGGGTCGAGCGAGTTTGAACGTCGCGCTGCTGTTGCCCTGCTGTGTCGCGTGTACGGAGCTCGACAGCCCGAACGACAGGGCTCCGATCACGGCCGGCGAAACGAGCAGGGGCGGCGCTCTTCGGCCGCCGCCCACCCTGGCTGATGCGGCGATGCCCGCTCCGAGCGGCGATCTTGGCGATGTCAGCGGGCTGCAACGACTCGATGCTCCGGGAGCGACGGGTCCGTCACGGGTAGATGCCGGTGCGTCGCTGGCGAGGCCTTCAGATGCCGGTGGTCCTTCCGGCCGTGCCGCGCGTTTTGTGCGGCTCGTCGCGGAGAGTGAGGTCTCTGGCGGCCCCAACGCCTGCATCGCCGACTTCAACTTGGTCGGGGAGAGCTCAGAGCTGCTGCCACGAGCAGGTTGGATAGCCTCCGCAGACGACGCAGAGCTCAGCTTTGCCGGAGGCGCGCCTGCCGAGCAAGCCATTGATGCCGATCGGGATAGTCTCTGGCACACGTCTTGGTTTGGGTTGATCGAACAGCCGGGTCATCCCCACTATCTTCAGCTCGACCTTCGGGAGCCCCAGGTCGTGGTCGGTTTTCGGTACCGGCCGCGGCAGGATCAATCTACCGGTCGCATCTCTGCCTATCGCTTCTTCATGAGCAACGACGGGAAGCAATGGGGCGAGCCCGTCATCTCGGGCGTTTTCCCCAACTCTGCGACAGAGCAAGAGGTCCGCTTCGCCCGATAGCGACGTCACCGGGGGCGCAGACGCTCGAGCTTGCTGATGATGTCGACTCGTCGGGACTCGTCACCCACTGTAGGTGGACGTCGGCGGGCGCGGGCGACATGAGAGCGCTCAGCCGCCAAAAGGCTCAATGCCACTGCGCTAGGCCGTGGTATAAACTGCATTGTATGTCAGTCCACCGCTCGGGAGCGGGTCGAGCGAGAGACTTTGCACAACTGCCGCTGCTCGCACTATGGGCAGGAGCTAGCAGCGTGCGCTGGCGTCGGCCAGCGTTGGCGTGGTCGTTGGGCCTCTCGGGGCTGGTGGCTTGCACGCCGTTCGCCAATGTCGATGACATCTCGTCGTCGGGGAGTAGCGGCGCCCGCGCGTCGGGTGGCCCGGTGGGAACGGGCGGCGCACGTGGCATGCGAGCGCCGGCGTCCATCGGTTTTGGATTGGCTGGGTCGGAGTCGAGCAGTCCTGCCGACGGTGCGTCGGCGAGTGACGCTGGCGGCGTCTGCGCGAGCTGCGACGCCGGCTCGAGGCTTGGCTGCACAGACGGCGCGGCCTGCGACGCGGGGTCGATGCCCAGCTGCGCAGACGAAGCAAGTTGCGACGCAGGGCCAAAACCCAGCTGCACGGACGGGATCCGCAACCAAGACGAGACGCGAATCGACTGCGGCGGCAGCTGCCGACCCTGCCCGGCAACCTGCACGAGCGTCGTCGCAGACTCTGTCGCCGACTTCTCCGGCACGCAGGGTCAGGCCAGCTGGTTCTATGGATACTACGAAGAGCCGAGCTTCCTCAGCAGTAGCTTCATCCAGTTTTCAGAGTTTCATTTTGAGCAATCCCCGGCGGAGGAGGGCTGGTTCTCCAGTACGGCGGCGTGGACCTGGATCGGTCGCCTGCGCATGCATCCCAACGGCCGCGTCACGACAGCACCGGCACCGGCGACCGAACAGCACGCCGTCCGGCGCTGGGTCAGCACGGTCTCCGAAACGCTTTTCTTGCAAGGCCTGCTTCGCCCGACGAGCCCCGGCTCGAGCGGGGTGCGGGGCAGCATCAGGGTGGGCGACGACGAGGTCTGGCAGCAGGTCACGGCGCCGGGGCTGACCGCCCCGCTCGCGGTGCAGCTGCTCGTCGACGTGCACGTCGGAGACGCGCTGAACATCGTGCTCGACCCCTACCTGTCCCGCGACGTAGCCGACGATACCGAATTCTCGGTCCGGCTCTGCCGTTGAGCTGGTCGCCACAAGCCGCCGTCGGCCCGACTGTCGAGCTGTTGACGCGATCATCTTCGCGTTTTCTAACGCTGCTATCCGAAGAGGTCCGCCTTGCGGAGCTCACCGAGGCGATGGAGCGGGTAACGAATCGATCCAGGCGCGCAAGATCTCGATGAAGCGGTCGTCGTTACGATTGCGCCCGAGCGGCGGCATCCTGAAACCTGGAACCGTCACGGCGACACGCTGGAAGAGCACCGAGCTGTCTGCGTCTGACGGTGCGATCAAGTATCGACCATTCCCCGCCCTGATAGACGGCGGCTCCGCGATGAGCCCACGCGCTTCCAACGGCGTCTCGAAGCGCGCATCCCAGTGCGCTTGGATGTCGGTTCTGGCCCCGTGACACATCGAGCAGTTGCTGTCCCAATACGAGCGGACGCGATCGTATTGGGAGCTCGATGCGTCATCCAACGGCGTCAAGCGCGGGTAAACACTCGTGTCTGAGAGCTCGACGTCGAGCAACCCGAGCTCTTGCAAGGTGACGAGTTGGTTTTCTTCGTGTCCGCTCGCGGCGTCGAGGCGACTGCCATTGAGTTGTGCGGTATGGACGCCGAGCACGTACCCTGCGCGCGGGTTGTGACATGTGAGACAGTCACCGGGGCCGGGGTAATAGTACTTCTGACGCCGCACGGCCCCATCGGCATCGACGATCTCGAGCTCTTCGGTCTGCGAACGGCGCAAGAGCTCGGCATCCGTGCCATCGGCGTTCCATTTGTAGCTCACTCCGTAATATGCTGCATTGCTTGCCGCGACCAGGAAGCGCGTCTCGAGCAGGCGTTGCTGCTCGGGCCGTCTTTCGTCGAGCGCCATCCCGAAATGCTTGACGAATACGGTTCCCCCGGGGAACACCCACGGCCCGTCCGGGGCGAAGCCGATCGGCTCGTTTTCCGGCAGTGCTAGCCAGCGCCGCTTGTGGGCGCCATCGCTCCAAAGCGGCGTCTGCACGTCGTACGGCAAGAGCGACGGCGCCTCACGCCGAAGGGCCTCGGCGAGCGTGTCTTCATCGACCCCGGCGCCGGAGGTGAACGTCACCATCTCGCTCAGCAGCTCGGGCGCGTCATGCCGCCTCTCGAACGCTCTGGGCAAGCCGAAATAGGTCTGAGCGACGACCTTGGCGGGGTCTGGCGTCGGGGAGGTCGAGCCTCCCTCGCTCATGCCGTCGTCCGGCGCCGGACGCGGCGCTATCGGGCTCGAACCTCCGTTTTCCGCGCCGTCGTCGGGTGCTCGGTCTGACAAGGTCGTGAGCGAGCCTCCGTTGTCGGTGCCCGTCCGTGCCGGGTCGAACACTGTCCCGGTCAAACGCGTGATATCCGTTTCGCCACCGCACCCCAACCCGACCACGAGCCAGCCGAGCAGCCGCGCTCGCGGCGTCGAGAACGCCGTCGTTAGACAATATGCGCAGCTTCTTTTCACCTCGTTCTCCACGGTCAGCAGGTAGAGGGGATACGCCGCTGCCACGCCCATCCGTTGCCTTCGGCGCCTCGAGCCCCCCGCTCGTGCCGCACGGCCATCACGCGCGTTCGGCATGGCGGGCGCCTCCTAGCGCGGGGTTCCGGCCGCGAACCAGCTCCGAATGAGCTCGAAGTCGTCGACCGAGACGCACCCCGGACTTCCGGGAGGGAGGCGTCCGCAGGTATCCGGGGGCATGACGCCCACATTGATCAGGGCCAGGATCCCGGTGCGGAAAGCGCCGACGGCCTCGTAGGCCACCTCGACGTCAGCGCTGGCAAACGGCGGCAAGTCCAGGTAGCTGCCCACGGCAGTTTCTTCCGCGTGGCAACGGCCGCAATTGGTCACGATGACGGCGTGGACCTGGTCGAAGCGGACAGCGGCCGCATCGCTGCCCGCGGCGGCGCCGGATACGGGGATGAGCGCTGGCTGGCATGTCGTCCGGAAGCCGGGGAGCGTCGTGTCTTCCTGGGTCTCCGGGTTGAATTCGAAGCTTGGATACGCCCCCATCAGAGCGCTGAACACGCCGGAAGCCGGGCAGGTGAACTCCGTCACCGGGCACGACCCGCACCCGAAGAGGGCCAACCCGATCGCGTCACTGCCACTGCAAGCCGTGCTGCCGTCGCAGACGCGAATGATAGGGGGCCAATCTCCGCAATCGCAGCAGCCCAATATCAATTGCTCACCGGGCGTACAGCGAGCTGCGGTCAACTCGCTGGACAGCGACCAGTTGCAAGGTTCGGAAGAATCACCCGTGCTGCATTCGGGGGTGAAGTCGAACGGACTCGGCTCGTCTGCTGGCAACTCCGCGCCCGTCCCGGCGGCTCCAGCGTCGTTCTGCGCACCGCCGTTGCCGGTCCCAGCCACGTTCCCCGCGCCCGCGGCTGCCGTTCCGCCCGAGTTGCCGCTCCCCGAGTTGCCGCTCCCCGAGTTGCCGCCCCCTGCTGCGCTCCCGACTGGGTCGGTGCCATCGTCCACGGCGGCCGTGTCACTGCCGCAGGCCACGGCGGCCGCCAGGGCGCCACCCAAGCTCAAAATCACACAAGCGGCGGCCGCTGGCCGTGCTGATGAGCGACGCACCGGGCCGGGGCCTCGCGGCTTTGCTGGGTTCTTCCGTTCACTGGGCGGGTTCGTCTTCGAGGTCGGTGGCATGGGCAGCTACTTTCAAGTTGATGAGCAGGTGGCGACGTTGAAGTCGTGGCGCGCTGGCAACTCTTGCCCGCGCAGAAGGATGCGTTCACTGCCGAGCGAGCGGATCAGCCGTCGCTCGATGTCGCGAGCGCACTCCCCAGGGGACGGGTGCAGCGTGGTGACTGGCGCGCCGCCGGGCGCAGTGTGCCCTAACGCGTGCGCCTAACGCGTGGCTCCGGCGAAGAACCACTTTCGAAGCAGCTCGAGATCCTCGACCGAGACACAGCCCGGGCTTCCGGGGGGGCCATCGCACGTATCGAGGGGCATGACGCCCGCGCTGATTTGACCCAGGATGGCCAAGCCGTAATCTGCGACGGCGCCGAACGCCGTTTCTATGTCGGGGCTGGCGAACGGCGGCAAATCCAGCAGGACGCCCAAGCCGGCTCCTTCTGCGTGGCAACGGCCGCAATGGGTCACGAGAACGGGATGGACCTGGGCGAAGCTGACCGTGCCCGCATCAGCGACGGCACCACTGCTGGAGGCGTCGAGGAGCGTCGGCTGGCACGTACTCGGGCGGGCGGCGACCTGCCTCGGATTTTCGCCGCTTTCGTCGTATACGACCTCGGGATACGCGCCCACCAAAGCGCTGTAGACCCCGGAATCCGGGCAGATGAAGTCTACCAGCGGGCAGTATTGGCAACCGTCGTCGGCACTTGCGATTGCAGCGCTATCCCTGCAGGACATGTTGCCGTCGCAAACGCGCAGGATGGGGTCCTGCTCGGACGCGCGCCACGACGCGCCGCAATCGCAGCAGCCCAGTACCAGTTGCGCACCGGGCGTGCACGTCGCCCCGGTGAACTCGGGGGCCAGCGACCAGGTGCAGAGCTCCGACGGAGTACCCTCGGTGCACGCTTCAAACGGGGCCAAGAGCTCAAATTCTTCCGGCGCGTCGCCTCCCGCTCCAGCGGAGCCCCCGCCGCCATTGCCGGTTTCAGCCACGCTAGCTCCGGCGCCAGCACTCGCAGCTCCGCCCGAGTTGGCACTCGCCGAGTTGCCACTGCCTGCCGAGTTGCCACTGCCTGCCGAGTTGCCGCTCGGATTGGCGCCATCGTTCACGGCGGCCTCGTCACTGCTGCAAGCCAACGCAGCCCCGAGCGCTGCGCCCGCGCCCAGAATCAAGCAGGCGGCAACTGCCGAACGGGCTTGGCGAGGCAGTGTGACGGCGCGCCGCTGCACCAGCGCGGCGACTCGTGGGTCAGGCGGGTTCGTCTTCGCGGTCATCGGTGTGGTATCGAGCCTCATGGGATGGGGACCTCAGGTGTGGCCGAGTCGGCCTCGGTTTCTTCTCTCGGCGCGAGGGCGCCCTTTGCCTCGACGCGGTTGTTACGTGCGCGAGCAGGTTAAGGGATGTGCCCCTATCGGCTGCCAAGCTCCGACGGGCACGCGCCTCGAGCCGCTCGTGCGTCGCTGCCCACGCGCAGCTTCGTAGACTGAGCCAAGCAGGGCGCCGGCGGCCTTGCCGAGATTGGCGGAGCAACGTGCCGCGGGTCGTAGAGCAATACGATGATCGCGGCACTTTGGATCACGACAATCATCGTGTTGCGAGGGTCGGGGTATCGCGCAGCTCCCGTGGCGACCGCGACGACGTCGACATCGCGCCACGCAGCGCGCGCGCGCTGTTCCAGTTGCTGGGGATCGTCGGCTGCATCGAGATTGAACGTCGCATGAGCCGTCGAGCGTGGGTACCTATGCTGCAGCAGGTCTCATTCGGCTTCGATGCGGTAGATGGTGCCGCTTTGGTCGACCACCAATAGCTCGCCGCGCGCGTCCACCCCGAACGAGCTCACGCTGCCTAGCCCGCGCGGGTTGAGGTCGGCCGTGATGTCTTGCACCTCTCGCGCTTGCCCGTTCTCGATGCGCGCGCGCCAGAACTTCCCGCTACAATAGTCCGTGTAAAAGTAGTAGCCCCGCAGCGCGGGGATGGCTGCCCCGCGGTACACGTATCCGCCCGTCACCGAGCATCCAAGGTCATGGCCATATTGGATGACTGGCAGCGTGAGGCCGCGCATCTGACAAGCGCCACCGAAGCAGCTCCTTCCCTCCATTTGGCTCCAACCGTAGTTGCGGCCCGGGGTGTTCGCGGGTTCGTAATCGATTTCCTCGTACTGGTTCTGCCCAACGTCACCGATGTACAGGTCGCCGCTACAAGCGTCGAAGCTGAAACGCCACGGGTTACGCAGTCCGTAGCTCCAGATCTCGGGCAAGGCGGCTCCGCCCATGTTGCCCGCCGGGATGCCATAGGAAAGCCCCTGTGCGGCACTCGGAGACGCACTTTGAGGCGCACTGTCCACGTCGATACGCAACATTTTGCCGAGCCAGGTGCTCAGGTTCTGACCGTTGCCGTGCGGGTCGCCGCCGCTGCCGCCGTCACCCAGGCCAATGTACAGAAAGCCGTCCTTGGGGCTGAAGGCCAGCATGCCGCCGTTGTGGTTGGGGTAGGGTTGATGAACGACGAGCAGCTGGCGCTGGCTCAGTGGGTCAGCGAGCGTGTCACTGGTGATGGAGCGGGAGAATTCCGCGATGACACCGTCCCCCTCGTCGATGCTTCGAGCGGGCACGCTCGCGGACGAGTAGTGGACGAAGAAGCGGCCATTGCTCGCATAGTCGGGGTGGAAGGCAAGCCCGAGCAGGCCCTGCTCTCCGCCGCTCACGAGCTCACTCCGCAGGTCGAGGAACGGCTGGTCACGCGCCTGGCCGTTCTCGAGCACGAGCATGCGCCCGGTCTGCTCGAGGACATACAAGCGCGAGGCGTCGCCGGGCGCGCTCGCCGCGAAAGTGGGCTGGTCCAGGCCCGAGGCGATGGGCGTGAGCTTCAGTCTCGGCAGCTGCCCGCTCGGCAAGCATTCGGGCGGCAGGGTTTGACCTCCGCCGGAGCTCCCGTTCACCTCGCTGACCGCGATGCCAATTTCGAACGAACCTGGCTCCGTAGATACGACGTCGTCGCCCACGCGGAAGAGCAGCGAGACCGTCACCGACTCGCCGGCAACCACGGTGAAATCGTCCGGATTGGGACTGACCAGGGTGGCCAAGACGCCTTCACCGCTGGACAAGCTTTCGAGCTCCCAGCCCTCTTGCAGAAAGACGGAGTAGCTGCCCGCCGGTACTGCCTCGGTAAAGTACTCCTCATTCGGACCACTCTCCGTATCGAAAAACAATGTCCGGTCCCGCCCTTGAACCATGAGGATGGCGTGGTTCAGGCGATAAGCGACTCCGTTTTGACTGGACCCGAGGAGGTTGAGCTTCACCTGCCCGAGCTGCTCGGTCGCGCTGGGCTGGAGGCTGGCTGCCGGAGGCGAGGTATCGCTAGTGCAGCTGACCGTGGTCGCGAGGGCCGCCAAGCCCAGCGCCGTCGCGCCAACGCCGATGTGAAGTACCGCAGCGCGCGCGCGGGCCGAAATTCTATCGTACTGGGTAGTCATCATCGCTTTTCCTTCCCTGCGCGCGCGCACGAACTTCCGGTGCGAAGTGCTAGCTGCTAGCGCGGAGCGCCGGCGCTGACCCATTGCTGAATCAGGTCAAAGTCCGCTGCCGACACACAGCCGTCGCTCCCAGGGGGGCCATCGCACGAACCGGCTGGCATGATGCCTGAGCTGACGAGGTTCACGATTTGGGCAGCCCTGCTCTGCGCGGCACTGAACGCCGTCTCGATGTTGGCATTGGCGAGCCGCGGCAACGGGCCGTTCGCGTGGCAGCCGGCGCAATTGCTCACGAGGATCGGGTGGATGGTGTCGAAGCCGATATCGCCGTGGCTGTGACCGCCCGAGCCACCGCCGCCCGAGCCACCGCCGCTAGAGCCACCGCCGCTAGAGCCACCGCTGCCGCTGGAGCCGCCGCCGCCGGATACACTGCTGAGCGTCAGCTGGCAGGAGCTCGGCCCTACGGATGAGGGATACGTTCCGGTCAGGGCGCTGAAGACACCCGAGTCCGGGCAGGTGAACTGCACCTGCGAGCAAAGTCCACACGTGTCATCGTCGAACCCCAGCGCGACGCTGTCGCTGCAGGACATGCTGCCGTCGCAGACGCGCAGGATGGGGTCGCCCTGGCAATCGCAGCCGCAGCTGAGCCGCATGACCTCACCGGGGGTGCAGGCGGCTCCCGTGAGCTCGGGTGCAAGCGACCAGGCGCAAGGCTCGGAAGGTTGGCCAGGACCGCATGCCGTCGACGGGCCACCGCCGGGCTTACCGCCGCCCGGGCCACCGCCGCCTGGGGTATCTTCCACACCGATCGTCACGGGGACCTCGACGGTGTTGTTGTCGTAGTTGCTCTCGGCGATGACGCGATCCTGATTGACGGTGAGCCTCAGAAAGTAATCGCCTGGCGGTACGTCCGTGATGTCCACCCACTGGCAATCCAAGCCGGCGCCGTAGACGTCCGCCCAGCCTCGGGTGATGCCTTGAAACTCGCAGTGAAAGCGCCCAGGGCCAGCATCCGGCGAGACGGGGAAACTGTCCAGCAGACAGAACGCCTGCTTATGGCCCGCCGCGACGATGGCGCCGGTGGCATCCACGAGCTCGTAATTGGCATAACCCTCGAAGTGCCTATGCCCGTGGCACTCTGAAAGCTCAAAGCCAGGCGTCTCTTCCGGGTTACCGAGAACGAGGTCCACCTCCCCCAGGTTGGGCGTGACCGTGTCGAAGCGCAGGAGCCGTCGCTCACCCGGCCCGTTCACGCAGCCTTCCACGAGCGAACAGCTGTCGGCTGGGAATGTCTCTCTGTTGATGACGATGCTCGCGGCGGCCTCATCCGCCAACATCGTCAGATCGGGCAGCGGGCAGGCCGCGCCGGGAGCCAGTGTGAGACAGCTGCCGAGAAAGCCGGAGACACAGCAGACCTCACCCGGGCCACACTGCGCGTCGCTCGAGCAGAACTCGGGGGACGCCGCGTCGTCGTCGACCGTGATGCTGATCTGGAAGGAGCCGGGCTCGGTCGAGATCACGTCCTCGCCCACGCGGAACTGCAGCGCGACCCCTGTCGTTTCGCCGGCAAACACGCTAAACCGGTCCGGATTCGGATTCAGCAGGGTGGCCGTGACGCGTTCACCGCTGGATGCGTTTTCGAGCGCCCAGCCCTCCTGGAGAAAGAGGGAGTAGCTGCCGCCCGGCACTTCCTGGAAGAAGGCGTCCTGGTCCGGATTCTGCTCCGTATCGAAGAACAGGGTGCGGTCGGGCCCTTGAACCATCAGGGTCGCGTTCCGTAGGCGGTACGGGACGCCGTTTTGACTGGACCCGGAGAGGTGGATCCTCAGTTGACCGACGCCCTCGTTCACGTTGGTTTGAAGGCTGGCCGCAGTCGGCGAGCTATCGCTCCCGCAGCTGAGCGTGGACCCGAGCGCAGCGAAGGACAGCGCCGAGGCACCGAAAGCGAAATGACGCAGCACATGGCGCGTACGCCGGGAGGTTGGATTGTGTTCGGTATTCATAGTCCCTTTCTCGTTTTCTTTGACGCACGCGGGGCGAGCCCGCTTCAAACGTCCACTTCGACGACGCGGGCTCCATCAGCTCGAGACCCACCACCGAGTCAACCGCTGGCGTTCGGAGGGTGCGTTGCGGGCACGCCGCCTGTTACTTCGAGCCCCGGCTGCAATACGACGGGCACTGGAATTTGGATCACCACAATCGGGCACGTGCGAGCGGGGATCTGTTGCTCGTCTGTCGTATCGGGGGAGGTTCCGGACGCCATGGGCTCCCCCCAATCCGCATCGAGGGCGTTCTGGGCAGGTGCATCAGATTAAAGTCGGCAATGCTGGGGCTGGGGCCCCCAACACGTCACGGGTCCGCGACGACCCGAACGAAACGCTGCGCACGACGGGGGACGACATTGACGTCCAGAGGAGCTGCGGCGTCTGGAGAAGCCGCGGCGTCCGGAGAGACCGCGGCGTCCGCACCGAGCTCTGCCAGCGGCGGACCGATCGGCTCCGCCGGTGCCAAAAGGGTGGTCGACGGGCGGCTCACCGTTTCGGGCTCTGCCCGTGACGGGACGGGCGGCGCTGAATCAGCGAGAGGTGGAACGACACCGCCCGTACTGGACGGCTCAACGTCACAGCTCGCCTCGGGGCAAGCTGCCGCCGCACCCTGAGCGGGGGCAGCCTCCGGTGAGTACTCGTCCATGGTCAGCGTACACGCCTGCACCAAAAGTGCGCACCCGACGGCGACGCTCTGGACGACACGACTATTGCGGTTCGATCTCTTCAATGGCGACCTCGTGAAGAGTAGTGCTGGATAGACGCTTCGTTCCTCGGCGAGCGAGGGCCGGAATCGGAAAAGGCACGGCCCCGATGTTCGCGTCATTCCACGCTGCTCGTGTCTATCCCAGCGGACGGAACCCCGAGCGTGGGTCGGCGGCCGCGCCCAGCGGGGGCGAAGCAACACGCGGAGAGCCGAAGAGCAATACGATGATCGCAGCACTTTGGATCACGACAATCGTCGAAGTGCGAGGGGTGGGGATGGGACGCGCTGCCAGAGTCGCGCAGGCTCCGGGCCAAATGCTGGTGACAGAAGCGGCCAGCGTCGGCTGAAATGCGTTGCCGACAGGCGGCAGGGTCGGCCTCGGAACACGCGGCTTCCGCGTCAAAAAGGCCGCCTGCTATGGCGTCGATCAGAAAGGACGATTTTAAGGTCAAAGCGCGCCGCAGGCAGGCAAATCTGCCTGGCACCTGCAGCCAGACCGGAAGTACACTCTGCGTGTCCAGCATGAGAAAACCCGCGTGAGCAGTAGGCGACGGAGGCCACTGATCTACGTGGGGGCGCTGGCTCTGTCGCTCGGGGTAAGTGGCGTGGTCCGGGCCGAGCCCTCGGAAGACCCCGTCAGGCTCCGGGCACGGGCCATCGCGTATGCCGCTATCGAAGCTTATGCGGCCAAGGATTTTGAGACGGCAAGCGCCCAGCTGGAGCAGTCCTTTCAGCTCGTGCCCTTGCCCTCACTGGGGCTTTGGTCGGCGCGGGCGTTGGTGAAGCTGGGCAGATGGGTGGAAGCGGATGAACGCTACCGCGTGGTGGGTGCGCTGGTGGTCGCCCCATCGGACCCACTCATTCAGCAGGCAGCCCAGCGGGAGGCGGCTGCCGAGCGCGAGGAGCTGCAGCGCAGGATACCCAGCATCTCGATCGGGCTGCGGGGTGCCACGGCGGATGAAGTCATCGTGGTGCTGGACGGAGTGCGTCTCGAGTCGGGCGCTCTGAACGAAATACACCGGTTGAATCCGGGGCAGCACAGCTTGACGGGGGTGCATCACTCGACGAGATCGGAGCTCATCTTTCAGCTCGAGGAGGGCAACCAGAAGCGCGTCTGGCTGAATTTCCAGCCCGATCTGGCTCAGGCGGCTGCGCCGCTGGTACCCACGCAAGCTCCTGCCGGTGGAGAAGAGGCGGTGAACGGAACGCGCGTCATGCTGCGCAAAGCGGCATGGGTCTCGCTCGCGGCGAGCGGCGTTTGCCTGCTCGGCGGTTCGCTCGCCTACATGATAGGGAGGCGTCAATATTCGGATTTCGAGCGCCTCGACCTGTGCGTGACGGGAGGTTGCTCCCAGGCTGACGTGGATGCTTACAACGCCTCGCGCAGCTTGAGTCTTTCTGGGCTTGTCGCGGGCGGCGTGCTCGGGGCGGTGGGGCTAGGTTTGGTCATCGCGACCCCATCCGAGCACACTAAAAAGCGCAGCGTGTCGCTCAGCTTGAGGTTAGAACCGACGGCTGCCGTTCTGGGCGGGCGGTTTTGAGGCCCACACGTCCGCGCCAAGCTGGGTGTGTCGCGTTCGAGGTGGCGTCTACGGGACCAGTCTCGTGACATCACAAGTGCCCGGTGGGAAATAGTACCCGACGAAGCTGGAGAAGGCTCCTGCTGCCGGACACGTGAACGTGACTATCGGACAGCGGTCGCCGTTCGCCTGGTCGTCGTTGGACGCGATGCCATCGACATCAAAGCACGCCTCGGAACCCGCGCACACGCGGAGAAACGGGTCTTGGTCTTCTACGCACATGGCGCAACCCAGCGACACGATCGCTCCAGGGTTGCAGGGCGCCGCCAACGCTGGCGTCCAACCACAGTCTAGCTCGGGCGGATACCCTTCAGCTGCGGCCGGCGTGCACTCCCCGAGGAGGTCCACACGGGCCAAGGTGATGTTGCTCTCGAACGTGTTGTTCGATTCGTCCTTCTCCGCGACGCGGTCATTCGGATCGATCGTGAACCGCAGTTTATAGTCCCCCGGCGCCACGCCATCGATCGGCAGTTGCAGGCAGCCCATCTCGTTCGAATAAATGCCGCTGGGGAGGCGCAGGAAATTGCAGTCACGTGGACCTCCCGAAGTGTCTTTGCAGCCCGGGCTCAGGCGGGCGTCTAGGCTGCTGTACACGATGTCATCGGCGCCGATCAGCTCGTACCGCACCAGGCCTTCCGCGTAGCTGTACTCAGAGCAGCTGACCGGTCTCTGGTCCCCGCCCGTGATCGTGCCGGGAGCGACCCGTACACCGGGGGCACCTGGCGCGCCGATGAGCAGATCGGCATCACCCCTATTGATCACGCGCGCGCCGACGCGCAGCAGCCGGTGGCGCCCCGTCGTATTCAAGCAACCGCTTTCGCAGGACAGCGGCGCGATACTGCGGGTCTCGACCGACGCCGGGAAGGCGACATCCGGGTCGATTTGGAGATCGATCGTCGGGCATGCGGCGTTCGGCGCCAGCGGGACACAGGTGGAGACGAAACCCGCATCGCAGCACGCCTCCGTTGCTGGACAATCACTCGCCGACCGGCAAAGCCGCCTCCCCGCCGAGCTCGCGGGGGACGCCTCGCAAAGCCCCGTGCCTCCGCTACAGGTGCCGCCCGGTGCACACTCGCGGAGCGGGGGGCCGCAACACGGCTCGCCGTCGCGCCCGCACAACGCCGGGCCCGCTCCTGCCGGGCCCGCGTCGCCGGGCAGCGACACGCTCGACGGGCCAACGTCGTCCGTGCCTACCGGTGAGCAAGCGGACACTGCCACGACCCCCCACGCGGCCGCTCGCCAGGAGCGGCACTGCGCCACGCTGCGCCACGGAAGGATGGCGTGCTGGACGGTCGTGAGGAGCGCTCTGCCGAAGGTCATAAGGGGGTGGCCTGCAGAGTGCACGACATGCGAGCAGAGGACCCTGCGCCGGGCGGTGCCCGATACACCCTGTAGCGCCCGCTCTCAGGGCATTCAAAGCCCGTATACGGGCATTGACCGGGACGAAACTCGGAGGGAAAGGTCCACGTCAGCGCGGAGTCGAACGAGCACGGGAGAGCCCCTTCACAAACACGTAGCAGCGGCCCCCCCAGGCAGGCCGCGCAGCGCAACTCAACGCCCGCGCCGGGCGTGCACGAGGCGGCCGGCCCTAACGCGACCCAGCCGCACTCACGGGCCGCAGCGTAGCCCAGCAGCCGCGCGCCATCGTCCGTTGGACAGGTCTGCGTCGAGTCGGCTCGACTCGGGAGAGTCACCGGAACCTCGATTCGGTTGTTGTAGGGGCTCGACTCTGCCAGGAGGCCTTCCGCGTTGACCTGTGCGCGCAGGAGGTAGTTGCCCGGCGCCACGTCCGTGACGTCCAGCCACTGGCAAACCTCATCGGGCGCGGGCACGGGCACGAATTCTTCCGAGCTGAAGCCGGCCGCAATGTACTGATTATCGTACAGCACATCCAAAGGCCGCCCTGGGTAGATCTGGGCTGAGCCGCGCTCGAGGCCGTTGAATTGACAATCGAAGCCGGACGCCGACGCGGACGCGCAGCGGGCTTGCCTCTGCCCGCTCGCCCGGATTCCACCCTCTGAATCCACCAGGCTGTAGGTCAGGTACTTGGCGAAGTAAGGCTGCCCGTCGCACGCCGCCTGAACGAAGGGGGCAGCGCTCGAGCTTCCGAAGAGCAAATCCGCATCGCCCACGTTGCGAACCGTCGCGGAGAAGTGCAGGAGCAGACGCTCCCCGTAACCTCCGATGCATTGCTTCTCGATCGCGCAAGCGCCCTCCGGGCTCATTGGATCAAAAGTGCGAGTCTCGAGGGCGAGCCCCAGCTCTTCCCGCCGCATCTCCAACTGGAGGTCAGCCTGTGGGCAGGCGAGCCCCTGCCCCACCTCGGCACAGCTCCCGATCAGGCCGGAGACGCAACAGGCTTGCCCCGCTTCGCACTGGTCGTCGGAAATGCACTGCCTCGGCCCCGTGCTCACACAACGACCCGAGGGCAAATTGCAGAACAGCCGCGCGCCGCAGGCGGGAGCGCCCTCGCCGCAGCAAGACTCCCCTTCATTTCCGCATGCCCCGGCCACCACCTCCGGATTGGCCTCGGGCAACGCCGGCAAGCAGGCCTGCGCCACCAGACCCACGACCAGCGACGCGAGCCAGACCCGTGGCGCGCGGCCACCCCAGCTTGGGAAACCAACGCGCATGGGGGAGCCTCCCGCTCGTTTACTGTCCGATGGGTCGCGCATCCACTGCACTTTGATGGTCCATGACGTGGCCGCAATCTAGCCTTCCAATGTCCGCAGAGCAAGATCGCAACTCCGTACGTGTCAACTGCATTTTTCTGCGAGCCTCGAGTTACGGAGTAACAAGGCAGCGACTCTCGCGGACACGGAGAGCTTTGTCCGGTAGACGCTTGCAGGTTAACCAATTCGTCACCGCAGCTCGACGCACCCGAAGGCCCAGTGCCCATCACGCGGGCTCGGTGGAAACGATTTGGGACCAGGTGCGGCCGACAAATGCGCCGCGAAATCGCCCGAGCGTACCGATTTGGCCGATCCGAAAGCCGGGCCAGATCGTATTGCAGCGAGGAAACACCGCTCCCCTCGAGGTGAGCGTTACGGCACCACGCGGCATTCGCAGGGCGGCCGTCCTCTTTGAAGCACCATGTCGACACGAGACACCTTGGCGTCGTCGTCCTCCCAGCGTCGACCCTCAGTGGGTGCATGAGCATCAACACCCATTGCAACCTCCCGCCCCGCGCTCGTTCGATGAGCAGCCGATGAGCTACGACAGGGCAGGAAAAGTAAAGCCAAGCCGAGCCCGTCGCTGGGTCTTGTCCACGCTCGGCGTAGCCGCGCTCTTCGCATGCCTACCGGTGCGAGATCTTTCGGACTATGCGAGTGCAGGGCGCGACGCCGTGAGCAGCGCGGCCCCAACACCCGACCCGGGCGACACCCTCGTGCCGGACCCGGGCGACACCCTCGTGCCGGACCCGGGCGAAGCCGTGGAGCCCATGGCCCGGCTCGACCTCGCCTCGCCGGCTGCCAAGGGCACGCATCATGTAGTGGTCCCGTTGTCGACGAGGTCCCCGAAAGCCCCCACCACACCCTCGGCGACGGCCGTGGTCGAAAAGCGGGGGGTTGATGCAGGGGGGGCGCGCGCGCTGGCTGATGCGGGCCAATCTGCCCCGGACGAGCCGCTCCCGTTACGCTGCGCCCTCGGCGAAAGCACGGCCCCCAGCGGGCACTGCTACGCGCTCGTCAGCGACGAGCTCAACTGGGCGGCGGCGCGCAACAGTTGTCAAAGCCGCGGCCCCGGTTGGGATCTCGCCTCCATCCGCACCGAGGCCGACAGCAATTTCTTGGGCTCGCTGCTCCGCGAGGAGATGTGGGTCGGCGGCTCCGACGCGAGAACGGAAGCGACCTGGACCTGGGTCGACGACGGGGTCGAATTCTGGCAGGGCGAGGATTCCGGCGTGGCCCTGAACGGTGCCTTCGTCAACTGGTTCGGAACCGAGCCCAACGGCGCTTTCTCGTCGGACTGCCTCAGGCTACTGCTCGGCGCGGGCTGGGCTGACTACGAATGCGAAGAGCTCATTGGCTCCATCTGCCAGGGCCCACCGGGCTAAGACACCGCCCACTCGGGCGTATAGTGGGCTCGGTAGCGCGTCTATCAACAACGGTGCAACAGTCGATGCAACAAGCCAGGCGACACAAGCGCGCTTGGCCGTGCCGATAGTTTGCACCCTGAGCTGGCGTGCGCCATGCGGCGCATGGTCCTTGAGCCTCTCGGGGCTGGTCACGTGCACTTCGTTTGCCAGCGTCGATGATACTCCATCGCGGGAAGGCGGCGGCCCCCTCCCGTCCGCTGCGTCGGGGGGAAGGGGCGACGCGCTGGACATCGCGCTAGACCCCTACCAATCCAGAGGACGGAGCTGACGACAGCGAATTTTCCGTCCAGCTCTGCCGTTGAGGCCGCCGGCGGGCCCGCTGACCGCCCCGGCGCCTTCATAAAGGCGTCCGCAAGCCAGCCCTGTCCCCGTTGCTGGCTCTCACTCGGTGCAGCCCCCCTGTCAGGCCTGCTACGCTTTAATTCATGCGACGTAGCGAGTCGGCCGACGTCGTTGGCGGAAAGTACCGACTGATCTCCGAGTTGGGTCAGGGCGGGATGGGCACCGTCTGGCGAGCCCACCACCTGAGCTTGCAGTGCCCCGTCGCGCTCAAGCTGATCAACCCCGCCATCGCCATCGACCCGCATGCCGTCGAGCGCTTTCTGCGCGAGGCACGTACAGCTGCGGCCCTGCGGAGCCTTCACGTCGTTCAGATTCTCGACTACGGGGTGGACGGCGATACGCCCTACATCGCCATGGAGATGCTCGACGGCGAGTCTCTCGCGGAACGTCTGAAGCGGGACGGCATCTCGAGCCTTGCCGAAACGGCTCGCGTCATCCGCCACGTATCACGGGCGCTCACGCGAGCGCATGAAGCGGGCATCGTGCATCGCGATCTCAAGCCTGAAAACATCTTCATCGTGAAGAACGATGACGACGCCGTGATCAAGGTGCTCGACTTTGGCATCGCCAAGACCATGACGACGCGCTTCGATACCTCGAAGGCCTCGATGAGGACGCGCACGGGCTCCGTGATGGGAACGCCTCACTTCATGAGCCCAGAGCAGGCCGACGGAGTGGTTGCGGTAGATTATAGAGCCGATCTCTGGGCGCTCGGGGTCATCGCGTTCGAATGCCTGCTCGGTAAGTTACCTTTCACGGGCGACAGTCTCACGCGCATCACGCTCGCCATTTGTAGCGACCCGCTGCCCGTGCCCTCCGAAATAGGGCCCGTCCCCAGCGGATTTGACGACTGGTTTGCGCGAGCGTGTGCCCGCGACCCCGCCGCTCGTTTCAACTCTGCCAAGGAGGCCGCGGACGCGTTCAACCAGCTGGAACGGGGCGCCGGGGGGGCGCCTGCGTCGCAGCGGACGCCTCAGCCGTCCCCGAGCGTCGAAGCCGCGGAGCCCGCCCTCGATATCGAGGCGAACGAGCTCGGCTTGCAGGTCACGCTTCGCGCTGCCCGGCGACGCAGGCTGGTGAAAACCGCTTCCATCGCCCTGTTCGGTGCCACGCTCGTCGGCGCCGCCGTAGGGCTTGGCCGTGGCTGGCTCCAGGGTGTTCCAGTGGCCGCCCCTGCCCGGGAGCAGCACGCGCTATCGCCGGCGCGCCAGCAGCGACTGGACCCCCAGCTCACGCTGGCGCCTACACCTGAGGCTCCGGCTCGCGAGCATTCAGCCGTGCGCGCGCAGCCCGAGGCAAGCCAGCAACCCGTGGCGATGGAAGACCGCGCCGGGGCGGCGCGAGTCGATTCCAAAACGCAGCCCGGGAAGACCCCCAAGCACACAAAACGAGCGGCTAAATCGAAGAAACGGCTGCCTCGGCGCACGGAGAACGCGGAAAAGGCGCCGCTGCCGTCCTCCAAGGTTCCCTCCGTCGCAGATCTCGGGATCTGAAAATACTCTCGAGACGAAGCGCTTCACGATTGTCGTGATCCAAAGCGCCTCGACAATCGTATTGGTTCAGTCTCGCTGCAGGCTGGCTGAGTGACGAGTCGCTCGTTGGGCTCATGCCCGGCGCAGGCGCCGACCGCCAACCACGGAGACGAGATGAAGACGACCACGCAAGACCGGGGTCCCGGGCAATACGCGCTCTTGCCGCACTTCCGCTCCGACGGCTGGGTCTACTTCGTGGTGCGCGCTCTCAATGCTCGCGAGCGATGTCGCGCTCTTCGGAGAGCAGAAGCTGAGGCACGGCGGTGAGAGGTCTCGGGGCACTTGCAAAGCTTTCGCTCGCGGGCGGCTGGGCCGCGCTCGCGTGCGGCGACACGCCGAAAGCCGATGCGCTGGACACGGCGCCCGTAACGCAGGACGCGACGCCGGCAGTACCGAATGAGGCGCAAAAGCCCGGCTCCGATGGCGAATGTGCGCAAGTGGGACGACTCGAGCAGCCCCTGTCCGTGGTGGATCGCTGGCTCATCGGCACCCCCGCCCAGTACCCGCCGGACCCCGCGCTGCGACCCGAATTGTCTGCTTTGGCAGCCTCGCAGCGCCTGCGCCGAGAGCGCGCCTGGCAGATCGCCGAGCGCGTGCTCACTCCGGTCGCGCTTGCCGGCGAGTTGTCGCCGCTGGTCGCAGCGGAGCTACCCGCGTTTCAGACGTGGCACGGGCGCGACGACATCACGCGCATCTTCCGCCGCCTGTATGCGGAGCTCGGCGAAGCCGACCGAAAACGCCGAGCGCGCTTCAGCCCCGGCGCGCTCGAGGCGGCGTGGCGTTGGAACGATGACGCCGTTGCCGACTTCGAGGCATGGACCGCGGAACGCCGCGCGACGTACAGCGAGGGCATCGATGATGCGAGCTCCGCGCACGGCCTGGGTGGGCTCACCCGTGTCACTTACTCGCCCGCGGCCAGCCAGCACTTGCTCCTCAGCTACCCCGAAGTCGTTGCCTGCCGAGAAGGGCGGGCGCACGCACCGGCGGACGACGCGGCAGCCAGCGCCTCGAGCGAGGGCTGCGGTTCGCAGCTCCGCGACCCGGCCTGCCTCGCGGATGCATTTCCACCGGGTGCAGCCATCATCAAGGCCAGCTTTCGTCGCGCCGACGTGACGGAACCACTCGACGTCTACGTCACGTCGAGCGACGCGTTGAGGACGAGGATGTCCAGCAACGAACCCTCTTGGGAAAGGGGCGACGAGCAGGCTTCACCGAGCGAATCGGACGCCTACACGCTCGAGCTCCCGAACGGCAACGTGTACTGGCTGACAGGTCTCCATGTGATGACCAAGGAGCTCGACGACTGGTTCTGGCTGAGCCTTTGGTGGTCGGCGGACCCCGACTCCGACTTTGGGGCGGATCGCCCGGGCTCGATTCCCGCGCCCTTCAATCACTACAAGTTGTGCAGCGTCGTCGACTTCGTCGAGGGCGACGTGGACCCCACCGGCGGCTTCGACGGCGACCAGCGGTCGCTCGGTGACGCGCTCGCCGTCATGCACGAGGGGCCCACAGGCCCCACCTGGTGCTCGAACCCGTATATCGAGATCGAGCCAGGTGCGGCGGAAACGAGCTGTATCGGTTGTCATCAGCACGCGGCTTCTGGCTTGTCCTCGACCGAAATCATCAGTGACGAACGGGCCCGCCCGGCACGCAGCCGAGCTCGCACGCTGGACCGCATCGACAGCGACTACGTCTTTGGGCTTTCTACCGGTGAGGATCTCGGCAGCATGTTCCTCGAGACCGAACAGCACTTCGCACCCTGATGATGGTCACGCGCGGACAGTCCGCTCGAGCTCCAGCCGTTTGGCGATTGTCATGATCCAAAGTGCCACGATAATCGTATTGGTATCGCCCGCCGCGCGTTGATTCGTCGCTCTCGCTAGCACCGTGCTGCAATTGCGCACCTGCGGGGCTGGCTGAGCGCAACGGTCCGCCAGGGAAATTGCGCCGAAGCGGAGCCGCTCACCGGTCGGCGCCACGCACGTTCGCTGGGCATACGCCCAGCGCAGACACCTCACGCCTAAAGCCTGGAGACGAGATGAAGACGACCACGACGGGTTCACACAGCGCATTGCGCCACGTCGCGCTCAGACCTACGGCGCAGGGAGCCCCGTGGTCTGTCGCCATCACGGCTGGAGGCCTCTGGGCGTTGTTCGCTTGTGCTGCCTGCTCGTCCGATGAGACCTCGCTCACCCAACTCCCAGTCATCGAGCCAGCGCCGTTCGTTCCTCCAAAGGTCACTCTGGATGAGCCTGCGCCGGTGAAACCCACTGCCGCACCGCCCGCACCGTCCGTGGTGGCCAAGCCCGAGCTTCCCGTCACCGCGCCTGACTCGAGCGGGCCGCCCGTGCTGCGCAACCCCGTCCTCCTCGACGACCTCGTGCTGGGGCGGCAGGTCCTCGCGTTGCTCGGAGGCGATGGCGCAGCAACCGAAGGGCGTTGCAGCACCTGCCACTCGATCACTCGGCCCACGCTCTCCCTCTGGGCGCATCTGACCCGCGCGTTTTCGTCAGCGTGTCTGAGCGACACGAGTCTGGATAGCCAGGACCAGGTCGACCAGAGCTATCGGTGCTTGCTCCGGCATGAGCTAAAGAAATTGTACGGTCCACTAGAAGTCATCGATCTGGAGAAATTCCCGGAAGCGCAGCCATCCAAGGAGCGGCTGTCGCCACGCAGCGCGGGCATCTACGCGGCAGCCAGCCACCTGCCGTGGTTCTCGTACCTGCTCGGGAACACCAGCGAGCCCCAAAAGAGCGACACCTTCGCCCGCGAGCGCTTCATCGCCCAGGTGGGTATGCCACGCGCCGGGGAGCCCCTGACCCAAGAAGAGTTCGATCAGCTTGCCGAATGGTTCGAGCGCGACTTGCCCGGATTGCTAGAGCTCGTCCCGGAAGACCCGGGCGAGCCCTGTGTGCCGGGGCTCGCCCCGGAGCTCGCTCGGGAGCTCGACGAGCTAGCCAACACGGGGTGGCGTGCAAAAAACCTCGAGACGCCCCTCTTGATGTTTGGCTGCGCCCCTGGAGAGACCGGCAGCAAATGTCTGGGGAGCTTGCCCAACGCGTCGGATAACCCGACCAGCGCGGGTTGGACGGCTAGCATGCCCAACTCCACCATTCGCGTGTTGTACGACAACACACAGAATGGACCAACGGTGTTCTGGTCGCGGAGCTCCGCCGACGGCCGTTACATCGCGTCCGGGGCCGGGGGCGGCGAGCCATTGGGCGGCCAATTCATCGATCTCGCTGGCGGGCGGCGCATGGTGGGGGACTTTTTTTACGATCCGACGTTCTTCCCCGACAACTCGAGCCTTCTCGTCCAAGGGGAGGGGACGCTACTGTGCAAGCAGAGCGTGCTCGACGGCCGTTTCGAGACCATCACGGCCGAACGCGAGGGGTGCACGGGCTTTTCGGAGCAGGGAATCAGCCTGTATCAGCAGCTCGCCACTTCGCTCGACGGAGGCGACTACTGGGCTGTCACCGGGCTGTTCGAGAGCGACGAGCCAGGCTTTGAGCAGCTGCACACCCCCTTTGCACCGTTCTCGGCGGACACGACGCTCGACTTTACGCCGGTCATCAACCGCGGCAACTCCTTCGAGCTTGGAGAGCCCATTTCTCTACCTGCTCCTTTCCAGGGCGACCCTGCCCTTTCGCCTTCAGGCAAGCTCCTCGTGACCCGCACCAAGGGGGCGGAAGTCTTCGATCCGTCCTTCGGCCCCTTCATTACGGCCACTCAGAGCGGGTACACCTTCTACCGGGTCAACACTACCCGCAACGAGGGCACGCGCTCGGTGTCGCTCGAGCGGGCAGGTCAGCTCTGCCTGCAAGGCGGCAAGGCGACTTTCTCATTCGACGAGCGCTGGTTGGTCATCTACCGATACATCACCCCTGCCGACGCCGTCGAGCTCGGTTTCGACAACGCCCAGGATCCGACCTTCGCCGAATATGCCGAGCGCGGCGGGGCAAACATCTATCTGTTCGACCTGAAGAGCGGGAAGACGACCCGCATCACGAACATGGCTCCCGGCCAATACGCGCTCTTTCCTCACTTCCGCTCGGACGGCTGGATCTATTTCGTCGTGCGTGACAGCGGTAGAACGGAGCCCGCTCAGACAGAGCTCTTCGTGGCGAGCGACGCCGCCCTTCGGCTCGAAGAGGCTGAGGTACGGCCGTGAGAACTTCAGCAACGTGGCCTGCGGCAATATTCATCGCCGGTGGGCAGGTGTGCGATCAAGGCCTACCTCGTGGCGGCTCGTTCAGGTGGGGAGGACACTAAACAGTCCGGAGCTCACCCCTTGGCGCGCCTACCCCGAAAGACGGTGGGCGTGCAAGCCGTGGTGGAGAGCGGCAATGTACAGCTTCAGCTATCACGCCGTTGCGCCTTTCGCGAGCCACGCGCTGTCGATCCTCGTCTTCTGCTTTTTGATCGCAAAGAACCCGCGGTCGCCGCTGCATATCACCCTCGGCTTGTTTTGCCTCAGCGCGTCCCTCTGGCAGCTCGCGACCGGGATGATGTTCATTTCCCAGACCGACGAGGTCGCGCTCTTCTGGGACCGCGTGGTGTACGTCGGAGTGAACCTGCAATGGGTGCTGCACTTTCACTTTACCATTCTGCTGCTCAAAGCGGACGACCAGAAGAAATGGCTCGCGGTGGCCTATGCGCTGGCGGCGCTGTTCGGGCTCTCGATTCCGACCAACTACCTCGTCCACGACATCTACCGCTACGACTGGGGCTGTCACGCCATCGCCGGTCCGCTCCACCATCCGTTCGTCCTGGTTTCGACGGGGTTTTACCTCAAGTGCTTACATCTGATCTTTCGACGCTTCCGCCAGACGAAGAACCAAGTCGAGAAGAACCAGTACAAGTACTACATGGCGGGCTTCACGATCTTCGTCAGCGCCTCCCTCGCGTACCTGCCAGCGTATGAAATCCCGCTCTACCCGTTCGCCTATTGGTTCGAAAGTGTCTACTGCCTGATCTTGGTTTACATCATCGTCAGGCACCGAATGCTCGACATCGAGACGGTGCTACACAAGACTTTGCTGTGGCTTTCGACCTCGGTCTTGGCGTTCGTGCCGGTCGCCGCCAGCGTCTACTTCCTCCACTCCGCGCTGGTAGGTCTTCAAAGGTTCGCCTTTGTCGCGGTGGTGCTCGCGCTCGTGGGTGCATCGATCTGGCTCTATTCGCTGCTTCAGCCGCGGATTGACCACCTCTTTCAAAGAAAGAAGCACGGCTACCGGGAAGCGCTCGACCGCTTCATGGAAGTCGCGATCACGATGAACGACCGGGAGAAGCTAGCCCATGCCACCCGGGACACGATCGCTGGCACCATTTATGCGTTGCGAGTGCGCTGCTTCTGGGCGAGCCAAGACGTCTTCAGAGAATCGGCGGGGACGTCGAGCCCGCCGCCCATGGACCTGACGCTGGGCGACGGCTTGGTGCGCCACATGATTCGGCACCGAGAGCTCATCGAGCGCGACCTGTTACCGCATGACCCCAGCTATCAAGAGGTCCGTGAGCCCCTCAGCGCGCTTTTCGCGCAGACGCATGCCGTCATTCTGCTGCCGATCCTACATGAGGGCAGTCTACACGGGCTGGTGACGTTGGAGAAAAAGAGCAACCTCGAGCCGTACACCGACCTAGACAAGAAATTTCTTCGAGAAATATTCATCGGAATGCGCGTCGCCGTCATCAACGCGTTAATGTTCGAGACTCAGCGCGAGCTGTTCGAACAGGAGCGGGAGGCGCGACGAGCTCAAGAGGAGTTAGTGCGCGTCAAGGAGGAGATGAATCGAGACCTCGAAAGGAAGGTCGAGCGGCGCACCGAGGAATTGTCAGCCGCGATGCAGACGCTGAATACGACAAACCTAGCGTTGACCACTGCAAAAGACGCCCTCTGGGGAGAGATGCAGCTGGCAAAGAAGATACAGACGCTCTTAGTTCCGAAGGCGCCGAGCATCGCGGGCTACGAGATCGCGGCCTACATGAACCCGGCCGCTGAAGTCGGCGGTGACTACTACGATGTGATCAGCACCGGACAGGGCGACTGGATAGTCATCGGCGACGTATCAGGTCACGGTGTCAGCGCCGGCCTGGTCATGATGATGGTGCAGACCGCCATTCACATGGCGATTGAGCAAGACGCAGCCCTCGCACCCGATCGATTGCTCTCGATTCTCAACGATGTCCTGCTCAGGAACGTTCGGAAGCTGAATGATACCAAGCACGTGACGATGACGGTCCTGAAGGGTGACGAGAATGGTACCTTCAGGTTCTCCGGCCTCCATCAAGATATCCTCGTCTACCGCGCCGATTCGGAACGCGTCGAGGTCATACCTACCGAAGGGGTGTGGCTTGGGCTCGTGTCCCCGATCGGGCAACTGCTGGCGAACGCCTCGCTCCAGATGCGCGTCGGCGACGTCATGCTACTCTTTACTGACGGGGTGACCGAAGCGGTACGGGGGCGAAGGGGCGCCGGCGATGCGCGGCCTCCACCCGAGATGTTCGGGCAGGGTCGGTTGGAGGGGCTCTTGGCTGATATGCACGGGGATTCGATTCAAACCGTAAAGGCCAGGCTGGTTTCGGCCTTGGATGCCTTTTGCTGCGATGACGACGTCACCTTTCTGCTCGTGCAGCGCACCTGTTGACTTGCAGCGCGCCAGGGCGGGCAGCGCGTGAGCGCCTGGAGCGGAGGCAGACGCAGGTTCCACTCGGCGCGCCTTTGAGGACGGTAAACGATGAGCGAGACCGTGGCACGATCGCTGATTGAAACAGAGATTCAACCTGCCTGGCATTGGGTCCGCGCCATTCGCCAGCAGGTCGCCGAAGCCCTCTCGGACTATTCGCCAGAGCTGCGCACGGCGGCCATGATCACGGCTTCCGAGCTAGTGGAGAACGCCGTCAAATACGGTGACGGCGTGATCGCTGCGCCGACCATCCGCATTTCCGTATCCATCTGCGGAGATGGGATGTGTATACGGGTCATCAATGGCTCGACCAACCGCGCGGCAGTCGAGGGGCTTCTGACCCGCGTCCAGGAGATCAGAGGAACGCCCGACAAGGAGGCTCTCTATCTCGGGCGCCTCCAACAGCTCGTCGCGTGCCCGGGGGAGAGCGGCAAATTGGGGCTGTATCGTATGGCTTTCGAGGGTCGGTTCGAGCTCACGGGCACCTACGAGGACGGTATCGTAACCATGACGGCCACCAGAAGGACGCCATGACGGAGTGGAGATATGAGCAGGACGGGCTGCTGATCCGGGTGTCGATGGTGGGAACGCGTGCGTTGATTTCTTGGCGTGGTGTCAGCGACTCCGCCCAGCCCGCCGCATTTATCGATTCGGTAAACAGGGAAGCGGCGCAACGCTTGAAGGACGCGGAGGTGACCGTCGACTTCACTCGGCTCGAGTATATGAACTCGGCGACGGTGGGTCCGTTGCTGAGCCTGATCAAGCTTCTCGACGCGAACGGCAAGCCTGTTCTGGTGTTGTTCTCCACGGTGGATTGGCAGCGGACACACCTGAAGTGCATGACCACGATCGCCAGAACGCTCAAGCACGTGAGGGTCGAGGGGCGTGCTGTAACGTGAGGTCGAGGCGGCGCAGGAGGGCCGCCGCATCAGCCGGAGCGCCAGCGGGCGCGACAGACCGATGACCGCGCTACGGCAATACGCTGGGCGGCTCGTTTTGGATCACCGCAATCGTCAGCAGTGGACGATTTTGGCAACGGCCGGTTGGCGTTCGGCTAACCAGGCGGTATCGTTTTCGTCGTGGCCGCGTCGCACCTGCAAGCCGATGAAGTGCCGGATCCGGATCTGCTCGCGCGTATGACCGAGGGGGACGTCATTGCGCTGGCGGCCTTGTACCGGCGCCATTCGCGCTCGGTGTTTTCGCTCGCCCGCACCATGCTGCGCAGCGCGCAGGAAGCCGAGGATCTGACGCACGATATATTTCTCGAGGCGTGGAGGAGTTGTGCCGAGTACTCGGCAGGGCGCGGGAGCGTACGCGCGTGGCTCTTCATGCGGGCGCGGAGTCGAGCGCTCGATCGCCTCAAATCCGTGGGGCGGGCGCTGGGCGCCGTGATGGAGTCGGTGCCGCGTGCCACCCCCACCTCGCTGGTGGATCGATATCGATTGCGCCAGCGCCTGTCCAAGATGCCCGAAGCTCAGCAGCAGGTGCTCATCCTCGGTTACTTTGAAGGGCTGAGCACGCTGGAGATCGCCGAGCGGCTCGGGATCCCCGCGGGCACCGTGAAATCTCGAACGCGGGCGGCGTTGGAAGCGCTGAGGCAGAAGTTCGGTGCCGGGGGATGAGCGACCCGGGGGCGCTGCCGCGGTTCGTTCGCGAGGCCATGCATCGCGACGAGTGGGTGGGGGATCCGCCATCACGGCCGCCTGTCGAGCGGAGCGCTGCCGAGCAGGGTGAGAGCTCGGCGCTGGCCGAGCGCAGCCTGCTGGCGCTCGAGGACGCGCTGTCCGACGCGGTGGAGGTGGAGGCAGTCCATGTGCGGTTGCCCGAGTCCATGCTCACCGAGGCGCCGGCCCGGCTCGCGAGGTTCGTGCTGGAGCCGCCCCAGCGGTACGCGCCTTTTTTCGCTCGCGTCGCGCAGTTGCTCGATGTCACGGAAGACAGCGTCATCGCCGAGCTGACCCGGCTGAGGGAGCCGAGCAATTGGCGCGCCGCTGGCCAACCCGGCGTGTCCCGGCTGCCGCTACGGGGCGGGCCCGCGCTGAAGTTGGCAAAGTCCAACTTGGTCCGCTTGAGTCCGAGCGTCACGCTGCTCCGGCCTCGTGGGCTCGGCGCGGAGCGCGCGCTCGTGCTCGAAGGCAGCTACACGGACGAGCGGGGTAACACCCATCGCCCCGGCGACCTCGCCGAGTGGTCGAGGGATACGGCGCACTCCTTCACAGCTCGCGACGGAGAGCCCTGTATCATCGCGTCGGTCATTTTGGGGAGCAGCCTGCGCTCGCGGCTCGAGCGCGCGATCGCAGCGCTGGTCAATCGCTAGACCTCGCATCGCTAGCGCGGGAGCCCTCGTCGAGCCCGACGGCTCGGTCGCCGCTCACTTCAAATACCGAGATCGACCCCCGGTGGGGCTCGCTCGCGCGTGGGGCCAGGAGCGCCCTCCTCCGCGGCTGGGCTCGGGCGTTCACGCTGGGGGCGCTCGCTGCGCGTAGCCCCGCTCTTCCGCGACAACGACGCCGCCTCGCGCGGGACGGGCGGGCCGCGAGGACGCCGTGATTTTTTCGGCACGGCGCTGGCTTTCAATGGCGTAGCTTCGCCGATCGGGGGAACGGCGGGGCTCGACGGCGCGAGCAGCGGCGCTGGCGGGTTCAAGGGCAGCGGCAGCGCGGCGGGGTCCTCGGGGACCGGCGGTGGGGGCAGCAGCTCGGCCGCCACAGGGTGCGCACTGGCCGCTGCTGCACCCTCCACCGGCGCAGGGCCTGCGTTGCTCTGAGCACGACCGCCCCCGATCAGCCAGATTAGACCGCCAAGCACCAGCGCAGCCCCCAGCAAGCTCACGGCGACGCGCGCTGAGAGACCACGCCGACCGGAACGGAGCTCGGCGGGGCCGGGCTGCGTACGGCTGGTGGGCAGGGGTGCATCCGCGCTCGCTTCTAGAACCGCGGCTAGTGATAGCTGGCGCTCGAACGACGCTGGCTGCCCACCGAGGCGGTCGAACTCGTCGGCGGCTTGCTTGGCGGAGTCAAAACGCGCACGTGGATCGCGCGCACAGGCGCGGGCGAACCAGGCGTCAAAGCCCTCGGGCACCGGCCCCAGCTCAGACGGCACAGGCAACGGGTGACTGCAGATCTCGAGAATGAGCCGACCGACGCTGTCTCCGCGGAAAGGCAGCCGACCCAGCAGGCATCGAAATGCGATGACGCCCAGCGCCCACAGATCCGCTCGAAAATCGACGGATGCCACCCCTTCGGCCTGCTCGGGGCTCATGAAGTAGGGAGTTCCGATCAGCGCCCCCGTGCGCGTCGCGCTCGGGGAAATCGAGGCGTCCAGCCCACCGACGCTCACCTTGACGATGCCGAAATCGA